>DATHEQ010000240.1:0-31893 GCA_035318505.1 Polyangiaceae bacterium | reverse complement strand
ACACACACGCCGCGAGCCAGGCGTAAGTCAAAGCGATTCGATCGACCATGTTGGCGTAGACCTGCCGTTCCTCTTCAGATTGTCAGCCCGGGGATGGTCGCGTGCGAATCCAGCGAGCCATGTGCATCGACCTACAAGGGGACGCCGCTCCGCAGACCTTCAATCCAGACGAGATTCGCGTGGTGACGACGCGGTCTGAGTTATGACTCCCTCTCCGTCCCACCGACCTTCTTTTGTCAAGCGTTTGAATCGGCTTTGTCAAGCGCTTGAATCGGCGTTCGGCCTTGAAGAAATTCGGTCGCTCCCGCCATTGGTTCGTGATCAGACGGAGTTCGGCCTCGCTCCGGCGGGCGGCTCCTCCAACTTCACCTGCGGCGCCACCGTGCCCGCGATGACCGGCACCGACGGCAATGGCCTCAAGTATGGCGGCAACACCTGCGCTGACTGGACGGCGAGCGCCGGCCAAAACCACGCTCTGGGCGACACGGATGCGACCGGCCAGGACTGGACCGAGCTGGGGGTGCTGGAACGATTGCAGTCTGATGGCGCCGATCTACTGCATCGAGCAGTGGCCATTCGCTCGCGCGCTCGAGCGGGTCGCACTCGCTGGCGTCGCCTCCGCCGTGTGTAGCGTGCGCTTGATGGTCTCGCCGCCGCGCAGCACGTCGAAGACGGCGGTCGTCGCCTCTCGCAGTGCGACATGTGCATCGAGCGCGGCCTCCGGTGAGATCAGCGGGCGCCCGTTGAGAGCGAGCCAGATGTCTCCGCTCGGGAAACCACATAAGACCGTAAACGGAAGTAGGCGAGATGCTGAGGCTGGTGAATCCGATCGGCTTACCCGCATCTCCGTCGACCAATCGCACGAACGGTTCGGAGATGCGGCATCCCTGAAGAACCGCCCAGGAGCAACTCGCGCGGCACTTCGCAGTGCGTGCCGTCGATGACTTTTATCCACTGCACCGCGTCGTCCGGACACATGGCAACGCCGGAGTCGGAGGGAGCAGCAGTGGTAGCGGGGGGCGAGTCTCGGACACCCGTTTGCCAGAAGCTGCAGGCTCTTTTGAGCACGACGACAGGGCGCAGAGCAAAGTGCAGCAGAGCGCGACGCGGTATCGGTTCATGCTCAAGGGCTTGGAGCGTACGCACGCCTAGCCTACCGCGGAAGCCCGGCGGCGCGGCAGTTGCCCGCCTCGATTCCACACCGACGCGATGATGGCGGGCAGCTAATCGCCGCCGGTGGGCAACTGGCGGGCAACTCCGCCGCGTCGAATCTTCAACTCACTGTAACTTCTACGAGTTCCGACCTTGCGGTCGGGGCGAGAGGATTTGAACCTCCGACCCCACGGTCCCGAACCGTGTGCGCTACCAGGCTGCGCTACGCCCCGTGATGCGATTTCTCTCGATGTCTCCCGAGGGAAGTGCGGCGGCGCACAATGCTCGGCGCGGGCCGTAAAGTCAAGGAGCGATGCAGACTTACCTGATTTTGCCGGCGTCGTCGTCTACGAATGGCTTCCCACGACCTTCGCGTAGGCGGGGCGTGCGGAGCAGCGCTCGCTCCATGCGCCAATCTGGGCGAAGGGGGCAAAATCGATGTTCAGCATCTTCATCCAACCGACGATGCTGTGGAGGTGGGCGTCGGCGAGGCTGTAGTCGCCGAGGAGATACTGCTTGCCGGAGAGTGCCTCGTCGAGGATGCGCAGGCAGGTCGCGATGTCGTTTTTGGCGGTTTCGCCGGCTTTGGCGTTGCGTTCGTCGGCGGGAAACCAATCGGTGGTGTTGCGGGTCAAGCGGCTGACGGCCTCGCCGAGGGTGACGTTCGTCCACACGATCCACTTCATGGCTTCGCCGCGCTTGGGGCCCGGGGCAGGGTAGAGCTTCTTTTCGACGCCGAAGGTCTCGCCCAAGTACATGGTGATGGCCGCGGATTCCCAGATGACGCTGCCGTCGTGTACGAGGACGGGGACCTTTGCGTTGGGGTTCAGCTT
Organism: Polyangiaceae bacterium; assembly: GCA_035318505.1. Classification (GTDB taxonomy): domain Bacteria; phylum Myxococcota_A; class Polyangia; order Polyangiales; family Polyangiaceae; genus DASWDH01. The sequence goes on along the minus strand of DATHEQ010000240.1, from coordinate 29,908 downwards.
TAGAAAGTCCGGCTTCTTGGTGTCGCCCTTGCTGATATCGAGGGTTACCGTTTCGCAGGGCACACCGAGCTCTTCGAGCACGAGCTCGGTGATGCCCGCCGTGGACATGGGTGCTCCATAGAACGTCAGACTCATCGTCGTAGATCTCCTGGCTCCGTCAGGCCGACTTGCGCTTCTTGATCTCGCTCACCAGCTCGGGCACGGCCTGAAAAAGGTCGGCGACGAGGCCGTAGTCCGCGACTTGGAAGATCGGGGCTTCGCCGTCTTTGTTGATGGCGACGATGACCTTCGATCCTTTCATGCCGGCAAGGTGTTGGATGGCGCCGGAGATGCCGATGGCGAAGTACAGCTTCGGCGCGACGACTTTGCCCGTTTGTCCGACTTGAAGGTCGCTCGGCGCGTATCCCGCGTCGCAGGCGGCGCGGCTCGCGCCCACCGCGGCGCTGAGGACGTCGGCGAGCGGATCGAGCACCTCTTTGAAGCGTTCCTTCAGCGCGCGCCCGCCGGAGACGACCACCGATGCTTCGGTGAGCTCGGGGCGCTCGTTCTTCACCTGGTCGAGGGAGACGAACGTGACGCGGTCGGCGCCCGCGCCAGCGGGAGCAACGGCGACGGCTTCGACGGGCGAATTCCCGCCTGTCGGTTGCGCGGGGGCGAACTCGCTCTGCCGCACGGTAACGACCTGAACGGGCGTCGTGATTTCGCAGTAGCCGTAGGCGTTGCCGGCGAACATCGGGCGCTTGTAGACGAGCTTGCCGCCGTCGGCTTTGACGGAGGAAATGTCCGTCGCGTACCCGGCGCCGAGAGCGGCGGCGACGCGCGGCATGAGATCTTTGCCGTACGCGCCTGCGGCGGTGACGACGACATCGAAGCCGCCTTTGGCGGTGGCCACGACGGTGGGCGCGTAGCGTTCGGCGACGTAATTGGCGAGGTTCGCGTCGTCCGCGACGAGGACCTTGGCGGCACCGAATCCGGCGAGCTCGCCCGACGCCGCCTTGGCGCCGCCGCCGATGAGGAGGATCGAGAACGATCCGCTCGTACCTTTGGCAACCGTCTGCGCAAAGGTGATGGCGGAGTGCGTCGTCTTCTTGAGTTTGCCTTCGCTGAATTCTGCAACGACCAAAACGTTGGCCATGATTCGAGTTCCTCTTTTGCTTCTTGCTTCTGAACGGGTTAGAGAACCTTGGCCTCGTTGACGAGCTTGTCGACGAGCTCTGTCACCGATTTGACCTTGACGCCGGCCTTGCGCGCCGGCGGCGGTTCGTACGAGACGTACTTGATGCTGAGCGAGGCGTCGGGCGCGAGATCGGTCAGCTTCACCTCGGCGAGCGGCTTCTTTTTGGCCGACATGATGGCGGGCAACGCGGCGAAGCGGACGCCGTCGTTGTACTTGAAGGTGGGCGCGGTTTGCTTCGAGTAAACGCTGGTCGGCGCGACGATGCGAAGGTCGACCGTGACGACCGCGGGGAGCTTCACGCGGAGCGTGAGCACGCCGCCGTCGACCTCGCGGCCGACGAGAAGCGAACCCTCTTCCTCTTTGATGGTCGCGGCGAAGGTCGCCATGGGCCAACCGAGCAGCTCGGCCAGCATCTGGCCGACCTGGTTGGAGTCGCCGTCGACCGCCTGTTTGCCCATGAGCACGAGATCGGGTTTTTCTTTCTCGACCAGAGCGCGGAGGCTCTTGGCGACGAGCGAGCCGTCGAGGATCTCGTCGGTGCTGTCGACGCGGATGGCGCGGTCGGCGCCGGTCGCCAGCGCGGAGCGCAGCGTGGTGACGGTTTCCGGTGGACCGAAGGTGACGACGATCGCTTCACCTCCGCGCTGCTTCGGCGTGGCGCCGTTTTCCGTGAGGCGCAGGGCGGCTTCGACCGCGTACTCGTCGAAGGGGTTCGGCTTCCACTCGAGCCCGGTGGTGTCAATCTTCGCGCCACCGGCGGGAATTTTGATCTTGTTGGCGTTGTCGGGGTCGCTAACCCGCTTGACCGGGACCAGGATCTTCACTTGAGAGTACCTCCGAAAGAATTCGCGTTTGCCGTCGCCCACTAAGGCGACCGCGTGATGCACAATTCAGAAGTGTCGTGGGACAGGAATTTTTGACGGCGAGGATTTATAGGCCAGAACCGCTCCGCCGACATCATCAATCCGATCGTCGCATCGTTTTCCGAGTTGATGCGCGTTCGGGCGCGCCACGCTGGCGCCTTTTGCCGCGGCGCGCGTCCCCCCGCTCGGGGCGCTGGATCCAGGTTCGGGTGGGCGCTCGCCACGGATTTGGCCGGGAGTTGGCCGTTCTACCGTGCTAAAGCGAAAGCCGCCGTATGCCTCTCGAATGCGACTATTTGGTGCTCGGTAGCGGCATTGCCGGGCTGTCCTTTGCGCTGGAAGCGTCCCGGCACGGTGACGTCGTCATCATCACCAAGCGTGGGCGCGACGAATCCAACACCAAGTATGCGCAAGGTGGAATCGCCAGCGTGCTCGCCCAGGGCGACACGTTTGCCGCGCACATTGACGATACGATGTCGGCGGGAGCGGGCCTCTGCCACCAGGTCGTCGTCGACATCTGCGTGCGCGAGGGACCGGGCCGAATTGCCATGCTGCGCGAAATTGGCGTGCAGTTCACGAGCGCACATTCTCCCGAAACCGACGCCGACCTCGATCTGGCACGCGAAGGTGGGCACAGCGCGCGTCGCGTCGCGCACGCCGCGGACATGACCGGACGCGAGGTGGAACGCGCGCTGCTCGAGGCGGTCGCGCAAAACCCCCGCATCCGTGTGCTCGAAGAGCGGACGGGGGTCGATCTCATCCTCATGTCGAAGTTCGGCGGTCCCGATCAATGCGTGGGAGCGTACGTGCTCGACAACGCGACGGGGGCCATCGACACCGTGCTGGCGCGTGCGACGGTGCTCGGCACGGGCGGAGCGGGGAAGGTTTACCTCTATACGACGAACCCCGACGTCGCGAGCGGCGACGGCGTGGCCATGGCGTTTCGCGCGGGCGCTGAAATTGCCAATATGGAATTTTACCAGTTTCATCCGACGTGCCTTTTTCATCCGAGCGCCAAGAATTTTCTCTTGAGTGAGGCCTTGCGCGGCGAAGGCGCGGTGCTGCGCGGGCTCGACGGCGACGCCTTCATGAGCCGCCACCATGCGATGGGGGATCTGGCGCCGCGCGACGTGGTGGCGCGCTGCATCGACTTCGAGATGAAGCGCACCGGCTCCGAGCACGTCCTGCTCGACATCACGCACAAACCCGCTTCTTTCGTGAAAGAGCGGTTTCCCAATATTTTCGCGGAATGTCTCCGCTTCGGGATCGACATCACCTCCCAGCCCATTCCCGTCGTTCCGGCGGCGCATTACATGTGCGGGGGCATCACCACCGATTTGCACGGGCGCACGACGCTGCCGGGTCTCTGGGCCATCGGCGAGTGCGCTTGCACCGGGCTCCACGGCGCCAATCGCCTTGCGTCGAACTCGCTCTTGGAAGGGGTCGTCTTCGGTCATCGCGCCGCCAAAAAACTCGAAGCGCAGATCGCCGAGCTGAGATCGGCGCCTTTTCCCGAAGTGCCGGGATGGAGGACGGGCGCGGCGGCGCCGAGCGACGAAGCCGTCGTCGTCAGCCACAACTGGGCCGAGCTGCGGCAGCTCATGTGGAACTACGTGGACATCGTCCGCTCCGATGGGCGGCTGCGCCGCGCCGCGCGCCGCATCGCGGTGCTGGAAGAGGAGATTCGCGAGTACTACTGGCGCTACCTCGTGACGCGCGATTTGCTCGAGCTACGCAACATCATCACCGTGGCCGAGCTCATCGTATCGTGCGCGTCTTCACGCCGCGAGAGCCGCGGCCTCCATTTCACCATCGATCATCTCGAGGTCGACGAGCGTCAGGCGCGCGACACCGTCATCAAGCGCGGCGTCCTGGCGCATCTGCGCGCGTAGGGTGGCCTCGTAAGGAGGGTCGCGACGAGGCGAGAAGCCGAACGTCAGCGAGGTAAGTGCGCCCGCGCCGAGGCGAGTTTCACCGCGTCATCGGCGGAAAGGAGCCCGGGATCGACGGCGGTCGCCCGCTCGACGCGGCCGAACCAGAAGCGCGTCGCGGCGAGATCTCCCAGCGCAAGATGGGCGAGCCCCCGATAAAGCGCGTAGCGCGCGGAATCGGACGTGTCCCAGTGGCATGCGTCCGGTTCGACCGTGCGCAGTTCCTCCATCGCCTCCGGGTAGCGAGCGTGTTCGTACGCGCGCATGGCGCCACTGAGCGAGGGCGCACACCCCGTCGCACCGAGGCCGAGCCCGGCGATGAGGGCGATGATCGCGAAGCGGCACAGCGCGCCTGCGGGGGCGGCGCGCTTGGCCCGACCGGGCGTGCGTCGCGAAAAAGGGCAGTCGACCATAGCCTTGCATCGGACGGCCGACGGCCCAGTTTCGTGCCGCGACGGCGATTCATCCCGTGGTAGAGACAAGCATGGCCAAGGGCACAAGGGAGGTGCGGGCGCCGCGGGGTGCCGAACGGTCTTGCAAAGGGTGGGTGCAAGAAGCGGCGCTCCGGATGCTGCACAATAACCTCGATCCCGACGTGGCTGAACGCCCCGAGGACCTCGTCGTGTACGGCGGGACCGGGCGCGCCGCGCGGTCGTGGGAGGCCTTCGACGTCATCGTCCGCGAGCTGCGCTCGCTCGAGAACGACGAGACCTTGCTCGTTCAGTCGGGCAAGGCCGTGGGCCGATTTCGCACGCACGAAGACGCTCCGCGCGTGCTCATCGCCAATGCCAACCTCGTCCCCAAATGGGCGACCTTCGACGAATTTCAGCGACTCGAGGGCCTCGGCCTCACCATGTACGGACAGATGACGGCCGGCTCGTGGATCTACATCGGTACCCAGGGCATCTTGCAGGGGACCTACGAGACGTTCGTCGCGGCCCGCAAAGCGCGCGAGCAGCGGATCGGCAAAACCGCGGCGCGTACGGCCCCGTGGCTGCTCACGGCGGGTCTGGGAGGCATGGGGGGAGCTCAGCCGCTCGCGGCCGTCATGGCGGGGATCTCTTGCCTCGCCATCGAGGTCGACCCCGAGCGCATCGCGAAACGTCTCGCGACCCGCTACGTGGACGAGCGTGTCGACGATCTCGAGGCGGCACTTTCCGCCGTGCGCGCGGCGAGCGCCCGCGGCGAGGCGCGATCGATCGCGGTCTGCGCCAACGCGGCGGATGTCTACCCGCGCCTGCTCGAACGGGGCGTGATCCCCGATCTCGTGACGGAGCAAACGGCCGCCCACGATCCCTTGCGCGGCTACATTCCCGTCGGTCTCTCGCTCGATGACGCCGCCAAGCTGCGGGCGAGCGATCCGCGCGAGTACATGGCGCGCGCCAAGGCGTCGATGGCGCTCGAAGTCGACGCCATGCTGGCCATGAAGGCGCGCGGCGCGGAAGTGTTCGATTACGGCAACAACATCCGCGCCAATGCCAAAGAAGCGGGATGCGAGCGGGCCTTCGAAATCCCCGGCTTCGTTCCTGCTTATGTGCGCCCTCTCTTTTGCACCGGCAAAGGCCCATTCCGCTGGGTCGCGCTTTCGGGGGACCCGGGCGACATCGCCGTGACGGATGACGTCGTCTTGCGCGCCATGAGCCACGACAAGGACTTGGTCCGCTGGATCGAGCTCGCCCGCGAGCGGGTCGCATTCCAGGGGCTCCCTTCGCGCATCTGCTGGCTGGGTTACGGCGACCGCGCGAAGATCGGGCTCCTTTTCAACGAGCTCGTGCGCACCGGCAAGGTCAAAGCGCCCATTGTCATCGGCCGTGATCACCTCGACTGCGGATCGGTTGCATCGCCTTACCGCGAAACCGAGGCCATGAAAGACGGCTCGGATGCGATCGCCGATTTCGCGATTTTGAACGCGCTCGTGAACACGGCGGCCGGTGCTTCCTGGGTGAGCTTTCACCACGGCGGCGGCGTCGGGATCGGCAATTCGCTGCATGCCGGCATGGTGGTCGTCGCCGACGGAAGCGACGCCGCCAAGCGACGGCTCGAGCGGGTGCTCACCACCGACCCCGGGATGGGCATCATTCGGCACGCCGAAGCAACCTACGAAGACGCGATCGCCTTTGGCGAGCGCGCCGGCGTGCATCTCTACTCGGCCAAGCGCGCATGACCGGGAGTTTCCTTCTTTCACTCGGGGGCGTCATGGAAACCCTGGCCGTCAGTGCGCCGACGGTGGTGGACGCGGTGCGCGGGCGCGTCACCGTCGAGCTCTGCGACACGCGTCTGAAGGGGTGGGCCAAAAAGCTGCTCGATCATGCCGAGGTCACGCGAACCGTCGTGCATCCCGAGCGCGCCGCGACCAACGAGGTCTTCGTGGTGATGTCGAACCACCGCAGTCTTTACGACATCCCGCTGCTCTTCGACTGTTTTCCGCGCACGCTGCGGATGGTTGCGAAAAAGGAGCTTTTCCGGGTGCCCATCTGGGGAGGGGCCATGCGGGCAGCCGGTTTCATCGAGCTCGACAGAAAAGACCGCGCGCGCGCCAAGCAGGGCATCGAGATCGCCCGCGCGCGGCTCGAACAAGGCATCAACGTGTGGATCGCGCCGGAAGGGACGCGATCGCGCACCGGCAAGCTCGGAACGTTCAAAGGCGGCGGCTTTCGGCTGGCGCTCGACACCGGTCTTCGCATCTTGCCGGTCGGGATCCGCGGCACCGAGAAAGTGTTGCCGGCCGATGGCGCTCTCGTGAACCGGGGCGCTTCGGTCGAGCTCGAATTCGGCGAGCCGGTCGATCCGGCGCGCTTCGGCGAAAGTGGGCGCGGCGAGTTGATGAACGCGGTGCGCGCTTCCATCGAAGCCATGGTTTGAGTGTGTCCGCCGCTCGACCGAGCGGACGGACCAAGGTAGGGTAGCCATGATGCGCCACTTTCTTTGGGAGGGAGTCATGGCAATCGTTCTCGCCGTCGGTTGCGGAGGGCGCACTTCCTCTCCCGACGCCGACGCCGGAACAGGCGGCGCTACCGGCAACGCCAACGGCGCGGGCGGCGCCAGCGCGACGGGAACTGGCGGCGTCGTCACGACCGGCAGCGGCACGACGGTGGGCGGCACGACGACGGGCACGGGTGGCTCTGGCGCAAAGGGCGGAACCGGCGGATCGGGGGGCGCGGGAGGCACGATCGACTTCGGCGCGTGCACCGGCCCCGGGCAATGCGAGCTCGCGCCGGTGAAGTGCTGCCTCTGCGGAATCCTAGGACTCGAGGTGCTCGAGGCTATCAACTCGGCGAATCGCACCGCTTACCTGCAACAGACCTGCGGTCTCAACCCTCCGCCGTGTCCGAATTGCGCCGCCACGATCGAGCCGCATCTCATGGCGCGATGCGAATCGGGGCGCTGTACCAAGGTCGATATGAGCAAAGATCCGACCTACACGAAGTGCGGCAGTGATCAAGAATGCATGCTCCGCAAGGGGCTCGCTTGCTGCGAATGCGGGGCGACGGGCGACTGGGTGGCCATCGGTCGCGTCGGCAACAAGCTCCTCATCTCCGAAGTCTGCCCGCAGATGTCGGCATGCCCCGATTGCGCTCCCACGCCCCCCGCGGGCGTTTCCGCGGTGTGTCGCAACGGAGCCTGCGTAACGACGCCGTAGCACGACGGCGATCGATCGTGGCACGGCGATCACGTGCAAACCGCGACCGATTCGAATGTTCGAGGCTCGTCGTGCTACAGACTCCCGGCATGAAGGGGAAAGTCCGAGGGCCGCGCCGATGGGCCGCTCTCTTGACGGCTGGCGCTCTCGCGATCGGTCCCAGCACGACGCACGCAGCGGCTCCGCCCGCGGAGGTAGCCACCGAAATCGTGGCGCTCGAACGCCCGGCCACGCGATCGTTCTATGGTTGGCAAATCCTCGCGACCGGCGAGGTGGGCGGCGTGGTGGCTGCGGCGGCCACGGTAATTCCGGACAGCCCGCTCAAAACACTGCCCTCCACCGTGGGGTTTCTCCTGGGCATGCCCTTCTACGCATTGGGTGGCCCGGCGACGCATTGGACGCACGGCGAGTTTCACAAAGGGCTCATTAGCCTGGGTGGCACCTTCGCGCTTCCGGTGCTCGGTGGGTTCATCGGACAAGGGGTGCGCTGCGCGCCGGCGGACGCACCGAGCGATTGCGGAGCGAGCGGCTTTTTTACAGGCTTCGCGATCGCCCTCGTGACGGCGCCCCTCATCGACGCGCTGGTGCTCGGCTGGGAGGACATCCCCGACGACGATCCCGAGCCGACGGCTGCTCCCCCAGCGCCCCGCGTCTCCGGCGCGGCGCGGCGACGCTCGCGAGCAACGCCCGCCGCGCGCTTCACGATGATCCCGGCATGGAGCGTCGGACCGAAAGGCGAGCTCGCCTTCGGTGTCGCCGGGCGCTTTTAGCTACGGCGCGTGTTGGAACGCAATCAGTTGCCGCGCTTGCGCTGAATGCGGCTCATGGGGATGTCTTCGTCCCACTCATCGCCGTAACCCTCGTAGTGCACGCGGTAACGGTCGTCTCCGAGCACGGCAACGATGCTCGCGGGGTACAGCGAGCCGTGCCACTCGACGCGAACCCTGTCGCCGAGGTGGTAAACGCTGGGAGGAAGCGGCGCCACCGACGCACTCGCGCTGGCCCGCGCGCGGGGCTTGTTGGCTGCTACCGGCGCGACGGCTCCCGGCGTGGTGCTGAGTCGTCCGTGAATACGCGTGGCGGGGATGGTCTCGTCCCAGTCTTCGCTGTAGCCGTCGTAGTGGACGCGAAAACGCGAGACACCTTCCACGCCCACGATGACGGCTGGGTACTCGCCGCCGCGCCACTCGACGAGCACGTGGTCACCGACCTGGTTCGGGCGCCTGCAAGCGACGAGCGCAAGGAGCGCGAAAACGGCTGCCCAAGCCGGCCATTTCATGTCACGAACCCGACAGCGCGCGATCGTGCCAGAAGAGCATTTCAAGCGTCCCCGCTTCGCGCAAAAAAGGCTGGTCGTGAGGCCCGGGGAGCACGGAGAGGTCGTGGGCGATTCCCTTTTTCTTGAGCTCGCGGGAAAGGGCGAGGTTGGCGCGATAGAACGCGTCGCCGGTGCTCGTCTCGACGTGCAGCCGGCGCGCGCCGGCACTGGCGAGTGCGTCCGCCACGCGGTTCGCGATAGTTGGGGCCGCCGCTTCCCCGAGAGCGGATTGGACGCCGCCCCAAGCGGCGAAGAGTTGCGGCTTGCGCAGGAACACCTCGAGGCCGATGAAGCCTCCAAGGGAGCATCCGTCGATACCGGTGCGCGCCGGCGATGGGTCGGCGGGGGTCTTCGATCGGACTTCGGGGAGCAGCACGTCCGCGATCCAGTCGGCGTAACGAGTGAGCGCCTGGTGAGGATCCGGCAGACGCCAGATGTTGGGCGTGAAAGGGCAGACCAGCACCGCTTTGCCGTCGAAAGGCCGACGGACAAGGTCGTCGTTGATCTCGCGCGCGCGCTCGGCGCTGAGATCGCCGCGACCCGTCTCGGGAGCGACCGGTGGATGTTTGAGGCGCGCGTGACAGGTGAGAAGACCGTAGCGATCGATCCACGCGCGCACGCCGGCGTCTTCGCTCTTCGTTTCGCCGAGACCATGCAGCAGTACGAGGAGCGGGACGCGGGCGCCGCTCGGCAGATCGCGGGGCACGAGCACGACGGCGCGGCGCGCGAGATCGCGTGCGCCTTCGAGCTTCAGATCGATGATATCGAACGCGCTATCTCCCGGCGCGCTGGGCGCCGCGAAGAGCGCGCGCCCCGCGCTCGACGCGGAAACCGCTAGCCCGAGCCCGAGCCAATCGCGCCGGTGAAGCCGGGTGCTCATGCCATCCAGCCTAGCTCGTCAATCGGCCGTGCCCAGCGCGCGGCGCGCCGTGGCGATGGCCTGCTTGACGTGCGCCAGCGAAGGCCCGCCGAACGTCTTGCGGCGTTCGATGGCGATCTCCGGATCGAGCAGCGGAAGCACCGATTCGTCGAGCAGGGGGTGAAAGCCGCGCATGACGGCGGTCGGCACCTCGCGCAAGGGGACGCCGCGCGCCATCGCCTCGCGCACGAGGCGACCCGTGATCTCGTGCGCCTCGCGAAAAGGGACGCCGCGCGCGGCGAGATGATCGGCAACCTCGGTGGCGGTGAGGTGACCTTCACCGAGCGCGGAACGCATGCGATCGATGCGAAAGGTGGCGGTAGCGAGCGCGCCGCGAAGGGCATCGAGCGAGACGCCAACCGTAGCGACGGCGTCGAAAATGGGCGCCTTGTCTTCTTGCAGATCGCGGTTGTAACCGAGAGGGAGGCCTTTTTCGAGCGTCAGCAACGCCACGACGTCGCCGATGACCCGCGCGCTCTTGCCGCGCACGAGCTCGGCGACGTCGGGGTTCTTTTTTTGGGGCATCATCGATGAGCCGGTAGCAAACCCGTCCGAGAGCTCGACGAACCGAAACTCCTGGCTCGACCAGAGGACGATCTCTTCGCCGATGCGCGAGAGGTGAACGGCGGTGATGGCCAGCGCGGCGGCGAGCTCGATCAAAAAATCACGGCTCGCCGTGGCATCGATGCTGTTGGCCATGGGGCGATCGAATTCGAGATCCGCAGCGAGCGCGTGCCGATCGATGTCGAACGTCGTGCCGGCGATGGCGCCGGCGCCGAGCGGCAACTCGTTCATGCGCTTTGCCGCGTCGTCGACACGGCCGCGGTCGCGCCGCAACATCTCGAACCACGCCAAAAAATGATGGGCGAGCCGCACCGGCTGGGCCCGCTGCAGGTGCGTGTAGCCGGGCAAGAGCGTGGTCAGGTGCTCATCGGAGCGATCGAGGAGCACCCGACAAAGCTCGTCGATGCCGGCCCCGATGTCGGCCGCGGCCCGGCGCGCCCAGAGACGCAGATCGGTGGCGACCTGGTCGTTGCGCGAGCGGCCGGTGTGGAGCTTGCCCCCCAGCGGCCCGATGATCTCGACCAGACGGGTCTCGATGTTCATATGCACGTCTTCGAGCTCGTCCTTCCAGATGAGCGTGCCGCTCTTCACTTCGCCGCGCACCTGCTCGAGCCCTTGCAACATTCGCTCGAGCTCCGGCGCGGTGAGCAACCCGGCGCGACCGAGAGCGCGCGCGTGCGCCATCGATCCACGGATGTCGTCATCGGCGAGCGCGCTGTCCACCTCGACGCTCGCCGAAAGCCGAAGCATGGCCTCCTCGAGCGTTCCACTGAATCGGCCGCCCCAGGTGCGGTTCATGAGAACCACCGGCAAAAGGCGGGACCGAGCTCGGCGACGCGCTCATGGCGGAGCCAGAATCGGCGGTAGTCCTTCATCACGCGCTCTCCGAGGCCGCGGCGCATGGTGTAGTCGGTGATGCGGGTGATCGTGAATCGCAAAGCGCCGATGCGCGCCTCGGTTCCGAGCGCGGCGACCTCGGCCCCGGAGAGCGGGCGCTTGGCGGCGTACCCTTCGAACATCGCTCGCACCAGGCGCTCATCGAAGTCATCCCCGTAGCACCAGGACAGAACGGTGACCATCAGATCGTAGGCAAACGAGCCTGTGCAGGCGCTCTCGAAGTCGAGGAGAGCCACCAGCGTCCCGCCTTGCCAGAGAACGTTGTCGCGAAAGAGATCGCTATGGATGATGCCCTCGGGAAGGTTAGCGTCGCGCTCGCGTTCGGCCCTATCGAGCCGCGCGCGGAGCTCGGGCACGATCGCGCGTAGCTCCGGGTCGTGCGCTTGCCCGATGCGCTCGAGCCGAACCCGGAGGTCAGGAATGCGGAATCGGCCCGGTTTGGGCTCGCCGAAGGTCCGGCCGGCGTGATGCACCTCGGCCAGCTTTTCACCGACTTTCCTGGCCGCTTCGGGGGTGACCCTCGCCTGACAGAGGATCTCGCCGTCGCGCCAGGGAAAAAGCGCGACCGGCCGAACCGCCGCCGGGTTCGGATCGATGCGCGCCGTGTCGAGCGCGAACGTAAACCCCGCACCGTCGCAGCGGGGGAGGGGTCGCGGCGTGGCGACGCCGCTCTTGGCGAGGTGGTCGAGGAGACGCGCCTCACTTTCGGCGCCCACCGAATCCTGCTCTTCGTAGACCCGGGCGAAAAGCGTGGTGCCGTCCACCAGGGTCAGCCGATAGTTGGAGTTGACCGAGCCGGCCGGTATGCCGGCGACGGCGGCGACGTCGAGACCAAATGCCCTGCCGAGGGCTCTCGCCTGGTCGATCGCGAGCTCGGTATAGGTGGCCATGGGGAGGGCTTTACCTTGCGCGAGCGACCGAGCCAACCTAAACACTATCGAAGCGTCCACGACCCACGCGCCGGCGGGAGAATCGGAAAGAGCAGCGCTAACGAAATATGCCCGAAATCTATGGCAACAAGACGGGGCTCGCGCCGAGCGCCATCAAGACCCTCGAACACATCTACCGGCGCAAGATCCCGCTCGACCGGGTAGCCACGCCAGAGCTCATTCGCTCACTGTGCGATGCGTCGCGGCAAACAGGGCGGCAGGTGGGGGCGCTCGTTCATCGATCGGGCAAGGTCGACTACGTCGTCGTCGGTGATGCTTCGCGCCTGCTCTTGCCGGACATCGGGCGGCTGCGCGCCGCCGAAGGGCGCTTTCGAGCGCTGCGGCTCATCCACACCCATTTGCACGGCGAGGCGCTGACGCGCGACGACCTGGTCGATCTCGTTCGCTTGCGTCTCGACCTCGTCGCCGCCGTGCAGCTCATGCCCGACGGCAACCCGCGCGGTATCGTTTACGCCTACAACACGCCTCCGCCGAGCTCCCCGCCCTACCGCGAGGTGGGTCCGGTGGCGCCGCATCAGCTCGATTTCGACTTCGGCAACCTCATGTCGTCGCTGGAAGCGGAGTTTGCGAAATCGCAGCGGCTCAACAAGGTCGAGGCCAAGGACGGCCGCGCCATCCTCGTCTTGGTCGGCGAAAAATCGGGGCACGCCGGGGCGCGCGACGACATCGATGAGCGCCTGGCCGAGCTACGCGAGCTGGCGCGCACGGCGGGCGTCGAAGTGACCGACACCATCGTCCAGCTGCGCGATCGCATCGATCCCAAGTTCGTCATGGGCAAGGGCAAGCTCGATGAAGTCGTCGTGCGCGCCGTCGAAACCGACGCCGAGACGCTCATTTTCGAGCGCAACCTGTCGCCCGCCCAGATCTCCGCCATCGGCAAGAACACCGACCTCAAGATCATCGATCGCACGCAGCTCATCCTCGACATCTTCGCGCAGCGCGCTCAATCGCGCGACGGCAAGCTGCAGGTCGAGCTCGCCCAGCTCAAGTACTCGCTCCCTCGCCTCGGCCAGAAAGACGACGCGCTCTCGCGCCTCACCGGTGGTATCGGCGGGCGCGGACCGGGCGAAACCAAGCTCGAGATCGGGCGCCGCCGGGCCAAGGAACGGGTCACGCACCTCGAGGCCCAGCTGAAGACCTTGGCCAAGCAGCGGCGCGAGCGCCGGCGACGTCGCGGCCGACTCGAAGTGCCGGTCGTGGCCATCGTCGGCTACACCAACGCCGGCAAGAGCACGCTGCTCAACACGCTCACCCATTCCGACGTGCTGGCGGAAGACAAGCTCTTCGCCACCCTCGACACGCGTTCGCGGCGCCTGCGTTTTCCCGAGGAGCGTGAGGTCGTCATTACCGACACGGTGGGGTTCATCCGCGATCTGCCGAAAGACCTGTTTGCCGCGTTCCGCGCGACATTCGAAGAGACGGCCGACGCCGATCTCCTGCTGCACGTCGTCGATGCCGCCGACCCCGCCCACGTCAAGCACATCGAGACGACCGAGAAGCTCTTGGCCGACCTATCGCTGCTCGATATCCCCCGCTTGCTCGTCTTCAACAAGATCGATTTGGTGGCCCCGACCGAGGCGGTCGCCTTGAGGCGCGCCCGCCGCGACGCCTTGTTCGTCTGCGCCAAGAGCCGGGAGACCACGCGTGCGCTGCTCGATCGCGTCGCCGAGCGCTTGGCGGAACGCTGGGAAGCAGCCGAGACGTACCCCCACCCTGCACCTGTCGAAGGCGCCGGCGAGCCGTCCCTCACGGCAGGGGAAAGCGCCGACGCTGCCGAGCAAGAGCGGGCGAACGACGAAAACAGCCTGACTACCCTAGAAGAACTGCTCGGTTCCCCGCGTCGTCACCGACATCGCTCGCAAGCGCCCGCCTGAGCCGCGCCGCGTCCGGTTCGTCTGCGCATGTCTTTCTTCGCCGCCGCCATATGGTCGGTGTCCGCGATCGCTGCGCTCGATTTCTTCCTCGCGCTCGTCGTCGTTGCCGCGGGGCAGGCGACTGGGCTCGATCTGGTAAGCCGCGTGCTCTGCGAAGCAGCGGCCTTCTTGACGACGCTCTTGCTCCTCACGCTCGTGCACGAGCGGGAGCGGCCCCTTGCCGACGTTCTCGGCTTGCGCCGCACGCCCATCGCACTGTGGCTGCTCGCTTTGCTGTTCGGGCTGGCGTTGCAAGGGCCGGTCAACTTGATCGCCGGTGTCATCTACCGGCGCTATCCGTTGCCTCAGGAACAAATCGACCTCATTAACCAGCTCTTCGACGTCAAAGCCCTCCATCTGCAGGTTGCCCTGGTCATCGCTGGCGGGCTCCTGGGACCGGCGGTCGAAGAGCTGCTCTTTCGGGGCGGCATCTTCCGCGGGCTGCGCCGCCGGCATGGCGCGGTCGCCACCGTCCTCGGAATTTCCATCCTTTTTGCGCTGGCGCACCGCGAGCCGCGCAACTTCCTCCCTGACCTGCTGGGGGGGCTGGCGATGGGGTACGTGCGTGCGGTGAGCGGTTCGATCTGGCCGGCCCTCGCGCTTCACGCCGCTTTCAACACCGCGTCCGCCATTCTCACGATCGCCGCCGGCCCCGAAGCCGATGTGTTCACCTCTTGGCAGAACGTAGCGGGCGCCGTGGTGAGCGTCGGTCTCTTGGCGCTCTTCGGGCGGATCGCCAGCGGCAGCGAAATCTGTGGGACGGCTCGCGAAGCCGATACGAGGTAGGGAAGCGCGCCGCCCCACCGGCATGTTATGAAGCAGAGTCGATGAGTCGAATGAGGCTCGCTCTGTGTCTGCCCGGAGGCGGGGTGACGGGGGGCCTTTATCAAATTGGCGCCCTTTCCGCGCTCGAGGACACGCTCGATGGGCTCGACGCCCGCGGATTCGACCTTTACGTCGGCACCTCGAGTGGCGCCACGGTGGCCGCGGCGCTCGCCGGAGGTCTACCGGTGCAGCGCCTCTACCGCGCCTTACTCGATCCGGCCGACGACTACTTTCCTCTCGAACGGTGGCACCTCATCCGCACCGATCTCGACGAGTGGCGGCGCACGATCGTGACTGCATTCGGCGCCCTACGCAGCAGCGTGCGCAGCCTCACCGCGCGCACGCCGCATCCCAAAGATCTTTGGGAGCAGCTCGATCGCTTCTACGACTCGCTCCCCGCCGGGCTCTTTACGCTCGACGCCTTCGAGCGCTTTCTCGAAGAGTTTTTCCTCCGGCGCGGGGTTTCCAACAGCTTTCTCGGCCTGCCGCGACGGCTGCGTATCGTGGCGCACGACCTCGATTCGGCCGAGCGCGTGCTTTTCGGTGCGCCTGGTTTCGACGACGTGCCCGTGGCGCGCGCATGCTGCGCGTCGACCGCGCTGCCTCTCTTTTACAGTCCCGTGCGCATCCGCGACCGGCACTATATCGATGGCGGTGTGGGAAGGGTGGGACACCTCGACGTCGCGGAAAGCGAAGGGGCCGATCTCGTCGTGCTGGTCAATCCGATGGTGCCGGTGCGTGCCGACACGACCGGCGTCCCCACCGGCCACGGCGCGCGTGCCAGCGTTCGGGACAAGGGTCTCATGTGGGTCTACAACCAGGCGATGCGCATCGGCGTGCACGCGCGCCTGCACCACGCGCTCGATGTCCGCCAAAAGACGAACGGCATGCCGCCCGGGGTCTCGACCCACACGCCGCTCTTGCTGATCGAGCCGCGTCCGACCGACGCCGTCTTGTTCATGCACAATCCGGCGAGCTTCGCCGCGCGGCGCACGATCCTCGAGTACGCCTACAAGACGACGCGCGAACGCGTCATCCAGTGGATCGACGCCAACCGCACGCTCATCGATCGCGCCGAGCTCCGCCCGTTGTCGGTGTCGCGGCGACCTTAGCCGCGCTGCCCGGCGCGGCTAGTGCAGCTCGAGGCCCCTCAGCTCTTCGGTGGGCTCTCCGCCGCCGGCCTCTTTCACCTTGCCGATGCTGCGCGCGTACCAGAGCGTCTTCGGGAAGTTGACGCCGGCGTCGGCGGCTTCGCTCCACGTCAGACCCGTCAACATGGGACGCCCGACACCCGCGTCGCTCGTCCTACCCGCATCGCCCGCGTCCGCGGGGTTCGTTCCGCCGTCGGGGATGCCGCCAATCACGGCCGACTTTTGAAAGACAATCGTCTGGAATGGCGTCGCGATGCCAGGGAGCGTCAGCACTTCCTGCCCCACGACCTTCCATGCGTCGTTTTGTTTCACCGTGGTGGGTACGCTGCCGGACGGTCGAACGACCTCGAGGTACGTGTCGACCCAGCTTGCCCCGGTGCGCGTGCGCTCGGTCGATTGATCGACCTCGAGCTGCTGCGGCTCCCAATTGATGTCGACGAGGAGTTGGTTCTGCTGATCGAACGTCTCTTCGCGCCAATTGACGATCTGATCGCCGACCGCTTGCTGCATGGTGACGAGCCACGCTTG
This sequence comes from Polyangiaceae bacterium, assembly GCA_035318505.1. Taxonomy (GTDB): domain Bacteria; phylum Myxococcota_A; class Polyangia; order Polyangiales; family Polyangiaceae; genus DASWDH01. The sequence continues at coordinate 13,232 of DATHEQ010000240.1, read as the reverse complement.
CCCGCCCAAGCTGCCGCTCGTGCGAACGGGATAGGCCATATCGATCTGGTGTGGCCCGTTGCCGCCCACCATGACCGGCTGCTTGTCGATTGCGACGTACTTGCTGCTGATGCTGCCGTCGAGCGCGGTCACCGTGTACTGCCAAATACTGCCGGGCCGAAACGGGTAGAGCGGAGCGGGTCCAAGAGGCCCGCCATCGATGCCAACGCCACCACCCGTCGTCGGGGGTTCGATGGGAGCGTCGAATTGAATGAGCTCGCAACCCGCAGTCGCCGTCAGCAGAAAAATCGCCAAGGGTAGGGATTTGATAAGGGATGTGATCATCCGCGCGTTTCTCCTTACCAGCGTCACCGAAGCTCGCACGCCACGTTGCGTTCACGCAGGGCAGGATCGCCGCAAAGCGTAATTCTGACCTGTGACCGCATCGCAGCACCGCCAATCGCCGAATCGTGCACGCAGGAACCGTCGCATGCGCGTTCTTCGCGCAAACGAGCAATCGTCGGCGACACGAGGCCATAGAAAGACGAGCTGGCGAAAGAGGGGAGCATGGCAGCTTCTATGGGCATTCCAAACAAGCAGGGTTTCGTTGAAGTGAGAGTAGGTCGATCGTCTGCATTTCGATCACTCTCGTCGACAGGTCGACACGTCGCACCCGACTCGCTCTGGAAAATTATTGAGTCCGACGTAATGCGTGCAAGTTGAGTGACCGGCACGCACCTACCATCATCGCGGGACAGTACGGTACGTGGTTAGACCGGTCAAGCCGCTCTTTTTCGCAATTTTCTGATCTCGCTAGAAGAGACACAGTAGGCCGCCGTGAGACGTTGCGGAGCGGCGCTCGTATCCAACCAATGTCGCGCCACGCCATTCCCGATCATCGTCGCAAGGCACGTTCCTTTGCGCTGATTTGTGCAAACGCGACAGATTTGTCGCGTGTCATCACATCTCGACTTGGAGCTGCCCGACGAGGCGCGTGCTGTTCAGGTCGAGAAACGGCGGCACCTGCAGCGGTTCGGGTTGATCGAGAATGGGGCTTCCTTTCTCGACATCGATGCGTGTGACATCGAAGAGGAGCCGCGCATTTTTGGAAAGAATCACGTTGAGAGCGGCAGAAAGTTCGCGCCGCATGCCGATTTTGTGATCGAGGTCGCCGTCGAGCCATTCTGCGCGCAGCGCCGGCATCAAATGGACGGGACCGACCTTGAATCGATACGCGACGAGCCCCCAAACGGACGCGAACGTTCGTGCTCCATACGCCGCATCGACGTCGACGCGATCGCCCATCATCGCTTCGGCCCGAGCCGACAGGTGGTACCGCTCGAAAGAAACATCGGCGCTAAAAGCGCGGCCAGCGCTCCAATGCTTCTGCGTCGGGTAAAAAGGGTCGGGCGGATCCGGCAGCACGTGTTTCTTCTTCGTGTCGAAAGGACGCTGGTACACCGTGTCCCGCAGGTGATTCACCATGTCCACGCCGAGCCTGAGACCCTTCCACGGCTCGCTCTCGAGGCGCGCGCCCAGCGTGCCAAACAACAAATCGTTCTCGTCGTGCGAGTGTCCCCGAAACGCGCCCGCGATCACGTGGAGAAGCTCCGGCCTTTCGAAGGGAGCGGCGATCACCTCGGCGCCGAGATCGCGTCCGCCGTAACCCAGGTCTTTCAACAAGGAGTCGGCTTGACCCAGATCGGCGAGCTCGTATTTGGCAATGGGATCGAGCTCCAATGTCGAGAAGGGGAGCTTGAAAAGCCCAGCGACGAACTTGAGACGGCGCGGAATGGGTTTGACGATAGCGTAGGCCTGTTTGACGGTGCCTTCGGCATTGTCCTCGGCGAGCTCGGCGAAATCGAGAATGGCCTTTAGGCCGAGGAGCTCCGACGGGTCTCCCGCGATGCGCAGGAAAAAGCGGTTCAAACTCCATCCATCGCCTTGCTGGGCAAGGTAGTTCTCGCGCACGACGTAGTCGGGGCGAACGTTGGTGCTGGGCGCGGCGAATGTGGCCGTGTAGCGCGCTTGCAGCATGGCGCGCAGCGAGATCACGCCGAGCTCGGCCCCGCCGCGCTCTTCGCCCCAGGGGTCTCCGGGAACGGCGCGGCCACGGGTCGCATCGTCGGCATCCTCGGCGTGGATGGTCCCGTCCTGGTTTTCCTCGGCCTTTCGTTTTTTCTTCTTCTTTGCGTCGTGCGCTTCATCGGCGCGATCGGAAGCATTCGCTTCGGGGGGCGCGGCGGGCGCCGGTTCCGTGCTCTTGGCGTCCGCTGCGGGAGGCGGCGCGGGCGGTGGCACGTCCGGGGGAGGCGCGGCGGGCGGTATCGGCTCGACCTCGCCGATAGAAGGCCCAGCATCCTGCGCGCGGGACGATGCCGCGACGAGGAGCCATGCCCCGAGGACGCCGGCGCCGAGGCGCGCAGCTCGTGTTGCTTGGGCGCGCATGGGCGCCCTCTAAGGCGTCACCGTGAAGCTCGCCAGTTCTTCGGTTTGACCGCCGCTCTCTTTGATCTTGCCGATCCCGCGCACGTACCAGTACGTTTTGAGCGAGCTGCCGCCCGCCTTTTGAATGATGACCGGATCTTCGAACGTGCCGGCGGGCACGGTCACACCGACGCGTTCCGTGCTCGCGTCGAGGATCTTCCAAGCATCGTCGGTGGGGTCGGTCTCCGGCGTACCAAGCACGTCGTCGATGACCTTCACCTTGGTTTCCTCGTAATGCTGCGCCCACATTGCGCCCGCCGCGGTGTGCTCGGCGGAGCCGTCGACGTGGAGCTTGTAGGGCTGCCAGTACTCTTCGAGCTCGAGCTTCCCGGTGCTCGCGGCGAATGATTGCTCGCGGTAACGCACGACGAGATCGCCGACTAGCGCTTGCCAACTGATTGTCTGATCGGCGCCGTCCGATTTTTTGGTGACGACCCGGTACGCCATCGTGTCCTTCAGCGGCCCGAGGCCGACCGGTTCCGGCGTGGCGGAGATCGTCGTCACTTTGGTGGTGGTGCCCTCGTCGTCGGTGACGCGATAGGTCCAGCTATTGCCCGGCTTCCACGGAAGCAGGGCTCCCGTGTGGCTCGGGGCGCCACCATCCGTCGTCGCATCTTCGCCCGAGCCGAGGCAACCATTCACCGATAGAAGGACCATTGCCGATAGCGTCACTGAATGAAATCGTACGTTCACCGTTTCTCTCCTATTCGGATGCCCGCGTTCAAGGCGCTCTCACGCGAGGGACCAACGCCACTCACAGCGTTGCGCGATCGCCTCGCCCGCAAGCCGCGCCCACCCCCGACAAACGCGCTCCGGCTGCCTATGAAAAGCCCTCGATCCGTCGTGTGCCGCAAGGTGTGGCCGCGCGGGGAGCAGCAGGATCGATGCCAGACGCCGGCTCGCGCGCGGAGCCCAAGATTTGCAGCGATCTTTGCGCGTTGGCTGGCGCGCGCCGTTCACGAAGTTCGCCGGCGACTGCAACAAACTTCTCGATCGACAGAAATTTCTTTCAGTTGTCCGCGAGCGCCGTGCGTCGCGCGGTCAGAGATTCGTGCCGTCGTAGATGAGTTTTGATTCTCGCGCTGTATCGAACACGCCCGCGCGCCAGAGCACGATCGATGTCGCCGCCGCCACGCCAACCCCGGCCAGCGTCCATGCCGCCCAGGCCGGCAATGCACTCCGCGCGGCTGTCCGTTCTTCGACGGCGGGTCCGGTTGCGATGTGCTGCCCGAGCGTCATTGTTGGCTGGCAGCGGTCGCCGCTGCAGAGGGTGAAGCGAACGGTTCCCGGACGGTCGAGAGGTGCGACCGCGACCCACGCTCGGCACCTCACGCCGGTTGGCGCCCTCACACGCGCTTGCGCTTCGAGCATGACGCCTTCGAAATCCTCCGCCGAGCACGCCGCTGCATCGGGAACCCAGATGTCGATGGTGCGTGGAGCCAGCGCGCTGATCCACCCTGCCCATGCGACGCGGGGTCCCCGAAAGACGAGCAGGTGATGTTCCCCGGGCACCGTCGCGAGATCGTCGCCCGAAGGTGAGCCGTCCCAGTAGATCTCGTGCCGGCGCGGCCCGTGCACCGCCAGCCCGATGCGGACATCGCCGGCAGCGCTGCGCATCGCGGCCGGCTCGCCGAACGCGTGAGCGCGCGGGCCTTCCGTGACCTCGGCGAGCCGCTCGTAGCGTGACGCCTCTTCCGGCGACGCGCCCCGCGCTATGCGCGCTTGTAAACGGTAACGTTCGGCCATGAGCCAGCTGGCCTGCAAAAGCTCGGGATGCTGGCGCAGGTTCTGCTCGAGCCGAGCCAAGAGGCCCGAGGCAGTCGCGTCGTCCCCCGCTTGGAGATGATCGCGCGCTTGCTCGAGCCACGTTTCGCAGCTTTCCGCGAGCGATGCCGACGCTTGGTCGTCGTCGACCGCTGAGGGGCGCGGTGATTCGAGCTTGGCGTCGTGTTCGCGCGCCCACTGTTCGAGGGTCGCGGAAGCCGTCGCGTCCGGCGTCTGTGCCCCGAGCCACACCAACGTCAGGGTGGCGAGGGCCGGCAAAGTCAACCTCGCGACGCAGCCGCCGCGGCTTTCTTCGCCTCGTCGAGGGCGGCGAGCACGGCGTCGGCATGCCCGTCGACCTTCACGTTCGAAAACACCTTGGCCAGCTTGCCGTCGGGCGTGATGATCGCGGTCGTGCGGAGGGCGCCGGTGACTGTCTTTCCGTACATCACTTTATCGCCATAGGCGCCGTAAAGCTTGTGCACTTTGGAATCGGGGTCGGAGAGTAGCGGGAAGCGCAGCCCTTGCTTTTCCTTGAAACCGCAGTGGCTCACGATGGAATCGCGGCTTACTCCGAGGACCACGGCCCCTCGCTGTTTCAGCGCAGCGGCCGCGGCCTGGAAGGCAATGCCCTGGCGCGTGCAGCCGGGCGTATTATCGCGCGGGTAGAAGTAGAGCACCACCCATTTCCCCTTCTGCGCGGCGAGCGATATCTCGTCCCCGCTGTCGGCAGGAAGGGAGAACGAGGGAGCAGGAGAGCCTACCTTGGGGCCCAACCGAGCTTTGCTCGTCTCGGGCCGCGCGGAGCGGGTGCCAGTGGTCGTTGGTTTCTTGGCGGGTTTCACGGCTCTTGTCGCGCGAGTCGTCTTCATGATTGTCTTGGGGGTAGTGGGTGGGAACCGTTGGTTTGCGTCAACCTAAGGGATAGCGCGAAGCTCGGGGCAACGAAGACAAGCTACGACGGACGAGAGGGACCTTGCAATTCGACTTTGCCGCCAAAGAGCTGATCATCAAACTCGTCTACTACGGCCCTGCACTGAGCGGCAAGACGACCAACCTCAAGTCGCTACACGTTCTCGCCGATTCAGGCGCGCGCGGGCGCCTCATGACGCTCGAAACACGCGACGATCGCACGCTCTTTTTCGACATGCTGCCGCTCACGTTTCAAGCCGAAAAAGAGATCTCCATCCGCATCAAGCTCTTCACCGTGCCCGGGCAGGTCATTCACGGTTCGACCCGCAGGCTCGTATTGCAGGGGGCCGACGGCGTCGCGTTCATCGCCGATTCGCAGCTCGCCGAGACGGAGAACAACGCCGCCGCCTTCGTCGATCTGCGCGAAAATCTGAAGGCCAACGGGCTCAAGATCGGCCAGATGCCGCTCGTGATTCAGTTCAATAAGCGCGACCTGCCCAACGCCCGCTCCGACGCCGAGCTCATCGAGCTCGCCCGCCGCGGCAAAGAGCCGGTCTTCCCCGCGGTAGCGCTTTCCGGACAAGGTGTGCTCGAGACCTTCATGGGGCTTTTGCATCGAACCTATGCGGGGCTCAATGCACAGCACAATCTGAAGCAGAAGTTCGGCGTGAGCGACAAAGTGTTGCTCGACGATGTCGCCAAAAAGCTTGGCGCCAAGGTGCCCGTCGAGGAGCTTCTGCGAACAGCGCTAGGGGGGATACCTGGTGCTCCAGCCGCGAGCCCAGGCAAACCATGAGCGAGTACGAATCATCACGCGTCCCGCTCGATCACCATCTCCAGGCCCTCACCCTGGGCAACGACGTCCGCCTTCAAGACCTCGTCGATCACGATGCACTCCGCGACATGGTGCGATCGTTTCACACGCTGTTCGGTATCTCGCTGCGCATTTTCTCGTCCGATGGTCTTCTTCTCGCCGAATCGGTGACCGGTCAAGAGATCTGTCACTACATCGGCACGCTCGAGAACGGCCTTCGGACGTGCATGGCGACCGTCAGCAAAGCGCGCACCATCGAGCCCGCCGCGCGCACGAAAGAGGTCACCCACCCTTGCTTCACCGGCGCCCAGTACCAGATTTTCTCCATCGACTACGATAACCGCAAGCTCGGCAAGGCCGTCTTGGGTCCGTTTCTGCCCGCTGAAATGACGAGCGTGCCCGACGCGCTGCTCGCGGTCGACCCCAAGATCGACCGAGCACGCGTGCTCGAGCTCCTCCCGCGCATGCCGCGCGCCAAGGCGGAAGCGATCACCCTCATTTGCGAGCATCTTCGCCGCACCCTCGACCTCATCCTGTGGAGCGGTCACAAGTCGCTCCTGACGTCGCAGATGCATCTCTCCAGCGTGCGCGAGAGTTACCGCGAGCTTCAGCAAAAGAACGAAAAACTGCAAGAAGCGTTCGATCGGCTGCGCGAGCTCGACCGCCTGAAGTCGAACTTCCTAGGCGTCGTCTCCCACGAGCTGCGCACGCCGCTTACCTCCATCATCGGATATAGCGAGATGCTGGTGGAGGGGATTGCCGGCCCGTTGGTCGGCGACCAGCTGAAATTCGTGCAGACCATCAACGACAAAGGTCAACAGCTCTTGCAGCTCATCATGAGCCTTCTCGATCTGTCGAAGCTCGAGAGTGGCACGATGTCCATGAAGAAGGGCACGGTGACGATCGCGCAGCTGCTCTCCGACGTCGCCGCCACGTTGGCGCCCAAGGCGCGCAAGCGCAGCATCGAAATCGAATGCACCACCGAGCCCGGCCTGCCCGACGTGCAAGGCGATCCCGAGCGGCTCCGGCAAGTGTTCGTCAACTTGCTGGATAACGCGGTCAAGTTCTCATCCGAAGGCAGCACCATCCGCGTCACCGCCGGCACCAAGGCGCTCGACGATTCGAGCGACGAAGAGGGTTTCAGTTTGCTCGAGCCCTCCCGGCGTATGATCGAGATCACCGTCATCGATACGGGCATCGGCATTCCAGAAGACGAACGAGAGCGCATTTTCGACGCCTTCTACCAGGTGGATTCATCGTCGACGCGCGAGCACGAGGGAACGGGCCTCGGGCTCTCCATCGTCAAACGGCTCGTCGATGCTCACGGCGGAAGCGTTCGGGTCAGCGCCAACCTGCCGACTGGTGCCGTCTTTGCCGTGGTCTTGCCCGCTGCCAACCCACGCAACCAGCTTGCCTCACCGCGGCGTCCCGGCTGAACGCGCTTCGCTAGGCCTTTGGTCTGTGGCCCTTTGGTTGCGATACGTGGGTGCGCACTCTGGGTGAGCACGCTTCGGAAGGGACGGCTGTTTCGTCGGTAACGGCGAAATGCGCGCACATTTTCCAACCCTAACGTGCGTAAGCGGCGCCCGCTCGATGTGCGGAGCCTGCACCTGGGCCATGGCACATCGATTGCTCAATCCCTCGCCGTCTCGATAGCGCCGACCAAAGGCGAATGCCCGCCCCGCGCGGACAGCGGCGCCATTCGAAAGAAAGGGCACTCCCATGCTCAACTGGGCCATCACGTTTTTTCTGATTGCAATCGTTGCTGCCGTGCTCGGTTTCGGCGGGCTGGCCGGCGACTTCGCGTCGTTGGCGAGGATCTGCTTTTTCGTCTTCCTCGTCATCGCAGTGGCGTCGTTCATCTTCGGAAGGCGCGTCATCTGACAGCGTCGCTGCTGTCAATTGCGTCGTGATATCGAGTCCGAATAAGGAGGAAAAGCCTGTCATGCCGAAGTCCAAGCCACAAGGGCAGTCGCCGAAGCAGAGCTCGCGAGCCGCGCCTGTTGCGCGCACGCGGGAGAAGAACGAAGGCGAGGGCAGTCGAACGGCGGCCCGCCGTTACGACAACGCCGTCGAGCAAACCGTGAAATCCGGGACTGTTCCCGACAAGGCGCGGGCAGCCGCGCGCGCACTCGACGGGCCAGAGGGCAAAGAGTTACGTCGTGCCGAAGCGCAGGCCAAACGGGGAAAAACCGCGTAGGACCACAACGCAATTTGCATAGTCCGACGCCAACAATAACGGGAGATTCGACCATGAAACGACAACTCATTCTGTGCACCTCTCTTCTTGTTCTCGGCGCTTGTGATCGATCGGTGAAAGACCAGGAGGTCAAGGCCGAGCAGGCGCAGCGCCAGGCCGACGACAAGGCGGCCAAATCGCAGAAAGAAGCCAACGACAAGACGATGAGGGCTCAAAACGAGGCTGACGAAAAAGCCGCCCAGGCCAACGCCGAGGCGCGTCACGATATGGCCAAGGGCCAGGCCAAGGCCAATGAGGAAATTCGTTCGGCCAATCAGGACATCGTCAAGCAGCGCAATGACTATCACGTGACGGTGCAAAAGGAAGTCAGCGAGATCGACAACAAGATCGACGACCTCAAGGTGAAGGCGCAAAAGGCGACCGCACCGAAGCCCGACTTCACCGATGCCATGCGAACCGTCGATACCAAGCGCGCTGCGCTCGATTCGGACCTGCGCACCCTCGACATCCAGGTGCCGCAGACGTTCGATTCGTACCGCGCCAAAGTCGACAAAGAGGTCGACGATCTGAAGAAGTCGATCGACGTCGCGCGACAGAAGCTTTAGTAGCTTTCGAGTCAGGCTCTGCCAGATTTTCCCGAGCCCATCGCGGTCTCGGGAGAATCTGGCAGCGTTGTTTTGTCAGGGGACGATCTGCCCTTGCCAGGGGAGCTTGGGGGCGCGCTCGCCCGTCGCCCAGCGGTAACGAAGGCCGGCGACGCCGTAAGCTCCCAGTGTGAGGCCGAGCGGATCGGGGCTCGTTACGGCGAGGGTGAGGGCGCCTTGCGCCTCGAGATGATCGGTGATTTGCAGCGAGGCAGCGGGTCCGACGCGCACGACGTCCTTCTCGCGACCGGTGCTGAAGACGTACTCCACGAGCGGCCCGAATTTGAGGGCTCCTTCATTCAGCACGCGTGCCACCACCGCGGTGCGCCAGACGGCATAGAGTGGTTTGGCGACGACGGCGCGATAAGACTCTTCGTAGACGTACATCCCAGCCGGCACGTCGAGATTCTTGACGAGGATGAAGTCGGCCACGATCGCCGCGTGAGGTAACGGCAAAATGCCGACCACCTCCGCCTCCCAGGACCAGTAGCGCGCGCCCGACCCGGGCGCATCGAGCACATCGCTTCGCGTGTACGACGCGCGCGGTGCCAAAAACGGCTTGCCGAAGGACCACGTCTCTCGGTACCCAAAAGCGAAGTCGAGCACCGGCGTCGACGCGCGTACGCCCGCGTACACCTGGGTAAACTCCATGGTGGTAATGCTGTTGACGTCGATGCCGCCCCAGATGAAGTGCGGCAGGCCGTAGCCGGCTGAAAAATACGGCTTCAGGTACGGCGTACCGAGGTCGCTCTTCGTCGACACGAACCAGCGCGGCTCACCCTCGCTCCAGTAGCCGTTTTCGGGCCGCTTTGGCGGCGACGGGGGAACCGAGGTGTCGAGCGGCGTCGGTGCGGGCGACGGGTCCGAGCGTTCGGCGCCGGCCCCTTCGGCGGCTCCCGAAGAACTCGGCGGTCGAACGGGCACGTTCGATCCTCCCGGTGGCTCGACCTCGGGGGGCGCAGCGCTCGCCGTGGGCGCGCAAGTCGCAATGAGCGCCGCGATGGACAAGATCGGTTTTCGAAGCGTGCGTGCGCGGCGAGATGCACCAAAGGAAGGAAGGTTCATCGGCGAGGGGGGAAGAACGGTCTTGGGGCTCACGAGACTCAAGCACCAACCGTGCCCTGATGTTTAGCGTGCCAAGACTACACGGTTTCGCCGAGGCGTCGCGCGTCGAAGATTCGATGGTAGCCGCGCCGCCGCGGGACTAGCGAAGAGGGCGTGGATATCCGGGAATTCGATCAGCATCGCTACATGAATTTGGCGACGTTCCGCAAGACGGGCGCCGAGGTCAAAACGCCGGTATGGTTCGCGGAGACGGGCGGCAAGCTCTATTGCTTCAGCGCCGCCGACGCCGGCAAGCTGAAACGGCTGCGGAACTCGCCGAAGGCCCGCGTCGCTCCGTGCGACGTCCGCGGCAAGGTCCTCGGCGCATGGCGGGACACGAGTGCACGCATCGTGGACGACCAAGCGCTCATCCGGCGCGTGTACGACGCCTTCGGCCAAAAGTATGGCTGGCAGATCGCGCTCTTCAATCTCGGCGCAAGGCTGGTCGGTAGATACAACAAGCGCGTCTTCGTCGAAGTCGATTACTGACCTGAGCTTCCGAAGTGGTCGTACCCGCGTGGCTGCAATGGGCGGAGTGCTCCGTCGGACCCCTGCAAGACCGTCCCTTGTCCCGTGACGCACCGGCCAATCGCGATGAAGGGGGGCGCGATCTCGCCGTGAGCGAACGCCATGAGAAGGGCGTAGTCGTCTCCCCCGTGGAGCGCGAGCTCGAGCGGGTCGAGCGAGAGCGCCTCTGCCGCCGCACGTAACGCTTCTCCGCCGGCGGCGCGCACGCTCTCCGCTTCGAGCACGATGCCGACATTGCTCTCCGCGGTCAGGCGAGAAGCGTCGAGCGCCAGCCCGTCGGATACGTCGATCGCGGCATGCGCACGCGATGCCGCGGCGACCCCTTCCTCGATCAGCGCGCGAGGGCGCCGGAAAGCAGCAATGGCTCGCTCGACCGACGGACCCCGGTATCCACCGCGCAGCGCCGCGATGCCTGCGGCTGCCAGACCGAGATGGCCCGCGACGCCCACGATGTCGCCCGGCTTCGCTCCCGCGCGTAGCAGCGGCCTCACCGCCGCACCGAGCACGGTGGTGGTCACGGACAGCTCGGTTCCGCGCGCCAAGTTCCCCCCCACCACGGCCGTGCCGAGGGCCGCGGCTGCTTCTGCCTGGCCGCGGGTCAGCTGGTCGAGCTCCTCGTCGCCGAAATCTTCGGGCAGGACCAAGGCCGAAAGAACCCCCCGTGGGCGGGCGCCCATCGCGGCCAGATCGCTTGCCGCGGCCATGAGAGAACGAAAACCGATGTCCTCGAGCGACATCCAGTCGCGCCGAAAATGCACCCCCTCGATGGCGGCGTCGACGGTCCATACGATCGATTCGCCCTCCGGCGCAAGTACCGCGGCGTCGTCGCCGATACCGACGGTGACGCCGGCGGGCGCCGGCGCGCGCGAAAAAAATCGCCGCAATCGCTCGAGGCGGGAGAGCTCGCTCAAGCCGCTATCGTAGCGCCAATCGCCACGCCGCCTCTATTTGCAAGCTGGCGGAAGGTTGGCGCCCTTCATGATTCCACCGATTGCCCCGAGCGCACCCGCCTTCGTCGCCGACCCCGTTGCCAGACCATTCACGAGCGAAAGGCAGAGGTTCGATGCCTGAAGCGCGTAAGCGTTGTTGGGCGGCGGCATCGACGATGCATTCTGCTGCAGTGCGGTGCAGCAGGCGCGAAGACCCGCCACGTCGGCCGGAGCCGCTTTGCCGACCGGCTTCTTCACGTCGACCGCGGCGTCTTCGACGCCCGCATCGAACTCGGGAGCAATGACGACCGGCGTCGGTTCCGGCGGCGGTGGAGGCGGCGTGGCCGAAGGCGCGGGCGGCAGATCCTCCTCCTTCTTTTTACAGCCCGTCGATCCAGGCAGCGTGGCAAGCAAACCGACGAGCAGCGGGAGATAACCTACGGCAATCAGCGTCTTCTTCATGGAGCCCTCGTCCCGGCGGCTTACCGGGGTCTAGCAGCACTCTGTCCGATGTCGCTTCGGCTTCAATTACATCCGGCGGGAAGCTTCCCACCTTTGAGGCTCGCTCGAATTTGCGTGAGCGCTGCTGCTTTTTTGGTCGTCCCAGCAGCGACGAGTTTGTCGATGGCGTCGCAGCTCATGGCCGCCGTCGTATAGAGACTCTTGTCCGTCGCGGTCTCCGACTCTTTGCGCAGGGCCGCGCAGCACGGTTTGAGCGATTCGGGCGCGGCCTTCTTGGCGGCGGCGGACCCCGCCGGAGCTGGCGCGGGTTGCACAGGCTGTAAGGGGGGCGGGATGGTTTCGGCCGGGGGAGGTGTCGTCTCGGCAGGCGGTGCTGACGGCAGAGCCGTAGCGATGGGCGTGGCCGCGGGGGCAGGCTCAGACTCCTCGCGGCTCTGCTGTTTACATTCGGAGAGCAGAGAGACAGCCGCCAGCATCGTCAGGACAGCGCGAATCTCGTAGCGCACAGGGTTTCCCTCTTTCGAGCTAGTCACCGTTGTACAGCAAAACGCCGCGCCGGCGGCTGATGTTTTACGAGCAGGGACGCTTGCCAGACGACGCCTTGCCCCGACGCTGCTTGGGGCAAGGCACGGTCTTTCGTTCTATGAGCAGCCCATGGAGTTTCCGCAGTTGAGGCATTTGTAGCAGGCCCCATTTCGCACCGTGATGTGCCCGCAGCCGTCGCACACCGGGGCGTCACCCATCATCTCTTCGAGCTGCGCATCGAGGGCGCTCATCGACACTTCGGGACCGGGCCGGAGCGTATCGTGCGGCTCGGCCGCGGGTGGGTGATAGGAGAGAAATCCGCGTGGCTGCGCGGCGTCGTAAGGCGCGTCGATCGCCGGTGCTGCGCCGTCGTCGGTATTCGCTCCGCCGATCTCGGCAGTGGTCGGCGGTACCTGCGCGAAATCGTAGCGGTGCAGGTATTCGACGCCGAGCACCCGGAACAGGTAGTCGACGATGGAGGTCGCGAACTTGATGTTGGGGTGCCCCTCGACGAGCCCTTGCGGCTCGAAACGGGTGAAGGTGAACTGCTCGACGAACGTCTCGAGGGGCACGCCGTATTGCAGCCCGATCGAGACCGACATCGCGAAGCAGTTCATGAGCGAGCGGAACGCAGCCCCCTCTTTGTGCATGTCGATGAAAATCTCTCCGAGCTGGCCATTCGCGTATTCGCCCGTCCGGAGGAAGATCTTGTGCCCGCCTACTTTGGCCTCTTGGGTAAAGCCGTGGCGCTTCTTCGGAAGCCGTACGCGCGTCCCGGTGGGAAGCGTGGGCGGTGAGCTCACTTGCGGGGCGTGCAGCGGCGGCATCGAAGACAAGGGCGGCAGGCTCGCTCGCGCGGAAGGCGGAAGGCTCGCCTTGGCGGA
>DATHEQ010000239.1:0-47605 GCA_035318505.1 Polyangiaceae bacterium | reverse complement strand
GAGCTCCCTCCTTCTGATCGGTAAGGCGTTTGTACTCGACGCCGCCTTTCAGTTTGAGCCAGCCAATATCGAAGATCCCGACGGGTCGGGCGGCGAACGCATTCGACCCGAACTCGTTGCCGATTTGGGTCCCCAACTCGAACCGCAAAAAATCAGTGGGGTAGAGGTGGAGCGCGGCCTGGCCCACGCCGGGCGGCCGATAAAACGCATAGGTGACGCCATAGATCTCCGGCGCGCCGCGAAGCTCGTCGAACGCGCCGCGACGTTCGAGGGTATTCAAATCGAGGCCCATCCCGAAGTGGTAAATTTCCCACGCCTCGTAGCGGCCGAGCTGCACGTCCCAGGTGTTCCATCGGCCGGCGCGAATCCACACGTCGTCGGCATCGGTCACGGAGGCAGGCGTGGACTGCTCTTTGTTGGCAACGAATTCGGCCTGGCCCTGCACGAAATAGTTGCCCTGCGTATAGGTCGGGGTGACGCGAAAAAGAAAGCGGCCCTGCTGGAGCCAATAGGTGATTCCTTGCTGGGTGGGATGCCCGCGATCGATCTTTTCGTAGCCCGTATCGATCCAAGCGTATCCGGAAAGGCCAATCCCCGTTTGCCGGTAGTACGGCCACTGTAGACCGTGAAAGGTCATCCACAGCGACCCTCCACGCAGCCCTCGTGTGCGGGGCTCCGGATATGCGGAGACCGGAAGACGTTCGATCGGTCCCAGACTGGCGCTGCCGGGCGGCTCGGGGGCGAGCGGCGGGGGCCGGCTGGCGGCAGGGGGAGCGGGCGGCTCGGGCGGCGCTGTTGGCTCGGCGCGTGACGTCTGCACGCAGAGAGCACCCAGTGCGATGAGCAGCGTGGCCAGTCGCAGCTTTCGTCGGCGCATCGACATTCTCACGATTCACTTCACCGTGAGCATGTCCGTGAGCGGGAGATTGGCGGCGCTCGGTCCCACCTTCACTTCGATCGGTCCGCTCGCGACCTGCCAGCGACTTCCCGCCGTGTCCCAGTACTTGAGATCGGCGATGCGGAGCGGAATGGTGACCCGCTTCGTCAGCCCTGCTTCGAGGGAGACGCGGTAAAACCCTTTCAATTCTTTGGCCGGGCGGCGGACCGTCGCGCCCGGATAAGAGACGAACAAGAATACCAACTCGTCACCTGCCACGGTGCCGCTATTGGTGACGTCGACGGTGACGTTGACGACGCCGTTCTTCGTGACGTCGCTGCACGGCACTCCCAGATTTTTATAATCGAACTTCGCGTAGCTTAGGCCATGACCAAATGGATAGAGCGGCGCTATCGATTTGTTGTCGAAATGACGATAGCCGAGGAAGTAATCCATCGCCGTCGTCGTTCCTTCCGAAAACGTGGGTTCGTCTTCCCATTTTTTCGGCCACGTCAAAGGCAGCTTTCCGCTGAAGTTCACGTCTCCAAAGAGCAGCTTGCCGAGCGCCGTGCCGCCGGTCATGCCCGGGTACCAAGCCATCACCACGGCCGGCACCTGATCGAGCCAAGGCATGTCGATGACGCTGCCTCCCTCGAGCACGACGACCATGGGCTTGTTCTTGAGGGCCACGTCCCGGATCAAATTGTTCTGAGCGTTCGTCCCCGATTTGCCGTCGAGTGAGAAGTTCTTGCGGTCGCCGGCCCCGGTATACTCCTCCCCCTCGTCTTCGGGCGTCAGTCCCGCCATGACCACGACGAAATCGGCATTGTCGGCGAGCGATGCACTCGCGCCGCTCACCACGCTGATCCCGGCTCCGGCGGCAGCCTGAATTCCTGCCATCGGGCCCGTGCTCTTGGCAGGGTCTGCGAAGACGCGACTGCTCCCGAGATCGCCGGTCCTCGTGTCCACCGCGAAGCGGATCGTGCCGGTGGCGAGATCGGTATTGACGACGCGATAGGGAACATCGGCGCCAATGACGGCGATCGTTTTTAGTGCCGTGCGCTTCAGGGGAAGGGTGTTTTTGTCGTTCTTCAGAAGGACGATCGATTTCTCGGCAGCCTCCTCGGCAAGCTTGATGTTGTCGGCATTGGTCTCGATGGCTCCTTGTCCGCTCAGCGTGGTTCGCGCCGGTTTCAAGCCGATCGGCTGGTTCGTTTCTGCCACCTTGAAGCGAAATTTTTGCTCGAGGATGCGACTGGCAGCCTTGGTGATGTCGGCCTCGGCGAGCGGCCTTCCAGCCCCAGTGATGGCTTCGAGCTGCTGGAAGTTGAGCGACCAGGGAAGCTCCATGTCCATACCGGCTAGAACGGCGGGGGCGGCGTTGGCAGTGCGCGTGTCGGCGGGAAGGCTCGCGTTTTGGCCGCCGGGCATGGCCCACCAATCCGACAGGACGAAACCTTTGAATCCAAAATCGGTGCGAAGAAGATCCGTCAGAAGGTGCTTGTTCTGCGTCGATTTCGTGCCGTTCACGAGATTGTAGGCCGCCATGATGCAGGCCACGCCTCCCTCTCGGATCATCATCTCGAAATGACGGGCGTAGAGCTCACGGAGGGTCTGCTCGTCCATCGTGGCATTGAGACTGTCGCGCCCGTTTTCGATGTTGTTGGCGGCATAATGCTTGGCGCACGCGGGAAGGTATTCTTGTGCACCCGCCACGAACGCAGTTCCCAAGCGCCCGAGCAGGAAGGGGTCCTCGCCATACGTCTCCTGCGCGCGTCCCCAGGCGGGGTGGCGCAAGATGTTGGTCGTGGGCGCAAGAATCATGGTGTTGCCCGACGCCAAGGTCTCGTCGCCGATGGCGAGGCCAATGCGGTATTCGAGATCCATGTCGAATGCCGCTCCCCGGGCGATGGGAGCGGGAAATGAGGTGGAGTATCCGGTCTTGCCCGAAGGGAGTTGCGACGCGAGGTTCACGCCGCGCGGACCGTCACGAAAAAGAAAGCCGCGGATGCTCTTGTTCGGGTTGTCGGGCGTTCGGAAGATATCGGCGAAATTCTGGCCGTTTCCCGGGTTCGTGCCGCGCATCTGGTCGGCTTTTTCGGTGAGGCTCATCGCGCCGACCACCGCCTGAACTCGGGAAAGAACCGCCGGATCTTGAACGTAACCAGGCGACCACTTGTCGGAATAGGGTGAGTCGCCGCAGGACATTTTTGGCGGCGGGATCGAGGCGTCGGTGCCCGCGTCGCGGTCGACGATGATGTCGCCACCCTGGCCGCCGCTGCCCGCATCGGAGCCGCCTGCTCCTCCCGCGGCACCCGTGCCGCCCATTCCCGTCGTGCTGCCGCCCGTGCCAGTGCTCGGCCCCGTCCCCGTACCCCCAGTGCCCGTACCGCCCGTTCCGGTGGCGGTGCTCGTGCTCGACCCACCGCTCCCGCCTGCGCCGCCCCGCTGAATCTCGGGATGCGAGCACGTGACGAGCGAAAAGCTACTCAACACGAGCATTCCCGCGGGAACGAAGCAGCTCCATCGGGAGCGTGAAGTCATGCGCCCCTAGTCGCAGAGGGTAGCCCCTCGCGGCTCAACAATTGCCGTCCGAACGCGGGGGCAGGCCCTGTAACGGGCGATGAGACCCCCGAAATTTGCCGTCTTGCGCGATCCAGTCGAGGTGGCTCGCGTGGACGGCGGGTCTCGCAAAAATGCGAGCCTCGCCACGCTCAGCGGGGGTCTTCGGGGCTACTCACTCGAGACACGCGCCTTAGAGCGGCAGTTCGCCCCCGGTCCACGCGAGGGCCGTCGTCTGCCGATCGAAACCCCCCGTTATCGATGACTCGATGGAACGGAAAAATCGCCATGCGACCATTGCTCTCGTTAGGCCAAGCGGTGCTCTTCGTGACGAGCTGTCTCGGCATGGGAAGCATTTCTTGTGAAGACAACCCACCGCCTTACGAAATGCTCGGGCTGCCATGCGCTCCCGGCGACGAGCGACAGTCGGAGTTTGCCGGCTTTGCCAGCTCCGAGATCGCGATCGAGACGGCAGCGCCAACATGCGGCACCGGGGTTTGCCTGGTCCACCACTTTCAAGGCCGCACCAGCTGTCCCTATGGCCAAACGGAATCCGAGGCTACCTCGCCAACCTCGAAACCCGAAGCGCAGCTTTGCCATACGCCGAGCGGCACCACGTTCGATGAAAGAGTTCGCGTGGCCGTCGCTCCGCAGCTCGTTGGACGGCGGGCAGCGGAAGTCGTCCATTGTTCGTGTCGCTGCGCCGGAGCGGACCCAACGGCGTCTTATTGCGCGTGCTCGAGTGGGTTCGTATGTCGAGAGCTCATCGAGCGGGTGCCTGGCGTCGACGATCACGGGCTGGCCGGCTCATACTGTGTCCGCGAGACGGACCGCTTCGAGGTCGGAAGCGACGGGCCCGCGTGCACTGCTCCTACGGATCTCGATCCCACCGAACCGTGTGGCCCCTATATCGTCAATTGAACGGCTGCGCTCTGGAGCCAGCGTTGCGCGCCCCTTCGGTCCGCGCAGCTAGCGAGCGGTGATGCAGTACCCGTCTTGGCACATGTAGTCGCAATGACTCTCGGTTCCACCCCAGACGCATCGCTGATCGCTTCCGCATCGCGGTACGTCGTAGTGAATGACGGTGTGCTCTTCTTTGCAGACGCCCTCGGGCTCCATCTTACAGTCCGCGTCGTCTTTGCACATCTCGGCGGTGGTGACGCCGGTAGGACCCGAGTCGGAGTCGCTTCCGCAAGCGCAAAGCCAGCACGCGATGCTGGCTGTGCTCAGTATTCCGCGGCAGATTCTCGAAAGCATGAAGGACATGGTGAGCACCCAAGCGTCATTGTAAAGCAATACACGTGCCGTCGCGCTCCCCCGAGCCGTGATGCGGCCGTGCGTTACAAACTCGCGATCATCGAATAACCTTTTCGCCCGAGGGATTGCCATGCACTCGTCAGTCATCCCGGGCCATCACCTGAGTACGCGTCGATGGTCGCTGCGTGTTTGCGCAGTGCTCGCGCTCGTTCCCGCTCATGTCGCGTGCGCCGCGGGCGATTATCGGGCGCTCGGCGACGAGATCGTAGCCCATGTGCGAGACGAATTCGTCGATGCCAGGCGCGCCGAGGCGTGGGCGGACAAGCACGCGCGCTACGGCGCCGCCGCCAAAGACGCCGTCTCCTTCGAGCGGCTGACGAATGCCGCTTTGGGCGAGCTCGGGGCCTCGCACACCGCCTACTATCCGAAAGATAGCAGCGAGAACCTGCAGCTGCGCTCGCTCTACAGCGTCATGATCAAAGATCCGGCGCCCGAGACAGAAAGCATCGGCGTTGATGTGGTCAAAACGGCGAGCGGCTTTTTCGTTCGACAAGTCTTCGTCAAAGGACCGGCCGACGTCGCTGGGCTCCTACGCGGCGATCGCATCCTCTCAGCGGACGAGAAACCCTTCGACCCCGTGCGCTCGCTGCGCGGCAAAGACGGGGGCGCGATTTCCTTGGAAGTCGAGCGGGTGAAGAATGCGCCGCCGGTGCGGTTCCACATCGTTGCCCGTAAGACGAAGCCTGCCGAGGAGTGGCTCGCCGCGCAAGACGGCGCGAGCCAAGTCGTCGAGCGCCTCGGCCGCCGGATCGCCTACGCGTCCATGTACTCGTGCGCAGGACCGAAGCCCCTCGAGCTTCTTCAGCGAATCATCGACGAGCGCTTCGGTGGCGCCGACGCGCTGGTTCTCGATCTGCGCGATGGCTGGGGTGGGTGCCCGCCGGAGTTCTTGAAGCTCTTCAATCCGGTTGCGCCGACGCTGCGCTTCGTGGGGCGCGACGGCAAGGAGCGCCTCTGGCCGTCGAGCTGGCGCAAGCCCGTGGTGCTCGTCACGAACGGCAACACACGCAGCGGCAAAGAGATCGTAGCCTTCGAATTTCGCAAGCACGCCATCGGCCCCATTGTCGGCGAGCGCACCGCCGGCGCCTTTCTCGCGGGCCGGCCCCATCCACTCTCCGACGGGTCGCTGCTGTACCTAGCGGTGGAGAGGTGCGAGGTCGACGGCGTGGCGCTCGAAGGAAACGGCGTAGCTCCCACCGTCGAAGTCGTGGACGCCTTGTTCTATGCCGCGGGGGCGGACCCTCAGCGCGAGCGCGCGCTCACGCTCGCCGCCGAGCTGGCTGCAAAATAAAGCGAAAAGCCTTCGCTGTACCGGGTGACAGCCCTTCAACCTGCCACTTTGCCGGGAGCCGTCTTGGCAGGGAAAGTTCGGATGAGCTTCTTGTTCGTAAATTCGAACATTCCCAGGTGCGACAGCTCGCGACCGAAGCCAGAGCGCTTGACGCCGCCGAAAGGGAGGTCGGCCTGCGACGACGTGGGATGGTTGATCCACACCATTCCACTCTCGATGCGATCGGCCACGCGGCGGGCGCGCGTCAGATCGGAACAGAAGATCGAGCCGCCTAGCCCGAACGAACTCGCGTTTGCAATTGCGATGGCCTCCTCGTCGTCCTTGACCTTGTACATGACCGCGACGGGCCCGAAGAGCTCCTCCGAGTAAGCGCGCATTGCGGGGGTCACGTCGGTGAGAACCGTCGCCTCGACGAAGGCGCCAGGCAGATCGGGGCGCTTTCCTCCCGCTCGGCAGGTCGCGCCCTTCGTCAGCGCGTCCTCGACTTGGGTGAATAGGTCCGCTGCCGCACGTTCAGAGGAGAGCGGTCCGAGCTTGGTCGCCGGATCGGCCGGATCGCCGGGCTGTAATGCGGCGAAACGCGCCGCGAAAGCGTCGACGAAGCGATCGTAGAGCTCCGCGACGACGAGGAAGCGCTTGGCGGCGACGCAGCTCTGGCCGGTGTTGCCGAGGCGGCCTGCGACGGCCGCGGTGACGAGACGGTCCATGTCCGGCGCGTCGAGCACGATGAAGGGGTCGGAGCCGCCCAGTTCGAGGACACACTTCTTCAAGTTCCTGCCCGCAATCTCTGCCACGCTCGTCCCCGCGCGTTCGGAACCGGTCAAGGAGATGCCTTGCACGAACGGGTGCGCGATCACCGTCTCCACGTCGGCAATGGCGAGAAACACGTTCTGGTACACCCCCTCCGGCGCCCCGGCGTCGCGGAATATCTTTTCGAGTGCGAGAGCGCATTGCGGATTGATCTCGGCATGCTTGAGAAGAATCGTATTTCCAACGACGAGGTTCGGCGCGGCGAAGCGTACGACCTGATAAAGAGGGAAATTCCAGGGCTCGATGCCAAGCAGCACACCCAAGGGGGCGTTGGCGATCACCGCTTCGCCCTTGTCGACGCTCACACGCTCCTCGGCGAGAAACGACGGGCCTTTCTCGCCGTAGTACGTGAGGATGCTCGCCGCGAGCCAGACCTCGATCTGCGCTTCGCCAATGAGCTTGCCCATCTCCTTCGTGACGAGCGCGGCGAGGGCGTCCTTCTCTGCCATCATCAGCTCACCTGCGCGCTTCACCACGGCGGCGCGCTCGGCGACCGGTCGATTCCTCCACGCCAGGAATGCCTCATGGCCACGCTCGATGGTGGGCACGACCTGTTTGGACGGGAGGAAGGGGTATTCCTTCTCTGTCTTCCCGCTGTACGGATTCACGGTCGCGAACGGCCGTGCCGCGGAAGACGAGGCGGTCTTGGGTCGTTGAACGGGCGGCGTTTGGGGCTCTGGGTCACGGTGGGTCGTGCTCATCGCGCCATCCTTTCTCGGCATTCGGTCGGCGGCAATCGGGTACAAGGCGCACAGTTGACGGTCGGCGTCCGCCGCGCCCGTGGACGTGATTCGGCGTCAGCGGCCCGCGCTGGATGCGGGGCGCGGTGGTCGCGACGGTTTGCCGCGGCTAGGTGAAGACGAGGAGGCCGGGGCGATGATCGCAGGGGGGGCCGCGGTGCGTGCCGACGAGGCCTCCGCAAGGCGGCGCTCGTAGGTCCTGATTTGCTGCACCAGCTTGGTCGAACGATTCCCTTCCGGGCTCAGCGTAGGCCAGCGTCGCCACGCTGAGCGCATCGCGCACGAGCCCTTCTCGTACAGCATGCCGGACGCGGCACCGAGGCAGGCAATGCAGTTGGGGTCGGCGCTCACCGCGCGCTTTTCGTATGCAATGGCCTCGTCGAGGTTCCCGCGCCCCGCCTGGCCTGGTAGTGCGCGAGCAAGTCGAACTCCGCCGCCGATTGCGCAACGGGCTCGCTCACCACACGCGTCCACGCCCGGCCCCCTTTTTCGGGACAGCGAAAAGGCTTTCGCGAGCACGCGGCGCAAGCCATAAGTGCAAGGAGAGTCACGAGCGCCAAAATGCTCCCGGCCGATGATCTGCGACTCGCCTCGTGTACGCCGCTACAGGACATTGCGAGCTTTCGGAAGCACACGTGAATCGATGGGTCTGACCCAGCCACTACTACGTATAGCAGGTGGATCATCGACCAGGCGGCCCTCGATCTTCACATGCCCTGGTTGACGATGTAGAGCACGGCGCGGCACAAGGCGGGCGCGATCTCGACCCGGGCGCATCCTCGAATCCTAGTGGCTCAGCCTGAGGTCCAGGAGACCCAAGTACCGTTAATCCATTGCGCTTGCGCCGCGCGCTGGTCTGCTCCATGGTCGGCGCGCGAAAGACTCGTGCGAGTCTCTTTTATATTTCGCTTTGCGTCTCTTTGCTCGGGGTAAAGGTGATGTCGATTTCAGCTCGTCGGATTCTGCCGATATTCGTCGCTCTCTTGTTGGCCCTGCTTTCGGGCTGCAACCTTCCGGACCGACCGCCTACCCTGGCCGACGGTGGACCGGGCGGATCCACAGGCATTTCGGGCGATTCCGGGCTCGATGCGCGTCGCGACGTGAGCACCTCGGACGCAACCGGGACGAGCGATGTCAGCATGGGCATCGACGCGCCGCGCGATGGGCTCGGCGTCGACTCGCCCGGATCTTCGCGAGACGCAACGTCGGATTCGTCTTCGGTGTGCGTCCCGGGAGCAGTGTGCCTCCCAGTCAACGCCTGCCATCAGGGCGAGTCGGTTTGCGCGGACGGCGGCGGGTCGTCCTGCCGCGATACCCAACGCAACCAAGCCAACGGTATCGCCTGTGACAAGGGCGTCTGTTTGGACGGTGTTTGCCAGGCGTGTGCGGCCGGCACGATGTGCGATCTCGCCAGTCAACCGTGCCGCACCGGCGTCATCGAGTGTTCGACCGGCGCGCCGGTCTGCACCGGCAGCAACAACAAGCCGAACGGCACGCCCTGCGGCGCAGCCATGGTCTGCCAAGAGGGCGCGTGCAAGCCTTGCATCACGGGCGAGTCTTGCACCCCGACCAGCGCCTGCCACACGGGAAAGCTCGATTGCTCGGGCGCGAGCCCGACGTGCAACGACACGGGGATGAGCGTGCCCGCCGGCGCGCCGTGCGGTCAAGACCAAGTCTGCAGCGCGACGGGCATGTGCGTCGCGTGCGTCGCTGGGTCGAGCTGCGCGATTGCCAATAACCCTTGTCGCACGGGCACGACGGCGTGCAACACCGGTTCTCCGGTGTGCATCGAATCGGGCAACACGCCGACCGGCACACCGTGCGGCAGCGACAAGGTGTGCAGCGGCGGCACCTGCGTGACGTGCATGGCCGGGCTTTCATGCGTGCCAGCCAATGCGTGCCACGCCGGGACGACCGTTTGCTCGCCGTCCGTCAGCTGTGTCGACACCGGGATGAACGTTACCGACGGGACCTCGTGCGGCACCGACAAAGTCTGCAGTATGGGGGCGTGCTCGCCGTGCGCGGCCGGGGCGATGTGCACGGTGACCAATGCCTGCAAAAAAGGCGAGATTTCATGCTCTACTGGCGTCTCGAAGTGCGTCGAGAGCGGCGATCAGCCGGATGGGGTGTCCTGCGGCATGAATCAGGTTTGCTCGAAGGGCGTTTGCGGTACATGCGTGACCGGAGCGACATGCATGCCGGCGCTTCCCTGTCACACAGGCACGCTCAATTGCATGACGGGCACCCCCGTTTGTAGCGATACCAACATGGCGGTGCCCGACGGTACGCCCTGTGGTGCCAACCTCGTTTGCAAGACCGGCAACTGCGATACGTGCGCGTCGGGCGTCACCTGCCAACCGACCGATCCGTGCAAGAGCGGAACGACTTCGTGCATGACCGGCAGTCAGGTATGCGTCGCCAATGCCAACAAGGCGCCCGGTACGTCGTGCGGCATGGACAAGGTCTGCACCAGTACCGGCGGCTGCGATGTTTGCATCGACGGCGATATGTGCACGCCGTCCAACAAATGCCACGCGGGGAAGCTGGACTGCGCGTCGGGTGCACCCGTCTGCACCGACACGGGGATGTCGCTGGCGAACGGTACCAACTGCGGCACGAAATTGTTCTGTTGGAACGGCTCGTGCGATGCGTGCAATGACGGGGCGACCTGCCCGCCATCGAACGTCTGCAAGAATGGCGCATACTCGTGCGCAACTGGTCAGCAGGTTTGCACCGAAACGACGAACAAGACGCCCGGCATGCCTTGCGGCGCTGCGCAAACCTGCACCAATGGTCAGCTGACCGCCGCCGCGACGTGCAATGCAAACGGCGCGTGTTCGACGCCGCCGCCCACGAGCTGCGCGAGCGGTGTCTGCAATACGCAAGGAACCGATTGTCTCGTGTGCACCTGCCCGACAGGTTGCTGCAACACGTTGGCGCAATGCATTCCTTATTCGGGGCAAACGAACGACACCTGCGGCGCGAGCGGAGCGATGTGTGCCGCCTGCGGCGCGACCAAGAAATGCAATGCGAGCGGCGGTTGCATCGACAAGACCTGGTGCGACAGTCAAAGCGTTCCGAGCGGCGTCAACCCAGCCGATTTCCAATGCGTGGATTTCGATAACGGCTCGCTGCCCGGCGCTTGGTCGCTCAAGCAAGCCGCGGCTGGGGCCGGATCCGTCTCGCCGATTCAAGCGTTTTCGCTCCCGAACTCGTTCTATTCCAAGGAATTGGATGAAAACCTCGGGGCCAACAGCGCGGGTACGCTGACTTGGACCGCGGTCGGGTCGACCCCGGTCACCAAGGTGCAGATGGCGCTCGAGATCTACCGCGTGGCGTTCGACGGCCTGCCCATCTACGAGGGCGGCCGCGTGGACGAAGCCTGCGTGTCCATCGGTATGGTCAAAGCGTGCCTCTATTACCAAGGAGTCGACGGTTTCGGGCTCGCGTACCAAACGTCGACGGGCCGGGTCGATTGCGGGAGCATCGGCGATCTCATTCCCGACGCTTGGAACCACGTGGAGATGGCGATTTCGAACAGCGGTCCGGTGGAGCTTCACCGAGCCGGCTTCGACCTCATTTGCAATAACGACGGGACCAGCACCTTTCCGTCGAGCGCCGTCGGAATTGTGACCGTCGGTGTCGAGGGCGTCGGCCCGGTCAAGAATCTCGACGCCTATTTCGACAGCGTGGTCGTCAGCGTACGGCGATAAAGGGACCAGCACGAGATTCGCCGCCGCGCCGTGCCCGAGCTGCCGGGGGCTCGCCGCAAACGGCAGCGGCGCTCTCACCCCGTGCGGCTAACGCCATTTCGATACATTTCATGACGTCCCGTCGCGCGCCGAAGGGGTGCTAGGTTCAGATCACTTGCGGGGGTCCGTAGATACAGGACCACAGTGAGAATGCCCGAGACGACCGTCGACGGTAGGGGACGTTGGTGGCTTCGGACGGCATTGCTGTCCTCGTTGCTGCTCGCGGCTCGCTGCTCGGTTTACGAGGCGTCGCCTTTGCGAGACGGTTCCGACAGCGCATCGAGCGGTGGAAACGCCGGCGCGCGCGACGGCGGTCCGGGCGGCGCTGGATCCGTCAACGACGACGCTTCCCGCGGCGGCAGTGGCGCTGCGGGAAGCGGTGGAACCGACGCCGGTGCAGGTGGCGGCGATGCTTCGGGCACCGGCGGAACAGCCACGGGCGGCGCCGCCGGCTCGGGTGACGGCGGAACCGGCGGCGCTTCGGGATCGGGAACTGGCGGTTTCGACGGCAGTGCAGGGGCAGGCGGCACTGGCGGGGGCGCTTCGGGCGCGGGCGGCGCGTCCGGAATTGGCGGCGCCTCGGGCGCGGGGGGCGCGTCCGGAACCGGCGGCGCTTCGGGCGCGGGCGGCGCATCCGGAACCGGCGGCGCTTCGGGAACGGGCGGCACATCGGGAACGGGCGGCACATCGGGAAACGGCGGCGTCGCGGGAAAAGCTGGCAGCTCCGGAACCAGTGGCAGCGCGGGAACTGACGCTGGCCCGCCCGCTCCGGGCGCCGTGTTTGCAGTGGGTTCCTTCGTCAAAGGCGCGGCTACCGGATCGCAAACCGTCGCGCACTTACTTGGTCAAACACCGAAAGCGCTCGTTCTGTGGACCGCGGCCAAGACCAATGAGACGCTCTCGGCAAACTATACGTACGGCATTGGCGCAAGCGATGGCACCACGGAAATGTCGGCGTCGACGGGCGGCATCGATGGCCAAGCGGCGGGAACGAGCTGCCGCCGCATGGCCGCCAAGATCATCACCCTCTCCCGTGGTGACGAGGTCACCATCGCCGAAGCCGATCTGTCTTCGTGGAGCGCCGGCGATTTCGTGCTGAACTGGACGACGAACGACGGCCAACCGTACGTCATTCACTATCTCGTTATCGGCGGACCGCAGGCCGTCGCCAAAGTGATCAATTGGCAGGCACCCACCACGACCGGCAATCACACCGTGACCGGCGCCGGATTTCAACCAGAGGCAGTACTACATTTTTATGCGGGTGCGGCCTTCATCTCCAGCCCTCCCGGAACTTCGGGAACAGGCTCCACCGGGATCGGAATGATGGACCGGGCCGGTGCGCAGTGCTCTTTCATGGTCAGCGACGCCCAGCTCTCCGACCCAACGGTGAGCGGCCGCGCCCAAAGGACCGACGCCGCGATTTACATGTACACCGAGGTCACGACCCCGAGCATTTCCAAGCAAGCGTCCTTCGCCTCGATGACGAGCGACGGATTTACCGTCAATTTTACGACCGCCAACAGCAACGCGAGTCAGATGTTTTCGCTAGCGCTCGGCGGTATGCGGGCCAAGGTGGGCAATTTCAATAAGAGCATCGGCGCCGCCCCGGCCAGCCAGGCCGTCCCCGCGCCCGGTTTTCGCCCCGGTGCGGTCGTGCTGACCAGTTTCCAAAACCCAACGCAGACGGCCCCGTTCAGCGATCCGCACGCGCGGTTTGGCATCGGCGCGAGTGACGGCACGAACGAAGCCAGCTCCGCGTTCGACGCCACGGACAACGTGCCCACCACGAGCGTCGGGGCCGTCGACAAAACGAGCAAGGTGTTCGTCAAATTGAATGGTCCGCCCATCAATGCCGAGGCGGACATGGCGAGCTTCGACGCCAGCGGGTTCACCTTGAATTGGACCACCAACGACGCAGCCGCCGCTCAGATGTGCTTTTTGGCGCTGGCAGCGCCGTAAATCCATCGAAGAAAGCGTTCGCGTTTTCGTATGCCTTCGCCGAAGAAGAAGCTGCCCTCGAAGAAAACGAACACCAAGGCCACCGGTCCCTTCGCGCGGGTGTGGCGTATCGTGAAACGCGTTCCGCGCGGCCGCGTGGCCACTTACGGGCAGTTGGCGGAGATGATCGACCACCGTCTTTCGCCGGTTGGCATCGGGTGGGCGATACGTGCGGCGCCAGAAGAGTCGATCCCGTGGCATCGCGTCGTCAATGCGCAAGGCGGTATCTCGACGGACCGCGAGCATCCCGGGTTGCAGCGGGCCATGCTCGAATCCGAGGGCGTCGTCTTCGACGCGGAGGGGCACCTCGATCTCGCGCGCGTGCGGTGGCGACCCCTGCGCAGAGGTTAGGTCCGAGGCGAGTCACGGCTCGCGCGACACGCATCGCGGTTGCAGCATCAACCGGAAGGAAGATACGCTGTCCGCAATGCGGATTTTCGCTCTCTCTGCGCTCGCCGCCGTTCTCCTTCTTTCTTGCAAAGGTGGCGACGTCTCTGGCAGCCCGGATGCAGGATCTTTCGACTCCGGGAACGGCAGCAATGGCGACGCTTCGATCGATGCCGCAAGCGCCACGGACGGCGACGCGGGGCGCGATGCACGAGGCGCCGCCGATGGCGGCAACTTCGATGCGCGCGGCGAACGCGACGCTTCGCTCGACGGCGGCAATGTCGACGCCGCCCGCGATCGCGGCACTTTGCCGGAAGGCGGCAATTTCGATGTGGTTGGCGAGGGCGGCGCCGCGAACGACGGCAGATCCGACGCCGGTCTCGATGGGACCGTGGACGCCGGCGCTCCGCTCGGAACGCTGATCGGCGACTTCATCGGCGTCAACGGCTTCATCGACGATGCTCCCGCGACCTTGGCGGCGATCGGAAACGTTCGGGAGTACCACAACTGGTCCTGGTGCGAGGGCAACGGCGCGGCGACCTACCCCGGCTATCCTGCCAATCAGAACTCGTTCGTTCTCTTCAATGGCTTCTGGGATTGGGATAAGTACTACGCAGACTTGAAGGCCAAGGGTGTCCTCGCCTTTCCTGCGATCCAAGGCGGCACCGCCTGGATGAACAACGGAGCGATTCCTCCCGTGCCCTCGGGCGGCGACCCGCTTTTGCCCGCCTCCTACGCCGCGCACGCCGACCATCTCTTCCAATACGCGGCGCGCTACGGCGAGGTGCAGGTCGCCGACAACCTGCTCAAGCTCGCGGCCGATCAAACACGCGTCTCCGGTTTGAAGGCGCTGCGCTATATCGAGGACTTCAACGAGCAGGACGCGAACTGGATTCTTCCCAATGGCGCGCCCTTGTTCACGCCCGCGCAGTATGCCGCCATGGCAAGCGCCGACTACGACGGTCACCGGGGCGCCATGGGGCTCACCTTCGGCGTGAAGAGCGCCGACCCGAACATGAAGCTCGTGATGGGCGGCCTCGCCGGCAGCGGCTCGACCCTCCTCGCGTGGGAGCAAAGCATAGCTGGCTATCTGGATGGAATGCGCACGTGGTCGGCGGCGAACCGCGGCGGCAGCTTCCCGGCCGACGTGATCAACCTCCACTACTACGCGTTCGGCCCCGACCCTTTCGGGACACCGAACCCGCGGCCGGCCATCAGCCCCGAGGCCGCGAAGATCGAAGAAACGATGACGCTCTTGCGTGACTACCGAAACATGCACCTGCCGGGCAAAGAGCTGTGGATCACCGAGTTCGGCTACGACACCGATTCACTCTCGCGTTTGCGTGCTCCTGCTTTGGGAAGAAACGCGGCGCCGGTCGTGCAAGGCCAGTGGCTCGCGCGTACGTACCTCGCGCTGCTCGGCGCCGGCTTCGATCGCGCGTTCATGTTCATGCTCCGTGACCCGTGCGACGTCGATGTCATGGAGTGTCACGTGCAATTCGACACCTCGGGGCTTACCAGTGCCAAGGGCAAATGGGTTCCCAAGCCGGCATACTTCTTCATTGCGACGATGCGAGCGCGCCTCGCGTCATTCGGCTTCGATGGGCCGCTCGCGTCAGGGAACGCCAACGTACGGATCGCCAAGTTTCGCGACTCGAAGAGCAGCAAGCGGGCCTTCGTCCTCTGGGCGTCCACCAGCGACGACACGGTCGTTCCGGCCTTTTCGCTCACCGTCGGCGCCGCGACGAAGGCGACGCTCGTCACCCTCGCCGACCAGCAGTCGAACGGCGTGGAATCGGGGCTGCCCGTCGTGACCGGGAGCGTCACCCTCGACGTCGACGAGTCGCCGCGCATCGTCATCGTCGAAGGGCCATAGAGACCGATCACGTGGGCTACGAGGGCTCGCGCAGCATCCTCCGAAAGCCAATCGCGCAAACGAACGCGACGAGCGACACGAGCGAGAATCCGAAGGTCACCGGGGACAATGATTCGCTGATGCCCTGCAAGACCATGCGCGTCGCCAACATCGGGGCAAAGTCGTCGTTTGCCAACTCATGACTCACGAAGGTGAACACCTTGGCGAGGTTCTTCGCGAGGCCCGCGAGCGAGATGCACGCGGTAGCCATGCTCATTCCCCCGATGAAGGCGAGTCGCTCGAACCGTGGTCGCCATGCAAAAAGACACGCTGCCACGAGCGCGACCAGGCCGAATCCCACAACTGCGTACATGGCAAAACCACCTGCATCGAAGAGTTCCAGCATGTTGACCTCGCGGGGGAAGTTACCGAATCTCATCAGGAACGCGCCAGCGCGAACGGCGTGACGGAAATGCGATTGTCACGCCCAACCCCTTGGAGCGTTCATGAGGAGGTGGAGACAACCGAGCCAACGCTGATCGCTCGTCTGAAACAGGGCGACCCGGAGGCATTCGATGTCGTCTATGCGCAGTGGCGCGCGCGCATCTTCAGCTTCCTCGTTCGCCAGCTCGGCGACCGTCCCTCGGCGGAAGATGCTTTGCAAGAAACTTTTCTTCGGCTAGCGGCTCACCGGGCGCGGCTTCGCGACGATACCGATATCGGCGCTTGGCTCTTTACCGTCGCGCGTCACCTGGCGGCGAGCCACGGCCGGGGGCGATCCGTCGCCAAATGGGCACTCGGCATTCTTCGGCGAACGGTCGACGCGCCGCCTCCGTCTGTTCCGAGCGAGGATCTCGCGTCCAGTGAATCGATCACGCGATTGGAGAGCGCGCTCGCGGCGCTACCTGCTCCCTACCGCGAGGTTCTCTTACTCGTAGCCGCGGAGGGCTTGGAACCGGCGCGGGCAGCAACCGTCATCGGCATTCGCCCCGACGCGCTTCGAAAAAGGCTTTCGCGCGCCCGCGCCATGCTTTCGCAAGCGCTCGCCGAAGAGCCCGCGGCTCCCGTTCTGATTCTCCATCAGGGGAAGAGACGATGAAGCCACACATCAGCGATAGGGTTTGGGTACGACTCGCCGAGCTGTCGCCGCACGACGTCGACGAAGCGACGGCCGCAAGGATCCGCGAGCGCGCGATTCTGGCGCTGATGAGTCGACCATCCTCGCGCGCGGCGGGGTGGGCGCGGCAGGCCGAGCGGATCTGGACCGAGTTCGTCGAGTTACCAGTGGCCGGCGCTGTCGTCGTCGCTTGCTTGATCTGGGTGTTTCAAGGTGTCGCGAACGGTCGCGCCAGTGACGGGTACGGCCGCGCGGGCGCCGCCGCGATCGCCGGCGGTCGCGCTTCGGCTCCTGCGTTGCGAGCGCCGCGCCTTGCTCTGCGAAGCCGCCGAGCGGCGGCCGCCTCCCTCGCAACGCCGAGCTCGCGTCGCGGCATCTTGCGTTGAGTTTTCCCTCGAGCGGCAGGACGGTCTAGCGACGTTGTGCGGTCGAGAGAACGCGCCATGTTTCGTCACGCTGGGCGACGTCGAGCGTTCACGCGAGGGTCAGGGAGGAGCCTCGGTGATGAGCGAGCTTGCGATGTCCGTGATGGCCACCAGCGATTCGCCCGCGCGGGTGACGGCCGAACAGCGGCCAGTGTGGTCGGCCGGTCTGCGCGTGGCGTTTCGGTTTTTCTTCTCCTACTTCCTCCTCTACGGCTTTCCCTTTCCCATCGATCGGATCCCCATCATCTCCGAGGTCGTGGACCGGATCTACTACCAACCGTGGATGGCCATCGCTGCATCCCTAGGCGAGCGCCTCCTCGGGCATCCTCTCCTGACGATGGAGAACGGCGAGTCGGACCGACGCATCGATTTCGTGCAAGTCTTCTTGATCCTGATCGTCGCTGTGCTGATAAGCGCCATTTGGTCGCTGGCGGATCGGCGGCGAACGGCGTACGTCGAGCTTCTCGCGGCGCTGCGTGTCTACGTACGTTACATGCTCGTTTTCCCATTGTTTGTGTATGCCGCGGTCAAGATCGTGAAGATCCAGTTTCCCGATCCCGAGCCCGACGCGCTGATGCAGATGTACGGCGATTCGCAGCCCGGCAGGCTCCTGTGGATGTTCTTGGGCCATTCCTATGCCTATTGCGCCTTCATCGGGGGCGCCGAGCTACTCGCCGGGTTGCTCCTCTGCTTTCGACGTACGACGACGCTCGGCGCGCTGATTGCTTCGGCGACGCTACTCAACGTCGTCTTGGTCAATGTCTTTTTCAACGTAGGGGTGAAGCTCTGGTCATCGAATCTGCTCGTCATGAGCGTATTTTTGGTGGCGGTCGATGCACGGCGGTTGACCCATCTGCTGATGCCCGGCCGAGCGGCGCCGTCCACGCTGTCGGGCGCATCGTCGGCGTGGCCGCCGTCGTTCGATCGATGGCTGGAGAAGCGTTGGCGACGCGGCGCGCTGGCTGCGTCGAAGGTGCTGGTAATAGCACTGGCCGGCGCCGCGGCCGTGAAGCCAGTGCTCAAATATCGAAAACCCCCGCCCCCCGAGCTATTTGGCATCTACGACGTCGAGTCGTTCACGCGCAATGGCGAGCTGGAGCCGCTCACCATCACCGATGCGAGGCGCTGGCGCGGCGCGATTGTGAACACGTACGGTCAATTGACAATCCGTTTCATGGACGACAGCACGATCCGCTACCGAATGAAGACCGACGACGCGAAAAGGACGATCGCGCTCAGTACATGGGACGGAGATACCAGCAAGAAAGCGCTTCTCGGGTACTCCCGCGACGACGCCGATCGTCTCACGCTCGAGGGGCCCTACGGAGGAGACAAGCTCCAAGTGCGCCTTCACAAAATCGAACGACGATTCCGGTTGGTGGACGATCGGCTTCGGCTCTTTTTCGACGGCCCCGTCGAGAGCAAGCGGTGAGGGATGCCCGCCCAGCCTCCAAGGGCGTGGCGATCGCGCGTTGCTTGAGGTAGCGTCCGGCGGCCGGCGCATGGGCGCCGGCGTGGCAGCGGCAGACGGAGGAGACCATGTGGAGCACACGACGGATGACTTGGAACTTCGGCGCAGCCGCTTTCGCGGTGTGCCTCTTGGCTTGCGACAAAGAGGAGGCGAAGCCGGCCCCGGCCGCAAGCAGTTTGCCCCTGGCGACCGTCTCAGCGCCTCCCGTCGCTTCGGTGGCACCCGTCGCGAGCGCTCCGGAGCGAAAACCCGTCCACCCGTGTCCTGAGGGCTCGACCGGCAAAGGCCTGTTCGACGACCCGTGCAAGGGCAAGGGCAAGACGCGAATGATGGACATCACCTGGGACAAAAAAATCGGCGACAAGGGGCCGACCTTCAAGATCATCAACAACGCGAAGCTAGAAATCCTCTACGGCAAGGTCGTCGTCTACTTCTACGACAAAGCGGGCAAGCAGCTCGAAACGAAGGTCGGCGACAAGGCGTATCGCAGGCTCACCTGCGCGGGCAATATCTTCGCCGGGGCCGTCAAACCGGGCGAGAAGGTGTTCATGAACTTCTCTTGTGTGAAGAAGGACGACGTACCGAAAGGCGCTGTCACGATCGAGGGAGAGATCTCGACGGTTGCTTTTACCGACGACGCAGGAAAAAACGACACCTATTGGCGCAACGACGATCTCATCCCCGACGAACGCCCGAAGGGCGGCATCAAGTAGGGCACGCGCAGCGGTCGCGAAGCACGCTTCGCTACTTCAACCCCGTCGTGGCGATGCCCTCGATGAAATAGCGCTGCGCGAAGAGAAACATCACCAGCAGCGGCACCATCGCGAGTGCCGACCCCGCCATGAGTATTCCCGGATCGCCGCCATAGGCATTTTGCGTGGCGGCGATCATCTGCTGAATGTTCATCTTGTCCGGCGAGGACAGGTACACGAGCGGCCCAAAGTAATCGTTCCACGCGCCTTTGAAGCCGAACACCGCGAGCGTAATGAGCGCGGGGCGGGCGAGGGGAAAGACGATGCGCGTGAAGAGGTAGAACGGCGTGGCGCCGTCGAGCGCGGCGGCATCGATGATCTCGTCCGGCACGCCCTTGAAGAACTGGCGCATCATGAAGGTCGCCATTGCCGTTCCCATCGCGCCCGGCACGATGAGAGGCCAGAAGGTGTCGACCCAGCCGATCTCGGCAAATGCGGAGAACTGCGGGATGAGCAAGAGGACGCCCGGCACCATCATGGTGGCGATGAGCATTGCAAACAGCGCCTCGCGTCCGGGAAAGCGAAGTTTGGCGAAGGCGAAGCCGGCGAATGACGCCGTCAAGAGGCCCCCCAAAGTGGAGGGCACTGCGATGGCGACGGTATTGAGGGTGCCGCGGGCGAGGTTCACTTCCAAAAGTGCAGATTTGTAATTGGCGAGCGTCGGCTGGCGCGGGATAAAGCGAAAAGGCACCTCGTAGATCTCGCGCGGGGGCTTGAAGCTCGTGCTCAACATGAAGGCGAACGGAAGGAGCACCGCCACCGCGACGACGATCAAGATGGCGTAGACCAAGGCTCGCGACCGCGGCAACACTTTCATTCATGCACCCAGCGCTTGGCGAGCGCGAAATGCGAGCGGGTGACGAGAAGGACGCCGAGCGCGAGGAGCCACGCCATGGCGGAGGCGTAACCCATCTGAAAATATTGGAAGCCGGTCACGTAGATGTAGAGCATGAAGGTGGCCGACGCGTATGTCGGACCGCCGCGCGTCATGACGTAGACTTGATCGAAGTTCTGCAGCGTGGCTATCGTGCCGGTCACCACCAGAAAGAACGTGGTCGGGCTCACGACGGGGAAAACGACGTGCCAAAATCGCTGCCAGGCGTTGGCCCCGTCGAGCTCGGCGGCCTCGATGAGGTGCCGCGGCACTGTTTGCAGCGCGGCCAGGTAAACGACGACGTTGAATCCAATGCTCGTCCACACGCCCATGAAGATGAGCGATGGTTTGACGAGCTCGGGCTCGTTGAGCCACGCCGGCGGGTCGCGCACGCCCATCGAGGTGAGCGTCATATTGAGAAGGCCCAAATCGGCGCGGTAGATCCATTTCCAAACGAGCGCAACGGCCACGATCGAGCACACCGAGGGAATGAAATAGACGGTGCGGAACAGGCCGCGCAGCGCACCCACTTGATTGAGCAGCACCGCGACGGTGAGAGCGGCCGCGATCCCGAGCGGAACGCCCATCAGGTAAAAGACGGTGTTGACGGCAGTGCGACCGACGAAAAAGTCGTCATTGAAGAGACGCCGGTAGTTGTCGAGTCCAATCCATTGCGGTGGGGTCAGCACGTCGTAGCGGGTGAAGCTCAAGAAGAGCGACGCTGCCATGGGCAGAAACGCAAACGCGATCGCGCCGAGGACGGGGGGCGCGATGAAAGCGTAAGCCCAAAAGGCTTCGCGCTCGAAACGACGGGCCTGCACGTCAGAGCTCCGGGTTGTTCTCGCGCAGGGCCGCATCGATGCGCGGCGCGAGCTC
The DNA here is from genome assembly GCA_035318505.1 of Polyangiaceae bacterium. Lineage (GTDB taxonomy): Bacteria > Myxococcota_A > Polyangia > Polyangiales > Polyangiaceae > DASWDH01. The sequence goes on along the minus strand of DATHEQ010000239.1, from coordinate 26,498 downwards.
GGGGAACAGGGACGCGGCCGTGCGCCGGCCGCGCCACACTTCGTCGAGAAATATGGAGAGAACATCGAACCAGAAGCTGTTCGGCGTTTCCGTGATGGCGCTCGGTCGACTGTTCTTTGCGGCGCGCACGAAGACGTCGGCATGGACCGGGCGTTGGCCAGGCTGCAGAAAAAGGTCGGTCTTCGCGAGCGCGCGCTGGTTGGGGAGCTGCAGACCGGTTCTCGTCAAGGGAGCCTGACCTTCGGGCCCGGCGAGCCACGCCACGAGGGCGATCGCTTCGTCCGGATAGGGTGTGCTGGCCGCGACGGCGAAACCGACCGACCCTGACCACACGACGGGCGGACGGTCGCGATCCGCCATCGGAATGGGCGCCACATCCCAATCGAAGCCGAGCTTGCGAAAGCGCGGCACCATCCAGCGACCGTCGATGTGCGTGGCCGCGAGACGTGCCTCGAAGAGCTCTCGCCCGCCACCCCCTTCCACGCGCGAGGGCAAAGGCGCGACACCGTCGGAGAGGGCGAGGTCCGCGCACCACTGGACGGCGCCCTCGGCCACCGGATTCTGCATGGCCCAAGATCGGCGATCGGACGTAAGGACCTCGCCTCCCGCTGCCCAGACCGCAACGTCGAACGGATAGCCGGTCAAGCCATAGCGACGGACTGGCCCAGCGCGATCGCTGAGGGCGGCCCACATCGCACGCGCTTCGCTCCACGTCATCGGCACCACGGGATCCGGCAACGGTACGCCGCGTTCGCGAAACCGGTCGGCGTCGTAGAACATCGCCGTGGGACCCATGTCTTTCGGCAACGCGTAGAGATGGCCTTGGTGGAGCCGCCGCCCGTCCCACCGATAACGGTCAACGGCGCTCGGCCACATGGCGTCGAGATCGACGACGCCGCTCGCTGCTATGCGCTCATCCAGATCGAGCAGGGCTCCCGTTCGAACGAGCTCGCCGAACGCCCCATCGGGCACATAGAACACGTCGGGCGCGTTGCCCGCCACGATCATGAGCCGGAGCTTATTGAGATAGTCGTAACCGGTACCCGGGACCTGGGTGTACGTGACGCGGAGACCCGGATTCGATTGTTCGAAGAGCGCCACGACGTCGGCCATGACGCCGCGTTCCTCGGGCGCGCCCCAACCGACAAATGCGATGACCCTCTCGCCACCGGCCCCCGCGAACGATCTACGACGTTCGGCGCAGGCAGTGCTGAGGAGTATCGCCGTCGCCATGACTGCTGTTTGCAGCAGGCAGCGACTGGCCGGGGACGCACCGTGCTGGTTGCGCACGCGATAGACACCCGTTCGCGCCACTTGGGTGGTCTATGCAATGCTCGCGCCCGGATCTGGAGACGGCATGGTCAGGTCCGGAGCAGCTGGCGAGCCAACGTCGCGAGGGCGAGGCCATCGTTCCCGCCTTCGTTCGTCAGCCCCGCGATGACGCCTTCCCTGTCCTCGCGGGAACGGTTCTGCCCGAGTTTGAACTTGCCTTCGATGCGATCGACCGAAATGCTGAAGGCGACGATCGCATCCGTCATGTGCTCGAGATACTCTGGCGGAAGTCGAGCCGCAGACCACGGAGCGGGCATCGAAGATTCGTAGCGAGCGACAAGTTGCTCGAGCAGCGCACGTAAGCGCGACCGATCTTCGATGACGCGGGGCCGACCGTACACGTGGGCGACCGCGTAGTTCCAGGTCGGAACGGCCGGCGCCGTCGCATACCACGAAGGAGAAACATAGCCGTGCGGCCCCTGAAAAATGACCATCGCTTCTTGGCGATCGTCGAAGTAGCGCCAATGCGGATTGGCGCGCGCCATGTGCCCGAGCAATCGACAATCGTCCCCCTCTTGCTCGAGCAACAAGGGAACGTGGGTCGCGAGTAGCCCATTGTCGGTCTGGCTCACGATTGCCGCAAAGCCGTGCTCCCCCATGAAGCGCTCGAGAACGCCGCGATCGACCACACGAAAAGCGCTGGGGATGTGCATGCCCTGGTCGATGACATGGCGTCGCAGAAAAGTCAGTAACTTCTCGGGCGCGTTCACGCTCTCATTCTCGAACGAGCTCGACTTCTCCTTCGACCTCGACGGGAATATTGAACGGAAGCTCCGACATGCCTACGGCACTTCGGGCGTGCGCACCCCTGTCATGGCCAAAAACCTCGATCATCAGCTCGGTGAAGCCATTGATGACGGCTGGCTGCTTGTTGAAGCCTGGGGCTGAGTTGACCATCCCGAGAATGCGACACCATGCGGCGATGCGATCCAAGTTGCCGAGCTCACGCTTCAGACTGCCGAGTATGGCGAGTGCAGCCAAGCGAGCCAAAGCGTGGGCTTGTTCCAACGAAACGTCGCCGCCCACCTTGCCGAGAGGTTGAGCCAGCGAGCCGTCTACGTTGGTGGGTCCGTGCCCGGAGATCAACGCTCGTGTACCCACGACCCTGACCCAGGGGAACGGCAACGTAACGCCGGGGGGAAGCTGCAAGGGCGCGGGAAGCACGAGCCCGAGTTCCGTCAATCTCCGTTCGATCTTGGACAAGGGAAGCCTCCGCGTGGAGCGACTGCGGCGTGATGCACGCCGAGTCCGTTCGACAACGACGCCTAACGTATCGGTGTTCAGCGGCCAGCGCCAGAGCGCGCGACCGCTTCTCGTGCTGCAACGTCAGTCGTCCTGCAGCGTGCAGCCGAAGCCTTGCTCATAGCGCGCGTGGGCAGTGCTGAGGCCGAGCGTGCCGGCCCTCACTTCATCCGTGCCGACGCGCACCGAAACGAGTCGCTGTGCGAGAGGGTCGAGGTCCGTCATGCAGCTCGGGAGGGTGCGATGGCTGATGAAAACGCAGGCGCAGGTTTGCTCGGCGGCGTAGCCGGCGCCGATATGCACGAGATCCGACAAGCGGAGTGCGCGCCACGCGATGAGACCGGCGATGACAGCTGCGGTGAGGGCGCCAAAGACGATGAGTTTGCGCCTGCTCTGCGAGGAACCTATCATGCGCGGCCATGCTATCCGCGGCGCGCCGAGCCGTCACGCCTCTCTTCTTCGTCGTCGTGCCGCTCGCGATCTCGGCGCAGCCCGCACCAGCGCGTGGCGCGCACGAAAGCGGAAAATCGGACAATCACGCCGCCGCGAGTGCGCTCGTGCCGCTTCCGCCGCAAGCGCCGGACGTGCCATGGCCCGGAGAAAACTGGCCCGAGGGTCCGTTGCCAACTGGCGTTGCCGCGGACCAACTCGAGCGCGCGTTCGCCGTGGTCGGCGCACGCGATGCGCGCCTCGGCGAGACGCGCGCAGTGGTCATCGTTCAGCGTGGGCGACTCGTGGCAGAGCGCTACATGGCAGGCTTCGGCCCCGAAACGCCGCTCCTCTCTTGGTCGATGGCCAAGTCGGTGACGCAAGCGCTCCTCGGGATCGCGGTGCGGCGTGGGCTCGTCGCCATCGACGACCCTATGGGCAATCCGCGATGGCCAGCGGGTGACGCGCGCTCGGCGATCACGTGGCGCGCTTGGATCAACATGGTCGACGGGCAAAAGTACGACGAGATCGGCGCGCCCGATCCAACGCACAACGATGCGGCGCGCATGCTCTTCGGCGAAGGCCGGCTCGACGTCGCAGGCTATGCGGCGACACTGCCGCTCGCAGCGACTCCTGGTGTGCGATGGAACTACAACTCGGCGGGGATCAATCTCATCGCTGACGCGCTCGGGCGCGTGTTTGCCCCGAATGCAGACCCGGCCACGCGCCGCGCGCGCGTCGCGGCCGTGATGAAAGAAGAGCTGTTCGGTCCTCTCGGAATGACGTCGGCCCAACCCGAGTTCGACAAGACCGGCACTTTCGTCGGCTCGGCCCTGGTCTACGCAACGGCGCGCGATTGGGCGCGATTTGGCCTCCTTTACCTGCGCGATGGCCTTTGGAAGGAGCGGCGCATCCTACCGGAGGGGTGGGTCGACTTCGCGCGATCCAAGACGACGGCCGACAATTGCGACGTCTACGGCGCCGGATGGTGGATCACGCCGCCGACGGGAGCGGGTAAGCCCTATCACGCGCCGAACCCTTTTCTGTCATCGAACAGCCCGAGGCGGACGAGGACGAGATCTTTCGAAGGAACGACGACGACGAGCTGCCCTTCGTGCCCCTGGGCGATGAAGGTATCGCGCGGACCGGTTTTGATGAGTGCGTTCGGTGAATGGGTCGACCGCGTCGTGGCGCTCTTTCCCGACACCGAGCGGTGACGTTAAGCCTCGCCGTTTACATCGAGCGTGCCATGGCTGACGGGCTGACGGGCCAAACCTCGCCGCTCACGAGCAGGTCGCCGTCTTTGTCTTGAACGATCGCAATCTTGCTGGGGCGGCCCGCAAATCGGCCTTGGGCGAGATCCAAGCGCGCGTTTGGGTCGGCGAGGCCGGCACGGAATAGAAAAGCTGCGGTAGGTCCGGCAGCGCTACCCGTGGCGACGTCTTCTACGCGGCCCAGATTGTCCCAAGTCCTGATTTCCCGCTTTTCGACATCAAGCACCAGGACGAATTTCGCGCCCACTGTTGCGAGGAGAGCTCCGAAATCCGACCCGTGGATCGCCGCTCGGGACAGCACCGCGGAATGAACTGGGATGATCAAGTACGGCAGACCGGCGGAAACGACTTGCGCGCCGGGGCCGGCGACGAGGTCGTTCGTGTCGAGGCCAAGCCGAGCGACGAGCGAGATTCTGCCGGCGCGGCGCGACTGCGATGAAGTACAGCGGCTGCCCCTAAAACGGGATGGCCCGCGAACGGTAGTTCTTCCTCCACCGTGAAGACCCGCGCCGTGGCGCCGGTAGGCGTGATCTCGGAGAGGAAGATGGACTCGAACTGTCTCATCTCCTGCGTCAGCCGCTGCATCAGCGATGACGACCACTGCTCCGTATCGAGAAACACCGTAAGTCCGTTTCCGGTCAACGGACCGGTCGCGAACACATCGACGTGAAAGAGCGTCGCAAGAGGCATTGATCGAGCGCTGTCGGGGTAACGTATCGGTATCGAGCAGCGGGCGCCAGAGAGAGCCTTACTGACACGCGCCTTCGAGTACCATCACCGTGGCGAGGCGAGCGCCTTTGTCGTCCGTGTGCAGCTGGGCGCCGACCCCAAACTTGGCGAGGCCGGGGGCGAGCAGCGGGGCAGTTCGTTCGAGTTGCTCTACTTCGGTGAGGTCGAGAAAGAAGGTGCAGACTTTGGCGGCGGGGCGCGCGGTACGCAGGCGGCCGATCTCGGTGCGGATCGCGTCGATGGTGGCGGTGCTCGCGACGTCCACCGTCGGCTTCGAGGATCGCAAATAGGCTTCGACGCCGCGCTGCGCTGCCGTGCGATAAATCGGATCCACGGCGGGCCTAGGCAACTTCTTCGCCGCGCGCAACGCGAAGAGGGCCGCCTCGATTTGGGCGGCGTCGCGCGGGAGTTTGGTCGGATCGGGGCGGCGGCAAAAAAGAAGCGTGGCGATCACGCTGTCGTGGTGCTCGACCGCGCCAATCCCGACGTGCGTATAGGTGGCCCCCAGCATGGCCGAGCGGTGCGCGGGGCTCTCCATGAGCTCATCGTGAGCGGATTCCGGGGTGGGCGCCGCCGCGATGTTTTCAGCGCATTCTCCGACGAGAAGCTTCGCCCGCCCGAGGCGGTCTTCTGGTGTTCCCGTCGTGGGAGAGACGTGAGCGACAAAGTCGTGGTCGGCCATGTCCTTGGAGTGGGCGAGCGCGATCGCGCGAAGCTCGCCGTCGGATTCGACCGGCCGCAGTCGGTTCGCCGTGCGCGTTTGGTTGAGCAGTTCCAGCATGCGCCCCTCTGCTTCTGCAGGGGACGACGACTTGCGAACGAGCTCGGTGAGGGGAGGTTCTTTGACGCCCACGAAGACGGGAATGTTCGAGATCACGACCGGACCCATCGAGCCTTCCCCCATGACCTCCAGCTTGTATTTCCCCGGTGTGGTCAACGCGGCCGAATATTCGAGCTTGCGCGACGCCATCTTGTGCTCTTCGACCGTTCCATCCGGTTTCGTGAGAAAGACCTGCGCGGACGTGTACCGGCGGTCGACTTCGCCCCGCAAACGGATGGTCGTGCCGGGGTCGACGAAACGGGCGATCGGTTCGAAGTCGAGTGTCACGGTGCCGAAAATCACGGCAAAGGCCTGCTTGGTTTGGGATGCGCACACGCCAAAACGATTGATCTGCACGTTCTTCGGAATCCGAGCGAGCGCCTCTCGCCAAACCTCGGGCTGGCCCGAGTCGAAAGCCGCAAGGGATGTCACCACGCCGCCGAACCCAAAGTGGCGCGAGGCTGCGTCAGCCGACGCCGGTCCCACCTGTCTCTCTTGCAGCGCCTCGCGCAAGAGCCACCTCGCGGTTGCCGTCAGCGCACCGTCGGCGACCGCCTTGTCTCCGCGCTTCGCCAGCGCTGCCATCACGTCCGCGGCGAGCTCGGGCGTGCCGCCTTCGGCCGCGTTCTCGGTTCGAGCATCGGTCGAATAAATGAGCGCTTCGTCCGGAACCTCCATGGAATCTGCTCGCCACGGGCGCTGAGGCGTGCGCGTGGCGCAGTGGGCAAGGCACAGTATCGAAAGAGCCCCGAGAAGCCGCGCCTGAACCCGAGACATGATGATCCCATGCTAGCTCGCTTCTGCGATGGGATTGTTCAATCGATAACTTGAGTTCGCCTGTCCAACGCGGCGTAGCGGGCGGGCAGGGTAGCGGCGAGTTCGCTAGCAGAGCCGAGGAATCGAATAAGGCGGCCAGCGATTTTTCCAAGGCCGCGCCTCTTCGAGCTGGTAGGCGAGCCCGAGGAGCAGTGCGTCGGCTTGCGGTGCAGCGGCGAAGTGGATGCCGATCGGCAGACCGCCTTCCGAAACATGCAGCGGAACGGACATGGCAGGCCCGCCCACGATGTTCTGAATCGGGGTGTAGCCGACTGTGCGTGCCGTGCGTGCGATCAGTTCTTCTCGCGCGAGGATCGGCGAGAGGTGACCGATGAGCCAGGGTTCGGTTGCGGTCGTCGGTGTGAGTACCACGTCGTGGCTTCGCGTAGTCTCGCCATACGATCGCACCGCTTCGGCAAACGCCGCTCGCGCGCGGGGCAGCGCTTCGGGACCGCGCTCGAGGAAGGTCTCGATCAGCGCCCACGTAAACGGTTCGAGCTCCTCACGCTGGACGGGCTCACCGCGCGCTTGATCGATCATGTCCACGACGCCCGCGATGGCCGCACCAGCGACGATGAAAAAAGCGTCACTGAGGGCGGGCCCATCGAACGACGGCGGGGCAATCGGTTCGACGACGTGCCCCAGCTCGTCGAGCAGTGCCAGGGATGCGTCGTACGCAAGTCGCACCGCGGGCTCGGGCTCCGCGCCCATGATCGTCCTCGTCCACGCGGCGATGCGCAGCTTGCGGGCAATTGGATCGCGCACGAAGCCGACGCGCGGGCCGCCCGATGGGTCCTCGACGATGGAGAGAAAAAGCGCGCTGTCCCGCACCGAGCGTGAGATGCAATGATCGCGGCTCATGTCGCCGAAGTCCGAGCTGGCGAAGCTCGCCGGCACCGTTCGACCTCGGCTCGGCTTGAAGCCGAAAACACCACAGGCTGACGCTGGGATGCGGAGCGATCCGCCTCCGTCGTTGCCGTGCGCGATGGGAACGAGCCCCGCCGCGACGGCCGCAGCGCTGCCGCCCGACGATCCGGCGGCAGAGCGCGCGAGATCCCACGGATTGTGCGTCACGCCCTCGAGCAGCGTTTCGGTGCTTCCGAGCAGACCGAACTCGGACGTCGCGGTCTTGCCGGCGCAGACGACCCCCGCTTCGACGAGTCGCGTGCCGTACGGCGTGTGCTGCTGGGCGACGTTGTTCGCGAACAGGCGCGAGCCCATCGACCAACGCAGCTCTGGCCATGGCATCACGTCCTTCACGAGCATGGGGACTGCGGACAGCGGTCCCGCTCTTACCGCGGGCGGCGCTTCGCGCGCGACGGTAACCACCGCGCCGAGGACTGGATTCAAGGCGTCGATGCGCGCGAGACATGCATCGAACAGCTCGGCGGCGGAAATTTCTCCGCGCGCGCACAATTCGGCCTGCGCCATCGCGTCGAGCCGGGCGAGAGATGCAAGGTCCTTCATCGGAGGGTAGCGGCGACGCGGAAGTTCGACATGAGGGCTAGACAGTGTCGGCGCGTTTGGAGGACGGAGTCAATCCGACTGGCGCCACTCAATCGCGTGCGATGAGGACGAGCCCCATGAAACAGAGCGCCGCGCCCAGCACCTTGGCCATCGAGAGGCGCTCACCGAACATGGAGAGGCCGACCGGGAGGAGAATGATCCCTGCGGACACATTGACGGCCACCGATGCGAGGCTGAGTGGCCAGCCCGCGCGAAAGGCGAGGAGAAACCCGATTTCGATGAGTGCCGCCCCGAGGCCGACGCCAGCCACGCTCCAATTGAGCTGCCGGAGCACGTGCGAAAGCGAGCCGTCGAGAGGCCATTTCCAGATCGCCACCACGCATAGCGTCGTCGCCACGAAGTAGGCAGCGATGATCGCTACCAGGGGATGCGCCGTGCGCGGCACCGATTTCGAGGAGATCTGGTAAACGACCAAGCCGGCGATGGTGAGAAGCAAGGGGGCGAGAGGCGGTCTCATGGGGGCGCCAGCATGCTGGCTCTCGCTTGCGACGTCGAGCAGAAGAGGAACGCGCGCGGGCTTTGGCGACCTATCGATCCGGGTCGCGAACGACGAGCCCGAAGAGCTGCGCGAGGACGCTCGCTTGTTCTTTGTTGACCACGAGGCCGCGGACGTCACCCGCTCCGGCGCGCAGCTGGTTCAGCGTGGAGGAGCTCACGTCGGCGCCTTGAAGCTTGGCCTGGGTGAAGTCGGCACCTTGCAAATCGCAGGCAACGAACGAGGTGCCGGTGAGATCGGCGCCGATGAACGCGGCCTCTTTCAGGCGGCATCGCTCGAAGGAGACATGCCGAAAGCGCGTCCCGGAGAAGGTCGCGTAGTCGAGCTGACATTCGATGAAGCGCACGTGGTCGAGCTCTCCCTCCATCAGTTTGGCGCCCGATAGCCGGCAATCGCGCAGCTCGACGCGCGTCAGCGTCGCCTTGGGCCAGGCGATCAGCGAAAGATCGCAGCGCTCGCAGAGAACATCGAGCCACCGAAGCTCGGCTACCGCGGTCTCATGCAAGGAGCCGCCCACGATGTGCACGGCATCGAAGCGCACCTTGTCCGCGTGCGCGCTGGCGAGCTCGCAACCGTCGAGTCGGCAGCGGTCGAGATCGACCCCGTCGAGATCGACGAGCACCTTCGGCTCGAGCTCTTTCGGCAAAATGGGCGGCCGGACGACGGATTTCGGAGCTCGCATCTTCGTCACGCGATCTCGATGAGCCGCAGGCCGACCGGCAATCCTTCGCCGAACGCAGCGGCTCGCTCCTGTTCGGCGAGCGGCACGACCTCGCGCACCGCGGTGATCCACTCCGGTCGGGCCCCCACCCGTTCGAGCCGGCGTTCGACGTCGCGCCGCACGGATTCGCGCACGTCGCGCGCGCGGTCCCCGGTCATTCTCGCGAGGCTGAGTGCCGCGGCGGGGGCGGAGGACAGCGTTTCCCATTTCTCGCGCAGCAGGTGATCGAGCCAATGCTCCGCAACGTGCGGGGGAACGACGTAGTGCGCACTAGCGTACGTCGGCACGCGTGCGCCAACCCTTCCGATCGCCGTCCACAAGCGCGGGTCGCGGTCGGTCCACGTTTTCTCGACGATCCACTCGCCGAGTTCGGCGCGTCGCGGCGGGGTCACGCGCTCGAGCGCCGCAGCCATTTCCAGCATCTCGTCAATTGCCTCCGGTCGAACCGACTTGGGGCGCTTTTTGCGTAGTGATGACGGAGCCAAGAACGGGTCCGTCGCGTCGCGAAGCGCCTCTTGTACCATGTCGGTGAGACCGGCCGCGACGCGCCGCCACGCGATCCAAAAGGCTTGCCAGCTACGCGTTTCCGCGCCGAACGCGAGCGTCTCCGGAATGAGCGCGGCGAAACTGGCGACCCGCGTAGCGTCGCCGGGATCCCCGAAGCCGGGACGAAGGCAGAATCCGGCGAGTTGCCAGAAGACGCGCTCGTGGTCAGCACTGCGCCGGCGCCCACGGCCTTGCGGCAAGAGCACGTCGAAAAGAGCGCGGTTGACGGCCGTCGACCACTGACTGCGATCGCCGAGCAGACGTTCGAGATCGCGCTGGAGATCTTTGACTTCGCGCGGGGAGACTTCGACTTTCCCTTTGCCGAAAATCCGTTCGACGGCGCGGCCCGCTTCATCCATGAGCCGCGAACTCGTGCGTCCGGAAGGAGGGCTCGAGGGCAGCGCGCGCACCGGCTCGCCGGTCGGACGAATCTGAAACGCGAGCCGGAAACGGTCGCGCTGCCCGCCGGGGCCCGGCTCGACCGCGACACACGATAAGTTCAACGTGCCGACTTCTGAGAGCTCCCCTTCGAGCACGACTTCGGTTTCGGTGGCGGCGCGCTCGGCCTCGGGAGCACGGGTCCGCGCGGGCGGCTCGCTGCGCGCTCCGCTGAAGGTTGCGGCGAGAGGCGGCAGGGCTTCGAACTGCTCCTCATCGTACGTGACGACGTCGCCGGCGCGGTGCCCAAAGGTGCGCTCGGCGGCGAAGAGCTCGAAACGGACCGGCGCGCCGACGACGAGCGCGAGCGGTTGACGATCCGCGACATGCACTTCCCCTGGCTCCGCGCCGCGCGGTACGACGCACACGAGCGAGCGGCTCTTCTCCGAGCCTCGCACGGCAACGTAGTAGCCGCGCCCGAGCCCGCCTCGAATGCGGCGCCCGCGGCCGAGAGCGGCGCGCCCGTGAGCAACGGCACCGAGCGCGACGGCGAGCTCCGGGACGGCATTGGACAGACGAACGATGGGCCCGTCGTTCCAGCCTTGTACGACGTCGAGGACCTTTCCCGCTATCGCCTCGGCGAGAAACACTCCGCCATTCAAGAGCACGGCGCGAGGGCCGCGCTGCGTTTCGAGATGCCGCTCGCAGAATCTCGCCAGGTGTCGCGTGATGGCGACATCGCGCTCGTAAGGAAGCCCAAACGCGACTAGCCCCGATCGCGGCTTGTCGGCTTTCGCGACGCGCCGCTCCGTTTGCGGGAAAAAGCCCTGCAAGACGATGCGCCGCACCTCTTCTACGGTAAGCGTCGCGCGCAAGGTGGACCCCACCAGCTTGGCCCCTTGAGCAGCGATCACGACCGGCACTTCGGCGGGCGGATCTTGGCCGAGAAGTCGCTCCTTCGCCGCGCGGCAGGCCAGGGTGAGCTGACCAAAGCGGTGCGCATCGAGCCGAGTATCACCTTGGCCCCCGAGCAGCGACGGCTCGCAGGCATGCGCTAGCGCGAGGTCCATGTTGTCGCCGCCGAGCAGCAGGTGCCGCCCCACGGCGACGCGCTCGATGGAAGGTTCTCCAGCTGCTCCCATCGACAACCGCAAGAGCGACAAATCGGTCGTTCCGCCGCCCACGTCGCAGACGACGGCATCGAGCTGTCCCCCGTGCGAGGCAATGAGCTGGCGCAGCCGATCTTCCGGCTCGGCTGCGAGCCATGCATAAAAAGCCGCTTGCGGCTCTTCGAGCAGTCGCACCTCGAGGCCAGCCGATTGCGCTGCGCGGACGGTCAACTCGCGAGCCGTCTCGTCGAACGATGCCGGCACCGTCAGCACGATACGTTGGTGTTCGAGCGGCGCCTCGGGATGGCTCTCGTTCCAGATCTCGCGCACGTGGCCGAGCACGCGCGCGCTTGCATCGACGGGAGAGATGGGCCGAAAATCGACGGTGTCACCGGAAGTGCCCCACGGCAAGATAGCCGCCGTGCGATCAACCGCGGTGTGGGAGAGCCAGCTTTTCGCCGAATGAACGACGCGCCCTTCCACTTCCACGCCTCGTCGCGCGGCGTATTCGCCGACGATGAAGCCGCCTGTGTTCCATCGCGCTTCGGCCAATTCCCCGGCGAGGGGCGCATAGAGCGTCGAGGCGAGGAGAGGTGACGCTTGCCGCTCCGAGCGGCTTACCCATTGCGCGATGGGGAAGATGGACGGCGCGTCGTCACCCGACAGCGTCGCCGAGGCCACGACGGTGTGCGTCGTGCCGAGATCGATTCCCACCACGTAGCGCGCTTCTTCGGCCACGATCAGCCGTCCGGCGAACGCACGCTCAGCTCGACGCGCCAGCGCTCGTCGGGCGTGCTCGGTCGCGTCGGAATGGCCTCCACTTCGAGCGTACCCACCGCCGTCACGGTGGCGCGCAAACGCACCGGCACCACGTCTCCGTCGCGGCGGCCCTCGGGAGGAAGGGTGACTTCGATGGGCGAAAGCTCGTCGAGCTCTCCTTCTTTCCACGATTCGAGCTCGGTGCCGGCTTCGTCATCACGCCGGACCGACGATCCAAAAAAGCGAAATCGAACCGGCTCTCCCACGACGACGCCGAGCTCGTGCGGCAGTAGGCGCGCTTCGGTCCCTTCCTCCATCCCGAAGGGGGCCACGCAAAGCGCCGTCACCGGCGGATCGACGCCGGGAACGGCCGGCATGGGGTTCTCGATTCCGACGTAGTAAGCGCGCGCCGTTCCACCGCGGATGCGCAGCCCTTTGCCGCGACGTGCGAGCCCATAGGCGGCCGCGCCTCGGGCGACCCCAAAATCGAGATCGGCACCGTCCAACACGCGGACGGCGCTCCTTCCCTGCGCCGTCACCCAATCATCGAGGGTCGATAAGAGTCGGCCGCGCAAGACCTGCGACTTCATGACCCCGCCGTTGAAGAGCAACGACGTCGGTGCCAGGAGCGTTGGTGCGCGTGTGTCGCCAGCAGGCTCTTGATGGGGCCGCACCTTTTCGAGCGCGCTTGCTTGTTTGGTGAGAAATGCAGCCAGATGCTTGGTGATCGCCGGATCGGACGCGTAGGGCAGTCCAACCTGTGTCAGCGCACCGCGAGCGCGCGTCACGGGCCGCGCATCCGCCGCCACCCGCGGGAAAAAGCCGTCCACGAGCACGCGCTCGACTTCTTCGCGCGTCAGCTCGGTGCGCAGCGTGCTGCCGAGTAGCTGCGATCCGCGCGCGCCGATGGCGATGGGAACCGCGGCGAGCGCGCCCTCTCCGAGGAGCTTCTCCTTGGCCGCGCGGCCTCCATGCGTCAGAGCGCTCATCTGCCAGCGATCCAAGTCCTTGCCCTCTTGGCTCAGTTTGGTGCGCACGACATGAGCCAGAGCCAAATCCATGTTGTCGCCGCCGAGCAAGATGTGGTCGCCAACCGCGATCCGCTCGAGCTCGAGCGAGCCATCGGATTCAACCGCCGCGATGGCCGAAAAATCCGTGGTGCCTCCGCCGATGTCGACGACGAGGAGTACATCGCCAGCGCGAATTTGCCGGCGCCATCCTTCGCCCACCGCATCGATGAACGCGTAGACCGCGGCCTGCGGCTCTTCGAGCAGCGTGAGGTGCTCGAATCCAGCGGCCAGCGCCGCCTCGACCGTGAGCTCGCGCGCGGATGCATCGAAGGAGGCAGGAACCGTGAGCACGATGTCCTGCTCTGCGAGGGCCAGCGCGCGATCCCCGTGGGCGACTTTGGCGTCCCATGCTTCACTAAGATGCTCGAGAATCTTCCAAGATGCTTCGACCGGAGAAATCTTCTCGATGTCATCCGGCGCACCGAGCGGCAAAATTCCGCCTCGTCGATCGACGCCGGTGTGCGAAAGCCAGCTTTTGGCGCTGCTGATGACACGGGCCGGCGCATCGGCACCACGACGGCGAGCGTATTCACCCACCACGACGCGGCGTTCGGGATCCCAAGAAAGTGGCTGCCGCCCTTCGCTCTCGTGAGCGAAGTAGACGAACGACGGCAGTAGCTCGTGATCGAACACTTCGCTTTTCGCCGTGAGCTGAGAAATTGCGAGGACGATCGGTTTGGCGGCGACCCCAATCTCCGCATAAGCAAGCACGGAATGCGTCGTTCCGAGATCGATACCCACGACGTAGCGAGCGCTCATAATTCAACCTCCGCCGGAGCGAGGACATGAGGGTCGTGACCCGCCACCGTCTCCGGCAAACTCAGCTCGGCAACTCGCCAACCGCGGTGACGCAACGTGCCGCGGTAAGGCGCCGCACCTTGCACGTTCCCTACCAGCAGCACCTCTGCCGGGGCGAATCCCGCCTCGACGACGACTTTGCTCCCTTCGCTTTCCGATCGGAGGGGCGAAACGGACGTGACTCGATGCAAGATCTTGCGGCACCCTTCGTGGACGATACGGGCCGCGGCTCCCACGTCTTCGTCGGTGAACGTGGTCACATCCTGCTCGAGAAAATCCACCAAGCGCCCGTCTCGCTGCAGCAGCGCGAGCAGCTGCATGGCTTCCACCTTTTCGCCGCGGTCGCCGTTGTCGTGTGCGTCCGGCGGCGTGGGCTCATCGCGCACGGCCCACATGCGGCGTGCGAAAGACGGGTCGAACAACACGCGAAATAGACAGACCCACGCGAACCAGAGGCGTGTTGCGAGCGCGAGCGGGTCGGGGGAATCTAGAGGGCGCGACACGGCCGGCAGCCTAGCGCAAACTTACCGCGACGGGTCTCGACCGGCGCGCGGCGAAAACGTGGCGGCTCCGACGTCATCACGACCAAGGTGTCGAAGTCGATGGCTCCCGGAATCGTCAGCGCCATAAAGAGGTGTTCGGGATCTCCAAGCGCATCGACAGGGTGCGAGACTGGCGTGCCGACAGGCAATGTGATGCAGTGGAGGCTCCGAGTTAGGCCTTTTGCCCTTGCTGCGCGCCAGGGCGTCTGCTACTGGTCCAACCAGGTGCTTGGTCCAACCAAGCAGCGATGACGAGATGGCTGACCGATGTCGTCAGCGTTTGGATCCGCGCGGCACGGCAGTCTCCGGAGGCCGCAGAAAGCGATGATCGAACGAATGCCGGCCGCATCGAGGCGAAACGTTTTTCCGTTCGGCGTCCTGCTCGCTGCGCTGCAGGCTTGCTCGGTTAGCGATTACCCCGGCGTTCGCCCGGCGCACGACGGTGCGGGCGGCGCTCCCGCGACAGGCGGCAATCCTGGGAGTGGCGGTGATCCCGGTACGAGCGGCGGCCCCGGCACCGGTGGTTCCGCGACGGGCGGTGCTTCTGCGACCGGCGGAGGTCCCGCGACCGGTGGTGTTTCCGGTGCCGGCGGTGGCGTCGGAACGGGCGGAGGTCCCGGCACTGGTGATCCCGGAAAGGGTGGTGCCGGTGCGGGTGGTGGCGCCGGTGCGGGCGACGGTAGTGCTGGCGCAGGCGGGGTACGCCCTGACGCCGGGACCGGAACGTCCGATCTTGCGTGTCGCGCGAAGATCGTCGTCGACGCAAAGTGCACGAACACCTGTCACACCTCCCCGACGACCTTTGGCGCTCCCATGCCGCTCGTGAGCTGGCAGGATTTTCAGCGACCCGCGCTCGATCCGACGCGCAAAGTTTACCAGGCGTCGCAAGATCGCATCCATCGCACGGGCACCGGGCGCATGCCGCAAAACGACGTGCTCACCGCAAGCGAGATGAGCACGCTCGACGCGTGGTTCGCCGACGGCGCCCCCGCTGGCGAGAACTGTCCCATCGTGCCGCGGCCGCCGGACGCCGGAACCAGCCAAGATGCGGGGCTGCCCGACGCACCCACCGACGACGGAACGGAGTGCATCGAGTTTCGCGCGCACGGCGCGCAGACGCCCGGAGATCACTCTCCTTTCGATACGAACCTCATCTTCTTGCCCGGCGCTGAGTTCTACGCGTGCTTCAATTTCAGCTCGCCATGGGCGAAGCCCATGCAGGGCCTGCAGTTTTCGACCATTATCGACAACTCGGAAATGCTGCATCACTGGCTTTTTTACCAAAGCCCGCTCGGCGCGCAGGACGGGTCGTATTCCTATTGCACCGGCCAGCATCCGGGGCAGGCGCTCATCACCGGTTGGGCGCCGGGCAACAATGGTCTGCAACTGCCGCCCGATGTGGGGCTCGAGCTCGCCCCCGCCACCGGTTCGTACGTGCTCGAGGTGCATTACAACAATCCCGCTGGCAAAATGTTTCAGGATCGCAGCGGCGTTCGCGTCTGTGCTACTTCGAAATTCCGTCGCAACACGGCGTCGATCACCTGGGCGGGAACCGAGAAGATCAACGTTCCAGCGCGTGCGACTGGGAACGCGAGCGGAAACTGCATCCCGCTGCGCACGGGACTTGGGGCCACCGACCCCATTCACATCTTCAGCTCGTGGCCTCATATGCACAAGACCGGTGTGCGGATGGCGACGGTGATCAATCGCGCCATGGGCGGGCAGGACCTTCTCATCGACAAGCCCTTCAACTTCGCGAACCAAGTTGCCTATCCGGTCGACTTCACTGTGAATGCGGGCGACTCGCTCTTCACCACTTGCTATTACGACAACACGACCACGGCGGGGGTGAGCTTCGGGCCGAGTACGACGCAAGAGATGTGTTACGACTTTCTCTACGCGTACCCGGCGCACGCGCTCGATCACCCGCCCTTGGGCGGCGTAATAACGAGCGGAGCCGCCAACTTGTGCACTGACAACTGAGACCTCACCGAGCGCTGCGCGGCCGCGGTCGATGCACGTGATGTGGATGGAGACGCAATGAAGATCACGCTGTCGTCGTCGTTTCTGCCCGTCGCATCGATGCTCATTGGGATGGCGTGCTCTGGCGATCAAGTAGGCTCGCGGCCGAAAGGCGCCGACGCCGGCTCCACCACGAGCACCGGCTCGGGCGGCACCGCGACGGGCATGACGGGCGGTAGCGGAGGTGGAGGCAACGGCGGCAGCGGAACCGGCGGCAGCGCAACCGGCGGTAGCGGAACCGGCGGCAACGGAACCGGCGGCAACGGAACCGGCGGCAACGAAACCGGCGGCAACGGTGGGAACGGTGCGACCAGCGGCGCGGGCGGCAGCGGCGCCACCAGCGGTGCCGGCGGCAACGGTGGGAGCGGCGCGAGCAGCGGTGCTGCGGGCGCGGGCGGCATGGCCGGAAGTGGACCTACCGGTGGAACCGGTGGCGCCGCAGGCAGCGGCGGAACCGGCAACCCCGACGCGGGCTTGCCTCCCAGGGTCATCGACCGCACGACGGGCACATTGCCGCCCGCCACGGGCGTCAAAATCACCGGCGGCGGCCCCAACACGAGCGGTATGGCGTTCCTTTACCCGTACGATCGAACGGTCTTCCCCGGCGGGATCTTGCCGCCTCTTCTTCAGTGGAAGCCGGCGCCCGGTCCTATCGAGGGCGTCTATGTGCACATCTCGTCGAAGACCTTCGATTACAAAGAGATCTTCGGGCCTATCCCGGGCGCACAATTGGAATTGCCCAAAGACGCTTGGGACGCCGCCGCCGAGGAGAGCCTCGGCTCGGGCGATCCGACCATGGTCGATCTGACGACGATCAGCGGCAACGTCGTGACGGGCCCCATCTCCGAGCGCTGGGTGTTCGCCCGCGGACAACTGAAGAGCGCCGTCTATTACAACACCTACAACTCCGCCAAGACGCTGCCCAACAACGGCGCGGTGATGCGCATTTTGCCGCTCGCCCGCGAGCCCGAAGTCGTGAAGACGGTCGCGGGAGGCGTGGTGCCGCTCGGCCCCTGCTATTCGTGCCACTCGCTTTCCGCCAACGGTCAGATGCTCGTGGCGCAGCGCCATCAGTATCCGGGTGGGCCTTACTCGAGCAACTCGTTCGACGTGGCAGCCAACCCCAATCCCGATCCGCCGCCGCTCGCCACGAGCACGATTGGGGACGAAGACTGGGGCTTCGGGGCGGTCTATCCGGACGGCTCGAAGCTTTTGACCGCAGCCCAGCCGGCGGAGGCCGGTGGATTCCCGGCGCTCTTTCCATTCGCTCCACTCAATAACCCGGCGATGCTCGGTCCGCGCGACGCCAAGCTCTTCGATACGCGCAGCGGTGCTGCGATCACCGCCACCGGGCTCGTGCGTTTTGCCAAGATGCCGGCGTTCTCTCCCGACGGGAAGAAGATCGTTTTCAACGATCACGACAATGGTTTGGGGCACTCCCTGTCCGTCATGGACTTCGACAATGCCACCAATACGTTCTCGAATCGGATCGAGATCTTCAACGATCCGATGCTTTATCCCGGTTGGCCCTTCTTCACGCCCGACGGTCTGCAGGTGATATTCGCGCTTGGCGACGGCTCCGACTACGCGACCATCCAGGACCCACCCACCGGCCTGCTCGTGAACCACAGTAATCTCTTCATCGTCGATCTGCGCCAGCGTCCTGCGCGCCCGCTCGACCGCGCCAACGCCAAAGCGCTGCCCATGCGCGATCAGAACCTCAATTTTTACCCCACGGTCAGTCCCATCGCTGCGGGTGGCTACTTCTGGGTGTTTTTCACGAGCCGCAGGACGTACGGCAACGTGATGGTGCAGGCAGAAAACGATGCCGTGACCAAGAAGCTCTGGGTGGCCGCCCTCAACATCGAGTCGGATGGTCCCACGCTCCCCGATCCTTTGACGGGCGACCCCAGTTACCCCGCGTTCTATCTCCCCGGACAAGAGCTCGCGTCGGGAAACATCCGTGCCTTCGCGACGCTCACGCCCTGCGAGAGCGATGGCGCCGCGTGCACGAGCGGCATCGACTGTTGCGGCGGGTTCTGCGTGAACGGCCAATGCAGTCGCACGCCTCCGCCGTGCTCCGAGGTGGAGGACAAGTGTGGCAGTGACGCTGATTGCTGCGCGAAGACGCCGCCTCTCCGCTGCATCGGCGGCGTCTGCGCGTTCAAACCCCCCACCAGGTGATGATCATCACCCGCGCTCCGGGACGCGGAAGATCACCAGCTTGCGCACCGGGTAGCCGAACGTAACGAACACGATGAACGTTCCCACGAAGCTCGTGAGCTCGGGCGGCAGAACTTGGATCCGGGGCACGAGCCAGCGATAGAGCGAGACGTTGAGGAGCACCGCCACGACTTCCGCCGCGACGAAGAGCTTGGCCTGACGCGAGACGCTTCCCGCCTGTGCCCGGAAAGCGAATGTTCGATTGCCGAAAAATTGGAACGTCGCGCCGGCGATCAAAGCCGGGACGCGGGCTGCGACGGGAGGCAATCCCGCCACGCGAATGCACGACGTGAGGACGACGAAATCGATCGCGGTTGCGCCGCTGCCCACGATGATGGTGCGCGCGAAACGGTACGAGCGATCGAAAAAGGATTCACGCGGCGGAGCCAATCACCCGATTGTCGCACACCCGGGCCCTCGACGGAGCTCACTTCCTGCCGCTGCGCGCCCATCGCCGAGCTCTGTCTCGAGTCCCGCCGCGCACCTCGATCCTCAAAGTTGCGTCTCGAGCAGTTCTGCCACGCTATCGCCGACCTTGTCGACGACGCCGCGGGCTTGCCACTGTTCGAAGGTCACGCGCCGCGAGTGGGCCTTGTCGGCTTCGAAGATGGCTGCCTGTTTTTTGGCGAATTCTTCGTCGATGACGTTCAGGTTGGCTTCGTCGTTGATACGGAACGAGCGGTTGTCGAAATTGGTGCTGCCGACGCTGACCCACAGATCGTCGACGATCATGATTTTGCAGTGGTACATGCTCGGTTGAAACTCGTAGATCGCTACGCC
Source organism: Polyangiaceae bacterium (assembly GCA_035318505.1). Classification (GTDB taxonomy): domain Bacteria; phylum Myxococcota_A; class Polyangia; order Polyangiales; family Polyangiaceae; genus DASWDH01. The sequence continues at coordinate 6,885 of DATHEQ010000239.1, read as the reverse complement.
GGCCGCCAGAAGCTCGCCCCATTTGGCGTGCGATGCGTGGCGCGTCGTTTGGGAATCGGTGATCGCTCCGGGCACGACGAGCTCGACGTTCACGCCGCGCTGCGCGGCGCGCACGAGCTCGGCGACGGCGGCATCCTCGGGAATGAAGTAAGCGTTCGCGATGCGCAAGGTCTTGCGCGCGCCGCCCACGAAGAAGCCATACATGAGCCGGATCTTGAGCGAGCCGCCATCGGGCGCGCTGTGAACGATCTGCGCTCGCATCGACCCCGCCGGCGGGATCGCCGGAAAATAGGCTTCGTCATGGTGAATGTCGGGGCGTACTTCGACCCAGTTGTCCATGAACGTCGCCTGCATTTGACCGACGGTGGGGCCTTCGATGCGAAAGTGAGCATCGCGCCAGTGGTCGGGCGAGTCACCGCGCCCCGTCCAGTTGTCGGCGATCCCCACGCCACCGGTAAATCCGATGCGACCATCGATGATGAGAAGCTTTCGGTGGGTGCGGTTGTTCACGTCGAGCAGCGTGGCGAAGCGGGGCGGATTGTACTTGGCAACATCGACGCCGGCGCCGCGCATGAGCTCGATGCTCTGGTCATCGGCCTTGTGGCTGCCCATCCAGTCGATGAGAACGAACACCTTCACCCCGGCGCGCGCGCGTTCGGCCAGAGCTTCGGCGAAGGCGCGCCCCGTCTGGCCCGACAAGTAAATATAGCTTTCGAAGGTAATGGTTCGCTCCGCCGAACGGATGGCGGCGAGCATCGCGGGAAAGATCTCGTCTCCGTTGGAAAGCTCGCGAACGTCGTTGCCGTCCTGCAGCGTGGCGCCCATCAAGAGCTCGAGGCTGCGCGCAAACTGCGGGTCGGCGACGGACGGAACCCGATCGAAGTGGTGGCGGAGCTCGGGGCGAGCGCGCATCCAGATGGCCGCCATGACCACCAATATTCCGAGCGCGACGAGGCCGAGGAGCTTTCGTCCGGTGATCCGCAACAGCCCCTTCTAGCAGGGCGCCCGCGTTCGTACTTAGGGCAAATGACCTATGCGCTAGCGCGCCGAGAGCGGTTTGATTACGGAAAGAGCGCTCACGCGGATCGCACGTTATCTTTCATGCCGCGGTAAGGGAGATGGTCAAAGTCGGGCTCTGCGGCTTCACCATGGCGATGACAGAGTACGCGCGGCACTTTCCCGTGGTCGAGGTGCAGCAGACATTCTACGACCCGCCGAGCGACGCCATCATGCAGCGCTGGGTCACCCGGGCGCGCCCCGGCCTCGAATTCACGATGAAGGCGTGGCAGCTCATCACCCACGAGTCCAAGAGCCCGACGTACCGCCGACTCCGGCGACCGCTCGACGCAACGCAGCGCGCAACGTGCGGTGCCTTTCGCGACAGTGACATCGTGCGGGCCGCCTTCGCGCGTACGTTGGTCGCTGCGCGCGTGATCGGCGCGACGGCGATCCTCTTTCAATGCCCGGCCAGCTTCCGCCCGGAGACCGAAAACGTCGCACGACTGCGCGCCTTTTTTGCGGGAATCGCCAATCCCGAGCGCCCCGTGGGCGTGCGCTACCTGTGGGAACCGCGAGGCGCGGAGTGGAGTCGAAATGCCGTGCTCGCACATGATCTCGCTCGTGAGCTCGATCTCGTGCACGTGATCGACCCCTTCGTCGATGAACCGCAACATTCCGCCCCAGGCGCGGCGTACTTTCGATTGCACGGAATCAGCGGTGCGCGTCACGTCTACACCGACGACGAATTGCGCCGCCTCGTTGCCATGACGCCTGGCGACGCCTACGTGATGTTCAACAACATCCCTCGCGTGCGCGACGCCAAGCGATTCGCGGAGCTGCTCCGCGCCGACCGTGTCACCGCGGTGGTTTCACCCCCTGGCACGTGAGGTGAAATCCGGCGAGCCCGCCGGTCTGGATGAACCCGCAGAAGGAAAGGCAGGCCGTTCCCGCGGGGAAGCAGTCGCATTGGCGCGGCGTGCCGCCCTCTGGCCGGCAGCCTTGTGGGAGGGGCTTGCACGCATAGGTCGTCGGCAGCTCGAACACGTCGCTCAGGTAGATTTCGCAATAGCTCGTGCGCACATCGCAATATCGTGCGCCGCAAGAGGCAAAGTCGACGATCGCGCTGCAACGACCCGTCGCGGCGAGATCGACGCCCGCGGCGCGGGCCGCGCACTCGTTGTCGTAGGCCTTGCCGTCACATCCGCATACGGGCGCGTACGCGTCGGCGCACGGGGCCGCTCTCGCTCGGCACGTTCCGGCGGCGGGACCCTTGCCGCATAGGCCCGGCGCATATTGGCAATACTCGTCGGCGCGGCATGCATCGTTGTCGCGGCAGTCATGGCTACCTTCGGGCGCCGCGCTGGTGGCAGAGCGACAGCCGACGCCGGCGATGAACGGCAGGAGCACCGAGGTCGTGAGCGCCCACCGCGTGGCTCTGGTCATCTCCGGCGAGCACGTGTGCGCGTGAGCGCGACCGCCGCCAAGGCGAACGCCGTGCACGCAAACGGCAAGCGAGGTGCGCACCAATCGCCGACCGTGCGACAGCCGCATCCAGCATTCGATCCGTTGCCGCCATCCGAGCTGCCGCCATTTCCGGCGCCGCCCTGCGGCCCGGCGCCGCCCGCGGCACTGGATCCACTGGCGCCATTGCCGCCGGTTCCCGCGCCGCCCCCGCCCGTGCCCATCCCGCCGGTGCCTGCGACGCCGGTGCCGCCCGCGTCCGTGGTGGATGCGTCGCTCATCGCGCCGCCTGCCCCTGCGCGTCCGCTGTCGCTCGTGCCGCCCGCGCCGGCTGTCGCGGCGTCGCTTCTGCCGCCACTCGAGCCCGCGCGTCCACCCATGCCCGCGCCGCCCGTGTCGAGGGAGGCATCGCCACGCGCGCCGCCGGTTCCCGCGTCGACACCCGCATCGACGCCGCCGTCGCTCGGCGTGCCGAGCCAATAGGCAACGCAATGGCTGGCGGCGTCGCACGCGCATTCGCTGGGACAAGTGCTACCGCAGGGCCCGCTAGGCACGCTCGCGTAATTGCCCGACCGCAAAGCAGACAAATGCGCCGCTTGCTTGCCGTTGGCGGCGATCGCGCAGTGCGCTGTAGCGATGGCGTCGATATTCGCTTCGCTGCACGTATACGGCTGGTCTCCCGCCGTGCCATCCGGCGTGTTGTTGCAGATGTTGCCGCCGCCGTTCGCCCCTGGCCCTTGCAGCAGCTTGAGAACCAACTGTCTTGCCGCGAGGCTCATGTAACCGACGACGTACTCCGAACGCTTCACGTCTGGATTCGGGACGCCGAGGCTGTCCCATTTGACGCCATCGCCCGACTGCATTGCAAACAGGCTGCTGAACCCCGCATAGCCGTCTCCGTTGGGCATCGCCATGTAGACGTTGTCGAGGGCGACGACCTTGGGATCGGCGCTGTCGCCCCCTGGATAAAAACGCGTCTTTTGGGCCGTCGCCGCCTTGAGAAGATTGGCGTCGTTGTTCGACGTTCCGATGGTGTTCATGATGTGAAAATCCATCAGATTCGGAAAGGCGCTTTGATGATCCGCCCACCAGTCCGTCGGCCATCCGGAGCTGGACATTCCCGTCCAGACGTTGATCGCCTCGTGCAAAGAGAGAAGATAACCCCAGAAGCCGGTCGCGCCGTAAGCGCTTCCCACGAACGCGTCGTAAGCAACCCCAGCGCCCAAGTTGGCGCACGCCGTGCCGGTGTGCGCACCACCAGTCTGGGTGTCGAGCTCGAACTCGAAGATGCCGGGCGCGTTGATGTTGAACACCATCTCGAGCGACGAGACGACCTTGTCACCGTAGGCACAGAACGCCGTGGGTAATGCGTTTTGACCGGTCGGCGCGCTATTCTGAATGCACCAGCGCGATTTGGTCAGCGGCACGCCCGAGCAAGACGTCGCCAAGCTATAGCCCGAGCAGCATTGCGCCTCTGCCTGCGCACCGCAGGCCAGGACGCAGATGAATGCGGCCACGGCCATCACCGGGCGGATAAAGCACCTCGCCAACACGGTCGCCATTATGGCGATGAAATCGACGGTCGTCCATTCTCATTCAATGAAGGGCTCCGCACGCATTGCGGCTCGTGGCGCGATGGCGCCCGCCACGGCGCCCATGGTACGCAGATACATGCCTCGTCGACGGCAGAGCAGCTTGTTCGCAACGCTCGGTGCTATGGCCATCGCTCTCGTGCGCTGCGGGGCCGACTCCCCGGGCCCCGTCGCCCCCGCCGCGGGGACGGCGGGAATGGGAGGTTTCGCCGGCAACGGGGGCGCGCCGCAACATGATGCGGGCGGTGCTGGCAGCACGGCCGGAGGAGCCGCAGGCGCGGGCCCAAGTACCATCGAGGGAGGGGCGGGCAAGGGCGGCCAGTTCGACGCGAGCGGCGCGGAAGGAGGGCCGCATGAAGGCGGCGCTAGCGACGCAAGTGATGCCTACGTGTCGGTTATCGGCAGCCCGTGGGGCGTTGCACCCTCGGCGTCCTCGTCCCGCGTGTTCGCGTCATGGGCGCCCCTCATGCCGGCCGCGGGCGTCGGGTGGGTACGCGCCTTCGATCAAAGTCAGCCGGACAGCGCGATCGCGATCGCGAAAGCCAACGGTCTCGAGTTGGCCGGCATTTTCTTTTTCAGCGATCTCGGACCACTGCCGACGTTTCCGGTCAGCGATCTGGCGGGGTTTCGGGATTATGTGGCGACCCTCGTCGGAAAAACACGCGGTCAGGTTCACGACTGGGAAGTGTGGAACGAGCCGCCCAACTTCACCGAAAACAAATCGCCCGCTGCCTACGCCACCATCGTCGTCAATGCATACGACGCAGCGAAGGCGGTCGATCCCACGGTCGCGATCGGGCTCGCGGCGCAAAGCAATCACGTGAACTGGCTCGCGCAAACGCTCGACGCGGGCGCCGTCGACCATTTCGATTACGTGACGGTACATCCTTACGAAATTCTCGATCTCGTCGAGAACGGATGGGAAGCCGAATATATGAGCATCGTTCCCACGCTCCGAAAGATGCTCGCCGACAAGAACCCTTCCAAGAAGGACGCGCCTATTTGGTTTACCGAGGTGGGGGAACCCGTCAGCGGAAACATCACCGCCGATCATCAGGCCGATACGCTGGTCAAAGCCTACGTGATGGGCATTGCGCAAGGCGTGACGCGCATCCACTGGTTCGAGCCACTCGACGGAGATTCAGGTCCGTTCGGGCTCATCGACGGCAAGGGGATGAAACGCCCTTCGTATGTGGCGCTCTCGAAGCTCGTCGAGCACCTCGGCACCCATCCTCGCTACGCCGGCTGGTTGCTCATCGATGATGCGCATTACGCCTTCGTCTTCGAGGGCCCCACGGCGCCCGTCATGATCACGTGGGCGCTTCCCGGACAGAACGCGACCGTCTCGTTTGGCGCTCCGCTCCTCGCGGTGCAACCGAGGACCGGAGCGACCTCGATGGTCGACTCTTACGAGATGACGCCGGCGCCGGTCATTCTCGTCGGTCCTCCCTCTTCCTTCGTCTCGCTGGCGCGGGACAACATGAAGCGTGCTTTTCCGTGGGGCGGCGATTTCAGCAACGCGGCGTCGATCGCTTACACCGCTTCCGCGCCCGACCAAGGCCTTCATCCGCTCGGCGCGCGCAACATCGTGCAGATCGCCGGTGGACCTGCGCTCGATGCGAGTGCCTCCGCGAGCCAGAGCTTCACGGTGGACCCCAACTTTTCGTCGTACGCGACGTCGCCTCTCCGCATCACCGCGGTCTTACGGCGGAGCGGCGCCGAAGCAGCCGGTTTCAACTTGAAGTACGAAGCCGTCTCGGGATGGAAGTCGACCGGCAGTTGGTACGGTATTCCCGGAAGCGACCAGTGGTTCACGCAGTCGTGGCTGATCACGGATGCTCAATTGGTGGGCAAATGGGGTTACCACTTCGCGTTCGATTCGGACTCCATACAAAACAGCAGCTACGTAATTCAGAGTGTCACCGTCACGAAGCAATGAAGCGACCGATCGCTGTCGAAGGTAAAGGCCGGCCGCGCGGAGACCGGACTAAAGACCCAGCTATTCGCGTGCCTCGCGTGTCCATGACTCCAAGCCTCGAGGCTGATCCTTAGCTACTATCTTCAGAAGACAAAGGGCGATAAGCCGGCTGGGTGGAAATTCACTCGCCGAGCTTCCCGTACAACCGCACGATGACCGCAAGTCAGGATCTCGCAATCGAGCTCGCTGCGATGCGACGCCTCCACCTCGTCGCTACGCGATTGATCGAGGACAGCTCCTTCCATGCGCTGCTGGGAGAGATTCTCGATGCGGCCCTCGATGTCGTCGGAGGCGTGAAGGGAACGATTCAACTCTTCGATTCACAGTGCTTCGCGCTCCGCCTCGTGGTGCAGCGCGGGTTCGACGACGATTTCGTGCGCGAATTCCAGTTGGTCAAAGGTGGGGAGGGAACGTGCGGCACGGCCATGCGCGAGGGCCGGCGCGTCGTGGTCGAAGACGCCACGACCAATCCGCTCTTCGAACAATACCGAAAACTCGTCATTGCGGCAGGGTTCAAGGGCGTGCAGTCGACGCCTCTGGTGTCGCGCGAAGGAGAGCTGCTCGGCATGCTGTCGACGTATTTCGACGATCCAGCCGCCCCCACCGATTGTGAGCTTCGGGTTCTCGATCTTCTGGCGCGACAAGCGGCGGATTTCATCGAACGCACGCGTAGCATCGAGGCGGTCAAGGCGGCGGCTTCGCGAACCGTTCGGCTGCAGCAACTCACCACCGTGCTCGCCGACGCCGTCACGCCGCAAGACGCCGCTCGCGCAATTGGTCGAGAAGCGAGCGACGCGCTCGGCGCCGCAGCAGCGGTCGTATGGCTGCTCACTGGCGATGGTCGTCGGCTCGAGC
>DATHEQ010000238.1:0-4162 GCA_035318505.1 Polyangiaceae bacterium | reverse complement strand
CGCATGATTTGCCCCAGGTGAGTGCACAATGAAATCTTCCCGTCGCAATTTGATTGCCCGTTTCGTCCCTGTACTCCGTTTTCCAGATCGACTGGAGAAGCGCGTGCCTCGTCATCGTCGCCTTCGCCGCGGGGCTCAACGGTGCCGGGTGCGCACCTGACGAGTCGTGTGCCGAGACCGCCACGTGTCCACACCCCGACGGAGGTCAGCGCGACGGCTACGAAACGGGAGCAGGCGACGCCAAGAGCGAGGCCGGTACAGTCGGGGACGTTCTCGATGCGTCTCCGGGCATCGACCGCAGCGATCGCGACGCGCCGGCTCAAGATCGCGCAGTACCCGGCACCGACGCGCCTTCCGAGGCGGGGGCCGCGATCGACGCCAGAAGGAACGATGTCGCCAACAACGATGGTCCTTCCAAGATCGACATCGGCGTGCTCGACGCCGCAATCGACCAGCGAATGCCGGAACCGGACTCGGGCGGTGGCGGCTGGGAGGGAGCGTGGTCGATGTTTCGAGAATCGACGCCAGTGAGGGAGGCGCGACTGGCGGGCCGGAAGGCGGTGATGCTCCGTCGGTCGATGTTCGCGATGCTTGCGTCACGAACGGGTGCGGCGGATGCACCACGCTTCCGAATGTGCCCGGAACGAGCTGCGGTGCTTGCGGCACATATGCTTGCAATGGTTCCGACGCGGTGACGTGTAGCGACCCAGGTCGGAATGCGTGTGGCGGTTGTGCAGTGCTCGCCGGCGCGCCCGGCTCTTCGTGTGGATCGTGCGGCAGCTACGCCTGCAATGGTCTCGATAGCGTGACTTGCAACGACCCGGGGTTGAACGCATGTGCTGGGTGCGGCGTGCTCGCCGGCATACCGGGCGCGAGCTGCGGTTCGTGCGGTCAGTACGTTTGCGCTGCCGACAAGGCGAGCGTGGCTTGCGATCATCCGGATTTCGTCCCCGTAACGCAGCTAGCCTTAGGCAATCGCCATAGCTGCGTTCTACTCAGCTCCGGAAGTGTGCGTTGTTGGGGTTTCAATGAGGTCGGTCAGCTCGGAGACAACTCAACGACGAACCGACCTTCGCCGACCGGCGACATCCTAACGGACGTCGTCAGTATCGCTACTGGGGGCTACCACACTTGCGCAGTCCGAAAATCCGGTGGTGTACGTTGTTGGGGACACAACCTATTGGGTGAGCTCGGTGACGGGTCGACAGACAATCGATCGACACCGCCGAACGCGGATATTCCCAATTTGAGTGGGGTGACCTCGATGAGCGCCGGTCTGTACCATACGTGCGCAATCAGCTCCGGTTCTTTGCACTGCTGGGGTAACAATTCGAGTGGGCAGCTGGGGGACTCGTCGTACACCAATCGATCTGATCCCGGGCCGGTCGTCCTCACCAGCGTCGGCCGAATCGCGACCGGTTTTCTTCATAGCTGCGCGCAAGTCGTCGGCGTGGCTCGGTGCTGGGGAGCGAACACTTACGGTCAGCTGGGTGACGGATCGCAAACTGACCAGAATGTGCCCAATTATATTACCACCCTCAGCGGTGTCAGTGCACTCAGCGCGGGCTTCGGATACACGTGCGCAATCGCAATGGGTTCGGTGTTCTGCTGGGGCGACAACAATCATGGCCAGCTCGGCGATGCCACGATGGTCGACCGCGCGACTCCCGGAGCGGCGATAATCAATTCGGCAGTGACCATCGCGAGTGGCGTTGAGCACGTCTGTGCGATACGAGCCGGAGGAGAGGTTCGGTGCTGGGGAGCCAATGCATATGGCCAGCTGGGCGACGGTTCTCGCGCCGACAACGCTGATGCGAATGGCCCCGCTATTCTCGACGGCGCGACCGCAGTGGCCGCGGGGTGGGATCACAGTTGCGCCCTGCTCGGGTCGGGACGAGTGAAATGCTGGGGGGGTAACACGGAAGGGCAGATCGGAGACGGCAGCGGGATGGATCAGCTGGTTCCGGTCGAGCTCCCCGGCTTTTGTCCGTGACTCGTGGCGTACGCCGTCGTCAGAACTTCGCTTCGACGTTCACGTTGAACAGCCCAATCCACTGCGTGTATTTGCCACCGCCATCGGCGCGCGCAGTTGGAAAGGAAGGGAGAGCGAGCTCGCTCTTTCCAATGTTGTCCCGGTTCAAGAACTGGATGTGCGTGTACGAGCCCGCGACGAAGACGGCCGGGATGATGCCGAATCGCGCACCGAGCGCAGCCGAAAGATTATTCGCATCGCCGATGGAGGGGTCGAGGGTCTCGTCGGGCACTGCTGCCGTTTCGTAACCGAGTCCCGCAAAGAGCTCGACCGTGGGCTTGAGCCAATGACTGACGCCGCCCCGGATGCCGAAGGTGTCGTTCCAGCGACGGCGCAGGTTCTGCAGCACCGCGCCACTCCCCGAGGCGTCAGAACCGTTAGGGTTCACGGCACAGGGATAGTCCTTGTTGGCGAGCACCACGCATTGCGTTTTCAGCACGCTCCAGCGCGTGAAATCGCCGAACGCACGGAGTTCAAGCGTCTCGCTGGGGCGAAAGCGCGCACCCAGGCGAACGATATCCGGCAACGCCTGATTGAACTTGACCGGAAACGGTGCATTCGAGCCGAGGTAAACGTTGGTCAGCGTGCCCGACAGGACTTGCGGACCGAGTCCGGGCTGCGCCTGATAGGACGCACCCACCCAGAGGCGGTTGGGCAGCGCTTCGAGCATCGCACCCAGGCCGAAGCTACCATGCGTCCCGCTTACGTCGATCTCAGCGCGGCCCTCATTATTCGGCTCCGGCCTGCCCGTACCGGCGAAGCCTTTGGCCTGAAGGCTCTTGATCGAGGACAAGACCAGATTGCCGGTGGCTCCTATCGCGAGCGGACCAATCCGGTAAGCGGCCCCTGCCGTCAAATAGATGAACGTGAGCGCCCCGTCGATGCCGTGCCATCGCTGGATGCCGTCCACGGCCAGCGGGAATTGCGTGCTCGGATCCCCTCCGCTCCTCGGAAACGCTTCGTTCTTGTCCCAGGATGCCCGGCCCCCGAACGGGACCGAGAGCGACGCACCGAAGGCGAGATTGCCGAGCTTGGTCGTCGCGCCGAGCATGGGGCCGCCGAATACGTTGAACAGCGTAGCCTTCCCGGTGCTTTGCCCTTCGGCACCCATCGGATCGGGAGGATCGTTGGGTGATCTCGGATGCTCCCAGGAAGCGCTACGCAGCGCAAGCGTGCCGTCGACGAAGATGTGCGTCCCTTCGCTGAAGGCGATACCGGCCGGATTGAAGTAAAGCGCGGTCGGGTTGGTCGTGACGACGTTCCCGTGCTCGCCCCCGAAGCGCGCCGCCGCGAAACCGGCGGCGCGTGTTTCACGCGGGGTGCCCACGCTGACTGTGGCGATAGAGATGGCGAGGATGGATGCTGCTCCGGTAGACCTTTTCATGTCGCCGTTCGCTAGTGGGCGGGTGGGTCAAGGAAGGGCGGTGCGAACATCCACGCACGTCGCATTGTCGGCAATTTTCTTGGCGACGAAGGTTGCTCCCGTAACCTGATAAACGGTGCGCGAGTCGTCGACGAACTTGGTCTGATTGGCGTCGCACTCCGTGTTCATGGTGGTGTGACAACCGATGACGTGGTTGTCGAAAAACTTGACGTTGACGGTGCCGGACTGCTCTTCACAGCTCGTCGTCGTGCCCTTCAATGCGAGTACGTTGCGGGACGCGATGTACACGCGATCGGCTGCCGGCGCGGAGCCAAAGAGGCCGAGCGATGTCGGCGGAAAAACGTAGACCCTATCCGCGGTGCTCTTGGGAACACCGGTGATGCCGAGCTTCCCGTCACCCTCCGCGTCGGCACCCATGATGGTGTTGTACGTCATGGGCCAGGGCGCATTGAAGGGATCAGCCATCGTCATGCCAACGAGCGCGATGGTGTATTCCATGTCGACCGGGCTTCCCGGATTCCACCCCCCGAATGTACCCTTCTGTTCGAAAACCGGGATCGACGGAGTATCCCAAGAGGCGAAGGGAATTTCGATTGACACTTTCTGGCCGTTCGCGGCCAATTGCCCAACCCCGTTCAAGGCAATATCCGGAAGCGTCGTTCCGCACGAATTCACGTTGCCAGTGAGAGCCATCCCATTGGCAGCCAGCTTGGCGCGGTTCCATAGGTGAACTTTGCCGGTGCCCA
>DATHEQ010000237.1:0-8592 GCA_035318505.1 Polyangiaceae bacterium | reverse complement strand
GTCGCCGCATCCGAGCGCGGCAGTGACCGACACTCCGCACAGAACGATGGATAGACGACGGTACACTTGGGCGGCCGGGTTTCGCATGAGGTCCTCCTTGTTGAAGTCAAGCGCGTCGCCACTCAGCGCTCGGCCGCGCATGCGCGAGAGAGGAATGGCGCGGCGTCGGCTTCGATCGCGCAAGAACCGCAATCGGCAAGCGACGCGTCACGAACATGCCTTCAATACCTCACAGAAACAAGCAGGGCTTGCACGCATCGAATGAGCACCACGTGGCGTTGACGACTCGGACATTGCTTGGCTGCATTTGTTCGATGTCAGCAAAGTCCGAATTGCGTCTTGGCAACGCCGTCGATCGATGTCGGCGCTCTGTGCCGCGCTGTTCTACGGAACGGGAAACTCCAGCGCGGCTTGACCGACGTTGCCGCTCGGCGCGAGTGTCGGGCCCGATGTTCCTCCGGGCCCGCCTGTCCCCGCTGCGCCCTGCGTCAGCACGCCGCTCATTTTCACCGGCGACTGCCCCTTGTAGACGAGTGCGTAGGAAGGTCCGCCCGAACCGCCCGCGCCTGGTCCACCGAGTCCACCCGTGCCGCCCGTTCCACCGCGACCGCCTTTACCAACCGCCGTGCCGCCATCGGCGACGGCCTCGGCGCCCCCGGCTGCTCCGTTTTTTCCTGCTCCGCCGGCACCGCCGTTTCCGCCTTTGCCGCCTTGCCCACCCGCGTGCGACACGAGCTCGCACGCATCCAAGGTCAGCACGCTCGTCCAGCTGAGGACCGCGACGGACGCTCCTCCTCCCGCTCCGCCCAATCCTGCCTCGCCACCGCAACCACCCATGCCGCCCGCGCCACCGCTTGCACCGATGCACATCCCGCTGGCGTTGCTGGCGCCGCCGCCTCCTCCGCCCTGCCCCGCGTTGCCATCAGTGCCGGTTGCGGCTTGCGACGCCGATGCCGCGGTATAACCGGCGCTGGTGAACATCCCCGCCCCGGCTGATGCGATGCCAGGCGCGCCTCCTTTGCCAGGCGAACCGTCGTTGCCGTCGCCACCCACGGCCCCGCTGGGACCACCATTGTCGACATCCGGCGGCATGACATTGTCGCGTGGATAACCGGTCAAGCCGGCAGCACCGGCGCTGCCTTGCGCAGCAGTGCCACCCACGCCGCCGCGCGAGCCGCAGGCGGACGGCTGCCCCCATGCGCCGCCGAGTTGTGCGCCGACGGTCGCTGGACAGATGGCGGCGCTGCCCGCGAGGCCGCCACTCACTTCGGGACCGTCAGACCCCTTGCCTCCGTTTGCGCCAGCGGAGCCCTCGCTCCCCTTGCCGGCCACGATCTTCATTCGTCGTAGAACGACGTTCGACGAGGCGTCGATGAGCGCACCGATGCTGCTCGCGCCGGGAGCGCTGGCGTCGGGCGCATTGACCTCGACGTCTTCGACGAGAACACCGGTCGACGCCGCGTGAATGGCGAGCGCAGGGCTCGACGGCGCGCGAACCACGATATGCCTTATTCCGTAGGTCCAATCGGTACAATCGAAACCGCCGAAGATCTTGGCGCCGTCGGCCAGCACCAACTGCTCGGCGTAGCCGGTGCCCTCGTCGCAAGCGTAGACGCGCAAGCTCTGCGACGTCGCGAGCTGGAGCCCCTTTCCGATTGTGGCGTACGGCGCAGCGCGCGTGCCGCTCCCGGTGAGATCGTTGCCCAACGGCGAGACGAACACACCGTACAGCTCGTCGATGAGGCAGCTCTCGGCATTCGGCGACTTGGTGACGTCGCACGTTGGCCCCATGTCATTTGCATCGGCGTCGAGCCCCGCGTCGGCGACGTCATTGTCGTCGGCCGCGTCGGTCTCGTCGCTTGCGTCGGGAGGCGTGTCCATCGCAACGTCGCTCGTCTCGTCGCCGGCATCGACTTCTCGATCAGCCAGGCCGGCGTCGGTGGACGCCGCGTCGTCGCGCCTACCTCCGGTACCTGCTGTCCCTCCTTTGCCGGGTGCGCCCGCACTACCCCCGGACCCTCCGCTACCGACACTGCCCCCCGTGCCGCCGCTGCCTCCGGTCCCCGCAGTGCCGACGCCGCCCGTGTCCACCGTCGCGTCGTTGGAGGCGTCGGCGCCGGCCATACCACCCGCTCCGCCCGCACCCGCACCCGCGCTTCCGGCGGCGCCGTCATTCGGGCACGGCTTGCGATCGTCGCAGCCGCACGTGCGCTGCAGCTCTTTGCAAGTGCTCTCCGTGGCGCCGCATCCGGCCGCGCTCATGACGGCGAACGTCGCGCCCACACCCAGGATGATTTTGCACGTCCTCACCGCGGAGGGATTTCTCATTCGAATGCTCCCGTCACGAGCACACCGCGCATGTCATCGCCGGCACCGGGCGTGACGCGGAGCTTGGCCGTATTCATCGATGAGCTCGATTTTGGCCAGAGGAGAAGCGTGGCCAACGTGGCTACCCCGAACATGCCGGCCCCCACCCAGGCTACGTTGGCGATGCGATTGGCGTCATTGCGCCGCTCGCGCGCGTCGGCGAGACCGCTGCACGCCGACGTGGGGACATCGCAATTGCCGCCTGTGCGCAGGGCCCAGTCGGTCGCCGAGGCACTGGCGGCGGAGCCTTTGATGGTGAACGCCAAGGCGAGACCACCCGAAATCGCGGTGAGACCGCCCAAAGCGATGGGCACGACGGCGCGCGGTTCGAGAAGGCCTCCGTCGTGCGACGCGGCAGGGGGCGCCGGTGCCGCCTCCGCACTCTCTCTCGCCATGCCGGCGGAAGCGCGCGTCGCGGCGAAACGGAGATACCTCTCGAGCGCGTCGCCAGGTTGAACCCGCACCTCCAATTTCAACGACGCGCGATCGGCGTTGCTCGGGCGCGCGGTGATGACATGCGCGCCCGGGTCGAGGTAGAGCGGATCGACGAGCGGGCTTTTTCCCACCACATCCTCGTCCACGAAGATCGACGCGCCCGGTTCGTCCGCCAAGAGCGTCACCTGCCCCACATGGGCGGCAGCCTCGGTGAGGAGCGTCTTGGCTTTGACGAGCGGGGCGTAATTGTCGCCTTCCTTCGACGCGGCGTCGCGGATGCCCCACGCGAGATGCTCGGCAGCATCGCGGTAGAGTCCGAGACGGATTTCGGCGCTGCCCAGGTTGACGGCAATCTCCCACGACTTGAGCAGCGCCCACGCCGCGGAGAGCGACGCCTTGGCTTTGCGGTACTCGCCGCGCTTGCCATATTGGATCGCTTCGTCATAGAGGTGCCGCGCTTGGTCGCGCTCGGCTTCGCCGATGTGCACCGGCATAGGGCCAGGCTCGATTTGGGCGGCGCTCGTTTTCGGAATGAACGACCACAGCGGGACGACCAAGAGCAGCAAAGAACGAGTCCTCATAAGCGTCTCTCTTTCGCCGCCCTCGACGACGTCGGGGGCGGAGGTTGGTGATGCGCTAAAACCGCCTTTCTTCCGTCACCCACGCCTCGGAATCATCCTTGTTGACGGGAGGGTCCGAGGTGGCGGGGGCGGGCGTCGGCACGTGGACCGACTCGTCGGGCGGCAATCGGGTGATTGTGGGTGGTGGTGGCGTGATGTCCTTTGGCTTCGCTCGCCGGGAGAGCGAGACGCCAGCGCTCGGCGACACGGGCGGCGAGACCGCCATTGACTCGGGCGTGCGAAAGACGACGGCGCTCGGCAAAGCACGCACGGCCATCGGGTCCGGCGAAGATGCGATGGGCGCCGTTTCGGGTACGGCTCCCGAGGCGGAGCCGCGATTGACAGCGGAGGTCGGCGCGGGCGGCGGTGGCGCGGCGAGCCCGGGCGCGGCGCGAGCCCGATCGCTGCGCACACTCGATGCGATCGTGCGCGCACGTAGACCGGTGACGATACCAAGGGCGCCGCCGGCCACGACGATGACGAGCGCCGCCGTCGCCCATGTGCGCTTCCATAGCGACAGTGGCGGTCGCACACTTCGCGCGGGAACGCGCACCGGATGAAACGAGTCGAGCGTAATGCGAACCGCAGGCATGCTCGTGCGCGGCTCGGGCTCTTCCGAGTCGGCGATCGTACGGGCGTGCGGGCGAGTCGGAGGTTCGCTCTCTCCCATGCGAGGCGCGCGAGGTGCCGACGGAACGACTTCACTCCGCGGAGACGAGCTGCGCGGTGCGCGTTCCGATTTCGGCGGATCACGCTCTTGATCGCCACCCATGGGATCCTCCTCCGCAATTTCGATCCATCCTCGAAATTGCAGCTGCATGCGAGGAGCGCCCATCACTCGCAAAAAATCTTTCGCTTTCGAAAGTAGCCCGAAGCCTACCGGCGTTGCAACGTCGCTGCTCTGGTTCAAGCCCCACCTCGCGCGAACCGAACGTTCGCCTCGATATTAGCTTTTCTTCATCGGCCAAGGAAGGTGGTTACGTGTGGGCAAAGCACCTCGCGCGTCTCTATCGTCAATCGACCGCGGGAATTCGTCGAAAAAATCAGCGTGCGCCAGCGGCTACGCCGAAAGACGCAGCGCGCCTCTCGCGCAAAGTAGGACATAGCGAGCAACGACGATCCCGCGGTAAGAAGCGGCGGCACATCGACATGATTGCTTCGCGGGCCAAACGCGGCCGCGCGAACGCGGCAGCGGCAGCGGCAGCGGCAGCGGCAGCGGCGCTACTTGATCACGATGTCGCAGCCGAGCACGACGTCGACGCGGCCGTTCGGATCCTTTTTGAACGTGTCACAGGTTTGCTTGCGAACGATGAGGCGGGACGGCGTTTGCGGATTGTCGTAGTACCAGCCGCCCTTCACCGGATCGCAGCTCGCCGCGTCGCCCACGTAGATGAGACGTGTCGTCGTCCCACCTTGCGGCGTAAAGTCGATGTTGACCTTCCTCGGGTCGGTGGTGTTCTTCGGCAACGCGTAGTCGCACGGCAACGCCGAACCGCGGATCTGGTTCATCGCCGCCGCGAGGGCCGTGCCGGAGTTGGGGTCGACGATGAACGCTTGGTTCGTGCCGCCAGCCATGGCGATGCTGTGCAGGTTCGTGAGGCTGAGACCAAGACCGAGCACGTACGTGGGAATGGACGGTGTCCCGCTGAAGCCTTCGGCGGCGACTTGCGTAACGCTCGGCACGGTTGAATTGCACTCCGTCGGCTCGCCATCGGTGACGAGGAGCACGACCACTTTGTGATCGGCGTGCGCCGTCTGCCACGTGCGGGCGTAAGCAACCGCTCCGCGCAAAGCAGGCTCGGTCGGCGTCGATTCGACGGGCAAAAGGGGAAACGCGGCAGTGATTGCCGGCGCGCTGCCGGGAAGGACGGCAATGGGGACCTTCGGCGTCGAGTAGGTGGCAACGTCGCAGCTCGTCCCGAAGAACTGCAAGCCCACGCCGAGACCAGCCGATTCGGGCGCATTCAGGAACTGTGTGAAAGCCTGGGTGGCGCTGATCCACCACGGGATCATGGAACCCGAATCGTCGAACATCACGTACATGTCGAGTGGGCGCTGCTCGGCGTTGTACTTGTCGCCGCCGCACGTCATGGGCCCGCCGTCCGCCATGCCCTTGCCGGGATCGATAACGCCGCCGCCGGCGCCGCCAGATCCTCCCACAGCGCCGACGCCACCCGTCGATCCTCCCGCGCCGCCGGTCGTCGTACCGTTGTCGCTTCCGCCGCTGCCCTTTCCGCTGCCCCCAGTTGCCCGCGACGTCGACGTCGCTTCGTCGGCACTCGAGCACGCGGCGATCACCGCGCCGGAGGTCGCGCACAGGGCGGTGAGGGAAAGGAAAACACTGTACAAACTGCTGTTTCGCATGGCGCTCATTTCACGACCGTGGTGCATCCGAGCACGATGTCGATCCTTCCGGTGGGATCGTTTCTTACTTCATCGCAAACGGTGCCGCAAAGCAGGACCCTGCTGTTGTCGCTCGAGTACTGCCAGCCCTGCGCGCCGGCTTGGCACGCACTCTTCGTGTCCTGCGGGATATCGAGACCTGTCCCGCTTCCCTTGGTGTAGTGCACGTTGACGCGCGTGAGATCGAGTGGGCCGGTCTGTGACGTGGGGAGATCGAACGAACAGGTGAGCGAGCCGCTGATGCGTTTCAGCGCGACCGCGAGATCGGCGCCGAAGTCGTTGCTGGTCGTCATGTCGAAGTGGCAATCCCCAGTCGCCGCGTTGAGGCCGCTGTGCGCGCAGCTAGGGCTCTGCGCGGTGCCGCCGAGGTAAGCCATTTCGGACAACATGCCGCGCGCTGGTTCGCTGCCCGGCGCGCCAATGACGAAGGTGCGAATGTTGACGCTCGTCGCCTTGGGGATCTCGGTGGCAAGCTGGCTGACCTTCTCCGCGTCGCATGTCTCGGCACCGTCGGTGATGAGCAAGACGAACTTGTTGCCCGACACTTGCGCCTGCTGATGCAAATGCTTGAAGGCGAGGATCGTGGCTCCCACGATGGGCGTCCCCCCTTGGGGAGGCTTGGCGCCGTCGAGGTTCGCACCGAGCGCGTCGATTTGCGCGCTCGTCAGGAGCTTCACGCCGACGCTGGGCAGGGAAATGGCGCCGCACTCGTCGTCGCTGTTGAAATAAGAGAGACCGATGCTCGCAGTTGGCGGCAACGCCGCGACCGCGTCTTTCAGGGCCTTTTTGACGACGGCCCATTTCGTCGGCTGCGTCGCATCTGACTGGATGGGGTTCTTCTCGCACGCGGCAGAGTCCGTGAGGGGAGGAAGGTTGCAGTTCATGCTCCCGCTTCTATCGAGCACGACCAAGATATTGGCGGGCACGAGATCCGATTTGACGCTGGCCACTGCGCATCCCATGACCCCGCTGTCGCTCGGTCCACCGCCGGTGATGGGTCCGCCGCCGGTCGGCGAAATGGGCGGCATCGCACCGGCCGCTCCGCCCGTTGCACCGCTACCAGCCGAACCTCCGCTACCCGAGCGAATGCCGGTCTCGGATGCGCTGCACGCGGCGAAGCACGCGACGCCCGCGAGTACGAGCGTGGCCCATCCTGACATGGAGAACGATCGATAAGCGAGACGCGCGGGCGCGCTCCCGCGTTGCGATGCAAAGAGCCAACGCATCGTCGTCAGTCTGCTGGGCCCTGGTACGCCGCCGACCAAGTGCCGTTGCATCCTCCGTTGCCCATATCGACGATGAGCGACCAATTGCCGTTGGAGAACTGCGAAGCGATGCGATCGTAGTCCGACGCGAGAGGGCCCTGAAACGTGCCGTTGATGACGAGAAAGCCGCTGTAAGTGCCATGTTCGAGCTTGCCGTCGAACTTCTGGGTCTTGCAATCGAGCTTTCCGGTGATGTCGGCGCGAAAGGTGAAGAAAAGATTGGCCGTGCCGTCGAGGAGCCCCTCGCGAACTTCGAGAAATTCTCCATTTTGCGATTGGACCATCTTCAGCGAAATGGGGCCGGCCACGGGAAACAAGCCAACACCTGCGTCCCCCGGGCTGTAAGAGCACGCGAAGTTTCCCTGATAGACGCCCGGCTTGCAGGGATTTTTTCCCGTGGTGCCCTCCGGCCAATCGAAACCGATGTCGGGGGTGGCGTCGCGCACCGGAGGGAACGTGGTGCCACCGCTGCCGCCGGAGTTGGTGCCCGCGGCGCCCCCTGCTCCGCCAGCACCGCCGCCCCCGCCACCCGATCCGCCGCCGCCGCCGCCCCCGGTCGCCGCGGAGCCACCCGATCCGCCGGAGCCGCCCGTGCCGCCCGTGTCGCCCGCGGTTGTGGTTGCGGTCGTCGTCGTTTTCGTGGGCGAGGTTCCTCGCGTCGCCACCGTGTCGCTGGTCGAACAGTGGGTGAGGCCGAAGCCCATGCTACCGACCAAGGCCAACGTCGCGAACCTCGGGAACGCGCGTAGAGAGAAATCCTGATTCTGCATCGTGTCCCGCGCCTCGGTTCAGATTTCGCGTCTCATTGACGCACTTCAAATTGCGAAAGACGGACGATAAGCGACAACAAGCGCTGATGTCGATAACTCATATGGGAGGCGCCGCACCAGCGCACGTGCAGACCTTCCAGGAGCATCGGGTCACCTCGGTCGCAAAGGATCTGCGTATCGCGGCGAAGAAAACGTTGAGCACGTAAGTTCGCTGGCGCGGTGAAATCCGAGGAAAAGACAATTGACGAGTGTACGAAACAGTAAGTGTCGCGCGGAGGTCGAAATGGGCGGACCTTTTTTCTTCGACGGGAGAGCCGCCCGAATGTCCGTGAAGCTGCGCGCGGCGTGCCGCTGGCCGAAACGAGCGTGTGCGATGCGATTGCCAACTAAAAGGCGCGCGTCGGATTCCCCCTTGATCTAGAGGCCTGTCTATGGTCATACGTTCGAGAAGAATTCCCTTCTTCGGAGCGGAGGTCCCAATGAGCACCTTGTCATCAACGAAGGTTCAATTTTGCTGGGCGGGTGCAGCGCTCCTCGTTCTGGCCATCGGCTGCGGCGATTCGACCGATTCTCCGACGAGCACGGGATCGTCCGGGGGCAGCGGCGGATCGGGAGGATCGGGAGCGTCGGGAGGATCGGGAGGCACCGGCGGCACCGGCGGATCTTCTACCGGCGGTACCGGCGGCACAGGAGGATCGGGTGGTGCAGCCGGTGGACAGCCCGACGCCGGCG
>DATHEQ010000236.1:0-15721 GCA_035318505.1 Polyangiaceae bacterium | reverse complement strand
GCGAGACGCAAGCGCCGACGTCGGTAGGCCTCAGGACGCAAGCTATGACACGGCTCCGCCACGTCCAGACGCAAGCTCGGATGGCGCGGGTGCGGGCGGTTCGGCCGGAAGCGGAAGTGGCGGCAAAGGTGGCGGCGCGGGCGCGGGCACCGGCGGCGCTGCAGGGCAGGGCGGCGACGGTGGACCGCACGGTGGTGCTGCCGGCGTGAGCGGCAGCGCAGGCACGGGTGGGACCGGAGGATCGGGCGGCTATGATGGCGGGCCCGCCGACGGAGCGGTCGACAGCGGTGCAGATTCCGCAAATCCTGATTCCGGTGCGGATTCCGCGCCGGATGGTTGAGCCATTACCGAAACGGGCCCGCGGCTCACACGCGATGATCGATCAGTTGACTGCCGCGCCCGTGACGTCTTCTCGGTGCGACTCTGGTCGGTCTTGGGCTCGCTGGGCGCGCTCGATTTCCGCTTCCATTTCGCCGCACAACGTCTTCCAGTAGAGGAGCGCGCTCGCCCGCAGGCTGTGGATTGGGTGAGAAAAGGTCTTGGGCGTGTTCTTCTCGACGAAGAAATGGCCGCACCAAGCGAACCCGTAACCGAGCACGGGGACGAGCAGCAGAAGCGACACGCGCCGTTTGAAAATGCCCGCCACGAGGCATGCGAGCGCGAGGCTCATTCCGATCATGTGCAGCTTGCGATTGAGCGGATGGGAGTGCGCGCGCACGTAATCGAGCCAGAAAGCATCAAAATCAGTTTTTTCCGTTTCCATGTCCCTCCATCGTCGCGCAGCGCACGTGAATCGGCAAATAGGACGCTCCTCGATCGCTCCGAGTGGGCCGTGGGGCGATCGCGCCAGCGGTCATCGGCATGGGGCCGGTAACCGGGTCAGAAGCTCACGTTGACGGTATTGAGCGAAGGCACCTTGCTCCAGGTCATGCCACGCACGACGCCGTCGACGCACTCCTCGATCTTCGCGTTTTTGGGCTTGGATGAGATATCGGCGCCGACAGCGGCTCCGTCATAAACGGCGACCGTCATCGTGACCTTGGTGGAACGCGGGACCTTGCAAGCGTCGTAGCGCTTGAGATCGAGGAGCGGGGCGCGTAGGGCGTCGTCGGCCATGTTCGTGCGCGGCTGCCCTTGCGGGATCGCCTTGATGGCTTGGTCGACGGTGGCGTGCGGCGGAAATTCGATCTTGGCCGATCCCGGAGTCGAGGACGGTGTCGACGCGGCGAGCGCTGGAGCTGCTGGCGCCGTTGGGGCCTCGGACGCGGCGACCGGTTTCCCGGCCGGTGGCGTCTCGGTAGCGACCGCAGGCTGCGATGCCGGTGTTTCGGGCGGCGGCGTCGGCGCTGCGCCACCCCCGCACGCAGCCAATGCCCATAGCAGCGGCAAGACGAGCGCGCCGGCCTTGAGCGGCGGTGATTGCCTAGCGAGAAGCGGAATCGGTCGCAGTGAAATGCGGTTCTCGGCTTTCATGCCGATAAGGGTAACCGATTTCGTTTGCCGATGGGCAAGGCTATTGGTTAGCGGCTCGTACCGACGACCGATTCCCACTTCGTCGCCTTGGCCGCGAGCTTGGGGTGGCTCACGACCAAGTGCCAGACCACCGCGCAAAACCCCTCCGTATGAGGCGTGACGCGCTCCGGCGAAACGGTAGGAATGATGACGCAAGCGTCGGAAACTTGTTTCGTATAGCCGCCGTCGCGACCGACGATGCCATACACGTTGGCGCCGACTTCCTTGGCCAACTCGAGGGAACGAACCAGATTGACGGAGACATTCTTCTCGCGATTGCCGCCCCCTACCGAGAAAACGAGGAGCGCGTCGCCACGACGGAGCCGGGACCCTTTGAGCCACTCTGAGAAGCAGGTATCCCACCCCTCGTCGTTCACTCTCGCCGTAAGCTCGGAGACGTTGTCCGTGGGCGTATATGCTTCGAATCCGCAGATCTTACGAAAGTCATTGACCGCATGACTGGCGTGGCCCGCCGAGCCGCCGACGCCGAGAACGAACAGCCGTCCTCCCCCCTCGCGCACACGGGCGAGGCCGTCGACCACGGCTTCGATGGCGGCGACGTCGAGCTTCTGAATGAGGGTGATGCTTTCATCGAGGAAGGTTTTGCTGAACGGCGTCATCGCGGCTCCCAATTTGAGATGTCGGTGCTTCGGTCGTGCGGGCTATTTGCGCGCGGAGCCTAGCAGAGCCCCCGTCATGGCTCCACCGCACGGGCCGAGCTCGCGGCGCATCGCCGCACGCTCAGGTGGCCGCCCCCGTCGAACCGGCCGACCGTGAGCGGACCTCACGTAGATCCGATGCCGTTGCGCTCGGCGATTCCGACTCCGACAGCTCGCGGACGGACAGCTTGGCGCCGGGGATGGTCTCGCGCGCGAGCTCGACGAGGCGGGCATGGTGCGTAAAAAAGAGGACCTGCATGTGCTCCGAGAGCTCTCCGATGAGCCCCAGCGCAGCGCGAGCGCGGTCGTCGTCGAAATGCACGAGGATGTCGTCGAGGACGACAGGCATGGGGTTACCTCGGTGCGCGTAGCGCTCGAGCGTGGCTACGCGCAGCGCGAGATAGAGCTGGTCGCGCGTGCCGTCGCTCATCGCCTCCACTCCGACCTCGACGCCCCCCGCGCGCACGCCGCGAAGAACGGGTTGGTCGTCGTCATCGAAGTCGGTACGAAGGCTGGCGAAGGAACCCAAAGTGAGCCGCCGGAACAGATCGCTCGCCCGGGTCAAAATGGGACCCTGGTTCTTCTGCCGGTAGTTCTCGATTTCGCGCGCGAGGACGATGCAGGCCGTGCGCGCGCGCATGTAGCGTTCGGCCATTTCGCGCACGCGAGCGAGCGCCGCTTCTGCATCGGCGGCTGCCTCGGCGGCTCGAGCCTTCGGATCTTCGAGGTCTTTCAGGCCGGCTTCAGCGCTGCCGATGCGCCGGTCGATCATGCTCGCGCTCTCGCGTAGCTGCTCGATTTCGATCTCGATATCGGCCAGGCGAACGGTCACCGCGTCGAGATCCGCTTCGCCGGCTTCTGCAGAAAGTGCGAGCGTGCCGCCGAGCGCTTCGAGCTCCTCGTCGAAATGGGCGAGATCGAGCTCGAGCGCGCGGACCTCGTCGGACACGCGCTCGGCGCGCTCGAGCGCCTCCATCGAGTCGACCCCCGCCCCGCGCATCATCTCTGTAAGGCACCCCGCCGCTGCGAGGTGACGCTCGCGCTGGCGACCGAGCTCTCGCGCGGCGTCCTCCACCTGCCGATCGAGCTCGTTTCTCGCGGCGAGCGCGCTTTTGCCGCGGTGGTACCGATCGATCAGCTCGGCGGCAGCGCGGTCGGTCGGCACGAGGGCGAGGTCGGGTGCGTGGCTTTGCGCGAGTCGTTCGACGTCGGCGCAAAACGCGACGGCCTCCCGTTCCAGCGCCGCTGCCTGCCGGCGCGCCACGCCCGCTTGATCGACGTGATGGCCTGCTTTTTCCAAGAGCTCGATCGTTACCGTCACTTGCTCGGGCGACGCTCGCTCGTCGAGGCCGAGCGGAGCGACCGCGGCTTGCCAGGCGCGTTCGAGCTCCACCTTGGCGAGGTCGTGCTCCTTGTCACGCGCTACCAGGGCCGCCAAATGTTCGCTTTGCTCCGCGATCTCACGATCGAGACGTTGCCGCTCGAGCGCGACGGCATC
Source organism: Polyangiaceae bacterium (assembly GCA_035318505.1). GTDB lineage: Bacteria > Myxococcota_A > Polyangia > Polyangiales > Polyangiaceae > DASWDH01. The sequence continues at coordinate 12,052 of DATHEQ010000236.1, read as the reverse complement.
GCTGCGCGCAGCGGCTTCGGCGGCGCGATCGAGCAGCTCGGCGAGCGACGCACGAGATTCGTCGAGCTCACCAGCAAGTGCGCCGCCGTGAGGCGACGCACCGAAGTCGACGAGCAGTCCCGTGAGCCGCTGGCGGTGACGCTCGATCGCGGCGTCAAGCTCCTCGGCGGTCGCGTCCCCGTCGCGGAGCGCCTCGGCGACGCGTACGAAGGCAGCGTAGCGCAAAAGCCAACTTTTCATTTCGAGGGGCGGGCGCGGTTCGATCCCCAAAGGAAGCCACATGGCGCGCCACGCCTCATGGTCGCGCGCGTTTCGCGCGGCGACTTCTGCTTCTTTTGCACGGAGGGCTTCGACGTCGCGCAAGCACGCGTGTTCATCGGCCCTCAGCGCGGCGAGACGACTGACGCGCTCGGCCTCGCGACGCAAACGGTCGGCCATTTCGTCCGCGGCCCGCACGCCGGCTTCGTACGCGGCAACATCGCTCTCGCCCGCCTTCGGTGCTCGGCTCTTGCCGGGCGCCGCGGCGACGAGCCGTACGCGTAGGGGTTGCCAAGAGACATCGCGCTCACGGCGAGCCGCCGCGAGGTCCTGCTCGCTCGGGACATGCCCACCTCGCTCGAGGGCGTCGATGTCCCGCGTGATGGCATCGAGACGCGCTTGGATCGCGGTCAGACGTTCCGCGATTTGGCGACCGTCGCGCGCCTGACTCGCCAGCTGTTCGGCGAAAGTCTCCACCGTCTCCACGGCGGGAACGGCCATCCCCGTCACTTCCATGGAGGGACGGCCCCCAAGACCGAGCGCACCGAGCTCGGTCCGCGCACGCTCGTCGATCCGCGTGCGCTCGGCGCGTGCTCGAGCGAGGCGTTCTTCCAACTGCCCATCGCGCTCCGCGCGCGAGATCGCTTTTTTCAGTGCGAGGGTGTCCCGCGCCGGCGGCAGGCCATCGCGCCGCGCAGAGAGCGTGTCGTGACGCGCACGGTGCTCGATGATGCTCCGCTGCGCGAAGAGCTTGCCCTCGCGCCATTTCGCCTCTTCGAGAGCGAGCTTGTGAACCGTGGCCTGCGTAGCGGTGTCGATCCGGAAGGTCGTCGCGCCCTCCAGCGCAACGTCGTGTCCGGCCCGGCGCAGCGCGGCCCGCGCTTCGTCTTCCTGTTGCTCGACTTCGGCTCGAAGTCGGGGCAGCTCCGTCAGCGCTTTCAGATGGCTTCCGAGTCGCCGTCCGAGATCGAGTGGTACTTCGTCGAAGCGAACGAGGGATTCGGGTAAGACGAGCTGGTTTCTACGTTCGATGAGGGCGGCGAGATGTGCTTCGAGCCGGGCCACCTCGCGCTCGGTTTCGGCCAAGACGCGAACCTGATCCGCTCGCGCAGCCGTCGCATCGGGCGGCAGAACAGGGGCGTTGCCGAGCACACGGCGTCGCTCTGCCGCGGCTCTTCGTTTGGCGAGAAGGGGAAGGGCCCGGCGCAGCCGTTCCAATCTCGTTCGCTCGAGGTAAAGGCGTTGCCGGGCGGCTTCGCACTCGGTCTGGTCGCGGCGCAGCTCGGCGAGCCCGCTCGTCTGCTCTATCATCGATTCGGGCGACATCGACTGCTCGCGCGTTCGCTTCTCTGCTTCGGCGACGGCGCGGAGCGCTTCGTTGAGCGGCCGGGTATGCCCCCGGGGGGTGAAAAGCGCATCGGCCTCGGCGGCGAGATCGCGCAGCACGCGATGCAGCTCGCCGCCCGCCATGGTAGCGCCGAAGAGACTCTCCCCGACGTGGCCGCGGCCGAGGAGCAGCGCTTCGCCGCCGCGCCGGAGCGACTCGTGATCGAGCCCGAACATGCCGAGAAACTGTTCTTGTGCGACGCCGCCGAAGAGGCGCGTGAGGGTGCTTTCGTCGAGCGGACGTCCCTCGCGATCGAGGAGTGTGTTGTCCTTTCCTTTGCGGCGCACGACGTCGAGAACGACGCCGTCGGGGCCGCCCAGGGTACCGCCGACGCGCAGCTCGGGCATGCGGTGCACGTGCGCGTCCGGCGTATTGCGGGCAATACCGTACAAAAGACCTGTGATCGCACGGAGCGCCGTACTTTTGCCGGCCTCGTTCTTGCCGTAAATGATGTGGACGTGCGGACCGCTCGACGAGAGGTCGAGCTCCAGGTTGGTGAACGGTCCGAACGCGAGGAGGCGAAGGCGAAGGAGCCTCAACTCTCCTCCGCGGCGAGAAGGCGGGGGATGAGCGACGCTTCGACGTCGGCCACGATCTCGGCAAGTCGCGCCCCGTCGAGCACGAGCGCGTCGGCGCCTTCGCGCAGCTTGAGCGGAAGCCGGTGGGTGAGCTCGGCGAGCTCCGCCGCGAGCATGGCGTGCGCGGCAGGATCGTTTTTCATGGCGTGGAGTGAACGGGCGAGCTGCCCGATGGCATCGTCCTGCTCGCGGATTCGGGCGAGGTCGATCGCGCCGCGGGTCGCGAGCACGATGTTCTCGATGAAGATTTCGCCCGGCAAGTCGTTGGCGGCGAGCCGGATCTCGTTCGTGTACTGCTCCTGATTGGCGCGCAGCGTCGCGTGCGCATCGGTCGTGCCTTCGAGCACGACGCGTGCCGCGAGCACCCGCCCTTCCGCGGCCGCAAGAGCGCGCTCCAGGCTTTCGCGCGCCAGATCGACGACGTCATGTCCGCTGTCCTTACCCGTCACATCGGTGCGCACGAGCGCCCAGCGCACGGCGTCGAGCGCGCGGTGCTCGACCGAAACGACGCGCCCCTCGTCGACCGTAACCAGCGACGCCCCTTTGGGCCCCGTCTCGCGCATGTGGCGCCCTTGCAGGTTACCGCTGAAAACGATGTACGGCTCAGTTTCGAGAACTTCACGATGATGGACATGCCCGAGCGCCCAGTAGTCGTACCCCTTGCCGACGAGCGTCGGTAGGCGGCACGGCGCGTAGTTCTCGTGCCCGGGGCGTCCCCCTACCGCGGTATGCAGAAGGCCGACGTTGAAAGCGCCCCTCGTCGCGTCGGGGTAGCCCGCCGCCAGATCGTCGGTGACCGCGCGCGTGCGAAAGCCCTGACCGTGCACCCGCACACCGTGCTTGGGCAGATCGAAGCTCGAGGGCGCATTGACGGCGAGCTCGTGGACATTCTCCGGAAACCGGAGGTGCTTGGTGATCCTGCTCTCGGCGTCGTGGTTGCCTCGAACGAGGATGACCGCGATGTCGGCCGCGCGCAGGCGCGCCAGCTGGTTCAGAAAAAAGAGCCCCGTCCCGTAGTCTTTCCAGTCACCGTCGTAGATGTCGCCGGCGATGAGCAAAAAAGCCGCTCCTTCGTCGAGACACAGCTCGATGAGGTTCTGGAATGCGCGCCGCGTTGCTCCGCGCACTGCCTCGACCGGCGCGCCTTCGTACCGCGCCAGACCGCAAAGCGGGCTGTCGAGGTGAAGGTCGGCGGCATGGACGAACTTCATTCGGTAGCGCTCTGCCGTAGCATAGCCCGCTGCGCGCACGAGGGGCCCCTCGCGACTCGGCCATTCTCTTTCCCACCCGTACGTGGGAACATGCGCGGCCATGGAAATCGAAGTTCGCGACGATCACGGCGGCCGCGCCCGCACGCTCATTTTTAGCCGTCCCGCCAAGAAGAACGCGCTCACGGTGGCGATGTACGCGACCTTGGCGGAGCGCCTCGACGAAGCCGCTACCCACGCCGATGTGCGGGCGGTGGTCATCACCGGGGCCGGCGACGCTTTTACTTCCGGCAACGATCTCGGCGATTTCTTGGCGCACCCGTCGATGGATGCCGACCATCACGTGGTGAAATTCCTGAAAGCATTGGTCCGATTTCCGAAGCCGATCGTGGCGGCAGTGAACGGCGTCGCCATCGGCATCGGGACGACGATGCTCCTGCACTGCGATCTCGTTCTCGCCGCGAGCTCGGCGCGATTTCAGCTCCCCTTCGTCAAGCTCGGCCTCAGCCCGGAAGGCGGATCGAGCCTTCTTTTGCCGCGCCTCGCCGGATTTCAGCGCGCGTCGGAGCTGCTCATTTGGGGCGAGCCCTTCGACGCGGCGACGGCGTACCGCTTGGGTCTCGCCAACGACGTCTACCCGGACGCCGAGCTCGGCCGCCAAGTCACGGCGCGTATCGAAAAGCTGCTCGCTCTTCCCCCCGAGGCGGTGATAGCGGCCAAAGAGCTCGTGCGCCGGCCCCTGCGCGAAGAGCTCGAACGGACGATGACCCACGAGTCGGTGGTGTTCGGTCAAAGGCTTGGATCGGCGGAAGCCACCGAAGCTTTCACCGCGTTCTTCGAAAAGCGAAAACCACGCTTCGCGTGACGGCTACCTCACCAAGATCTCCGGCTCGTTGCGCACCGGAAAATTGACGGAATTGGCGATGAAGCACTCGCTGTGCGCCTTCTCGTGCAGGACGCGCGCTCGATCGACGCTGGCGCCCGGTGCGATCCACACCCGCGGATGAAGCGTGACTTCGCGAAACCGGAACTTGCCTTCGATTTTCGCTAAAATCCCAGTGGCGCGGTCTTCGTATCCGACGACGGCGATACCGGCGCGCGCGGCGAGGGCAAGGTAAGAGAGGCAATGACATTCGGCCAGGGATGCCATCAAGAGGTCCTCTGGGTTATGAACCTTGCCGTCGCCCCGAAAGGCGGGGGCCGCGGAACCGGCGAGCGCGGGTTTGCCGTCGATTTCGACGAGCACGTCGCGGCTATAGGCGTCGTAGCTCGTCGTCGCTGCGCGCGAGGCGCCGGTCCACGTCAAACGGCATTCGAAGCGATGCTCGTGCGAAGAGGCTGTCGGCATTGGGCGGAGTGTAACGTCCGGCCATCGCTCTGCACTCGCTCAAATATCCGGCGAAGATTGCACGGCGAATGCGTCCTCCTCGGCTACGTAGGTCGCGAAGATGCGATTGGGCCGGCAGCACACCGGACAGTCCTCGATGTACTCTTGCTGCAGGCCGCCCCCCGGATCGGGATCGGTGTCGACTTCTTCGCCGCAGTGCGGGCATTGGTAGAGGGACATGGGTCTTTCAGGGCGCCCGCGAGGAGAGGCGCAGCCCTTCTGGAATGAGGAGGGAATCGAGCCAAGAAAATGCGCCCTGCACCAACAGGGCGAGGAGCGCCGCGGGCACGGAGCCCTCGAGAATGAGACCCGTGTCGCGCAGGGCGATGCCTTGCAGGATGGCATTGCCCAGGCCTTCCGCACCGATCAGCGCGGCGAGGGTTGCCGTCCCGACGTTGATGACGGCGCTCGTTTTGATACCCGACAAGATCGTGGGCGACGCCATAGGGAGAGCGACGCGTCGCAGTTTGGTGCCGGGCCGCAGCCCGATCGCATCGGCCGCTTCGCTGAGGGCCGACGGGATCGACGTGAGTCCCGTATAGGTGCTCTGCACGATGGGGAGAAGGCCATAGACGAACAGCGCCACCAATGCGGGGGCGGTTCCGATCCCGAGCAGCGGGATCAAGAATGCGAGCAGCGCCATCGATGGAATCGTTTGCAAAAGACCCGCGCCGCCGAGGGAAAGCAGCGCAACCGGCTTGGAGCGCGTGGCCCAGATGCCGAGCGGAAGGCCCACGAGAACCGCGAAAAAAAGCGAGATCCCCACCAGCTCGAGATGGCGGCCCACGTTGCGCAGCACGCGGGGCACGAGGCCCTGCCCGTCGCCCGTCCCTGGCGCCCGTGCCCGCCCCTGATCGCCGAGCGCGTCGCTCAGCAGCTGTCGCGCCCCCTCCTCCGCCGACACGCCGTGCAGCGCGACGGCGGCGTTGGCGTGCATCATGATTTTTTCGTCGATCCGGCCGACGACTCGCGTCATCGCCTGAAGTGCGGCGGGGGCACGCGCTCCTAGATCGGCGCGATAGAGCAGCACGGCGTCGTAGCGCGGAAAGAACGCGAGATCATCGCGCAATAGAACCAGCGCCATTTTCTCGATTTGGGGGTCGGTCGTATAGATATCCATCGCGTCGATTTGGCCGCGCGCGAGCGCCTCGTACGCGAGCTCGTGCTGCACGCCGCGCACGTCACGCATGGCGAGACCGTAGTGACGCGACAACCCGGGGAACCCGTCACCACGGCCGAGAAACTCGTGCGTGAAGCCGAGGTGCAGCTCGGGATGCGCTTTCAGGTCGGAAATGCTGGCCACACCGAGACGCTCGGCCGTGCTTTTCGTCACGGCAATGGCGTAGCCGTCGTTGAAACCGAGTGGATCGCTCACCGCGATGCCTGCTTCGCCGAGGGCGGTGCGCATCTCCGCGGGCGATCGCGCGCGGTTCGTTTTGAGGATCACCTCGGCGATGGTCCCCGTGTATTCCGGATAGACGTCGATGCTGCCTGCTTTGAGCGCCTGGTAGGTGATCTCCGTTCCTCCCAGGTTTTTCTTGTGCGTGGCGCTTCCCGTGCCCGTCTCTTGCACCAGCGCGGTCAGCGCCGCGCCCAGGATCCACGACTCCGGGAATCCTTTGGAGCCGATGACCACGGCCGGTGCGCGATCCTCCGCCGCAGCGGGCCGTTCTCGCGCGAGCACAGCGAGGCCGAGGATCATGGCGAGTCGAAAAAAGACCGCCCCCTTCACGCTACCTCGTCCGGGGCTGGCATCGGCAGCCGCTGGGCCTGAAAAAACTCCGTCACGAACGCGTCCTTTGGCTGCTTCATCAATTGCGCGAGGGCGCCCTTTTGCACGATCTTTCCGTCATGCAAAAGCGCGATCTCGTCCGCGACGTAGGCGGCCTCCGTGAGATCGTGGGTGACGAAGAGCACGGTCTTTTTGAGCTCCCGGAAGATTCGGCGAAGGTCCTCTTGCAGGCGCACTCGGATGAGTGGGTCGAGCGCCGCGAGCGGCTCGTCAAAAAGCAAGATGGGGGGATCGAGCATGAGGGCACGCATGAGGCCGACCCGTTGGCGCTCGCCGCCCGAGAGCTCGATGGGATAGCGGCGCAGGTGCTCGGACGATAATCCGACGAGGTCGATCAATTCCATCAGCCGCTTTTGGGCGCGCGCGGCGCTCCAGCCGTTTTGGCGCGCGACGATGACCGCGTTGTCCTCGGCGTTGAGGTGCGGAAACAGACCGCCGTCTTGGATGACGTAACCCATGCGCAAGCGCATGGACGGCGCCGAGCGCGCATCGAGCACCTCACCTCCGATGGTGATCGTCCCCTCGTCGGGCAGAACCAGACCGAGCACCAGGCGCAGGATCGTCGATTTACCCGACCCGCTGGGGCCGACGAGAGCGAGGCACCGTTCGCCGTCGACGGTGAGATCCGTGCGCGCGAGCGCGTCCTTGCGGCCGAATCTCTTTTGGACTTGGGAAAGGACGATCACGCGGGCCGGGCCATCGTAGTCCGCGCCCGCGGAGGCGTTCAGGCTTTCTTGCGTCGCTCGACCCCGAAGTACTGCACGCTGAAGAGCCGCTGCTCGTCGGTCCAGATGCGAACGCAGGTGAATCCCGCCGATCTTGCCAACTCGGCGAAGCCACCCGGGTCGTATTTGTACGAATACTCGGTCGTGATCGCTTCGTCTTTCTCGAAGCGGAAGACCGACGTTCCGACCGCGACCGACTGGCGCCGGAGGCTCACGAGCTGCATCTCGATCCGACCTTCGATTTCGTCGTAAAAAGCGCGATGGCGAAAGGCCGCAACATCGAATTCGCCTTCCAGCTCACGATTGATGCGGCTGAGCAGGTTCAAATTGAAGGCGGCGGTCACCCCCTCGTCGTCGTCGTACGCCGCTTCGAGCATGGATCGATCCTTTCTGAGATCGACGCCGATGAGCAGCCCGCCGCCTTTTTGGCACAGCCCGGCAACGCCCCGCAGAAAATCCCGCGCCTCGTCCGGTTCGAGGTTGCCGATGGTAGAGCCGGGGAAGAACACGACCGTGCGGGCTCCGCGATCGCCCCTCGGGAGATCGAACGGCTCGGTGTAATCGGCGACGACCGGAACCACGCGAAGATCGGGATAGTCGCGGGCGAGCTCGCGCGTTGCGCGCGCTAGGTACTCGGGCGAAATGTCGACTGGCACATAGGCGTCGAGATCGGGCAGCTCGTCGAGAAGGATGCGCGTTTTCGTACTGCTGCCGCTGCCCAGCTCGACGAGCCGCGCACGCGATCCGATGAGCCACGCCATTTCGCGCGCGTGCCGGCCGAGGATGCTCAGTTCGGTGCGCGTCGGGTAGTACGCGTCAAGCTCGCAGATGCGATCGAAAAGCTCGGCCCCCGTGCCGTCGTAGAAGTATTTGCAGGGCAGCGATTTGGGCGAGCCGCCGAGGCCGGCCAAGACATCGGTGCGAAAGTCGTGAGCGGGGGTGACGCGAACTTTGCGGACAGTCTGGATCATGTCGATCTCGCGAGCCGAATACCCGAAAATTGCCAGCGGGCGTTGGGCGGAAAGAAGTTGCGATACGAAGCGCGGATATGGCTGATGCTCGTCACGCACGAGCCGCCCCGCAGGACCATTTGATTGCACATGAATTTGCCGTTGTACTCACCGAGCGCCCCCGCCCACGGGCGAAAGCCCGGATAGCCGACGTACGGACTCTGCGTCCATTCCCAAATGTCACCGAACATCTGATACGGCCCGTCGCCAGGTTCGGTTTCGCCGTCGCGGTTCGAGCGCTGCCAAGCCACCGGTTCGAGCTGCCCGCTTTCGACGAAGTTCCCGGCGAGTCGCGCGCCCTCGGACGCCACCTCCCATTCGGCCTCGGTCGGCAATCGCGCGCCGGCCCAGCGCGCGTACGCGTCGGCTTCATAAAAGCTCACGTGGGAGACGGGGGCATGCGGGTCGAGTGTATGGACGCCGCGCAGACTGAAATGCGATCGACCGTGGGCCCGTTCGTTCTCGCTTTCCTCGTCTTCCCAATAAAGCGGTGCCGTCCATCGCTCGGTGCGCATCTCGTTCCAGCCGTCGGCGAGCCAGAGCTCGGGCTTCGCGTAGCCGCCGTCGGCGATGAACGCGAGGTACTCACCGTTGGTGACCAAGCGCGAGCCCATGGCAAAGGGGTCGAGAAACACCCGGTGGCGTGGCCGCTCGTTGTCGAAAGCGAAGGTCGGATCATTGGCGTCGCGCCCAATCGAAAAGAGACCCTCGTCGAACGCAACCCAGCGCAAATCCGTCGGAGGACCCCCCGCCGGCGCACCTGCCGAACCCTCGGCAGCGGGCACATCGATGTCCGCGCCTTTGGCGTGGGAGCCGTCACGGTACGCAGGCCTGAGAGGATTGCGTGAAAAGGCGTGCAAAATATCGGTGAGCAAGAGCTCCTGGTGTTGCTGCTCGTGCTCGAGCCCGAGCCGTGTGGCAAACGCGACGTCGACGCCGGGCTGGATCTCGCGCGTGGGCCCGTCGGGAAGTGCCAAGAGCTCGGTCATGGCGGCGTCGACGTGCTCGCGATAGCGCCGCACTTCGTCGAGGCTCGGCCTCGTCAAAAGCCCGCGCTCCGGCCGCGGATGTCGGTTGCCGACGGCGTCGTAGTAGGAATTGAAAAGAAAGCCGTAGGCTGGATGAAACACCCGATAGCGCGGCAACACGCGCGCGAGCACGAACGTCTCGAAGAACCAAGTCGTGTGCGCCAGATGCCACTTGGTCGGGCTTGCGTCGGGCATCGACTGCACCACGCAATCTTCCTCGCGGAGCGGCTCGGCCAGGGTCGTTGAAAAAGACCGCACCGCTCGGAAACGCTCCACGAGCATGGGCTCCCTGTTAGCGTGCATTGCTCGGGGAGGACAGTGTGTAAATTCAGCGCTCTGGCGCTGTTCTTGCAAAATTGCGGATCCGTTGGGCTGCTTCATGACCTGCGGCCGCGATGCGCTGCACGAACCGCTCCAAAGGCGCAGTGAGCCGATAGTTCGCGCGCCATACAACCTTCACCGGAAGCGGCGACACCTGCGCGGGCTCCGTTTGGATGCGCATGCGCGGCGCTTCTGCCACAGCGAGCGCGGGTGCGAGACCAATGCCAATGCCCCCCGAGGCGTACGACAAGAGGAGTGACGCGCTCGGCACATCGATGGTCGAGACCGGGCGCACGCGCTGTGCCTCGAGAAACGCATCGAGAAGGCGCCGCCCTTGGCTGCCCGCCGACAGTCGCAGCACGGGTTCGTCGCGTAGCCGCTCGCGAAGGGAGCGAGTGTCGCCGCGTCGATGGGGCCCCACCCAGAAGAATGGCTGTCGAAAAAGACGCTTCTCGAGCAGACCCTCCGTGGTTTCGGTGGTGGTGACGACGGCGAAGTCGACGTCGCCGCGTGCCACCGAGCGCGGCGCGGCGATGGAATGCATGGTCGTGATTTCGAAGCGAAGGCCGGCGTCCTCCGCGAAGAGCCGGCGAATGACGGGCAAGAGCAACCCCTTGCCGAGATAGTCGCTGGCAGCGACGCGCAGCGTGGTGGCGGCATGGCCGGAGAGCGCGGTCAAAACACCGAACGCGGCTTCGATTTCGTCGAACAGCCGCGCTACGGCGACGAGCGCCGTTTCGCCGGCGGCGCTTGGTCGCACGCCGCGCCCGTCACGTTCGAAGATAGCAACGCCGAAGTGCGCCTCGACGCGCCGCATTTGTTGACTCACCGCGGAAGGGGTCTTGTAAAGGCGGCGCGCCGCCGCGGCGACCGATCCCGTCTGTGCCACCGTGAGAACGTCGCGCAGCGCCGGTACGAGGGCAGGATCGATCATGTAGTTTATCTTAACTAAAAGCGCATGAAGATTCAGTAGACCTAATCGACTGCGGCTGCCAGAGTTCCGGGCGAGGACGCACGATGGGCCAAAGTCTCTTCGACAAGGTGTGGGAATTGCACACGGTGCGCCGGCTCCCCTCGGGGGACACGCAGCTGCTCGTGGGCCTGCACCTCATTCACGAGGTGACGAGCCCTCAGGCGTTCGGCATGCTGCGCGACCTCGGTCTCGGCGTTCTCATGCCCGAGCGGACGTTCGCGACCTTCGATCACATCGTCCCCACCGACGGCCACAAGCGCCCATTTCGCGACGCGCTCGCGGAAGGCATGGTCGTCGCCTTGGAGACGGCATGCCGCCAGCACCGCATCACGTTTTTCGACCGCGCGTCGGGGCGCCAGGGCATCGTGCACATCATCGGGCCCGAGCTCGGGCTCACCCAACCGGGACTCACCATCGCGTGCGGCGACTCGCACACCTCGACGCACGGCGCATTCGGCGCGATCGCGCTCGGCATCGGTACGACACAGGTTCGCGACGTGCTCGCCACCCAGTGCCTGGCGCTGGCGCGCTTGAAAGTGCGCCGCATCGAAGTCAGCGGCACGCTCGGGCCCGGTGTGTACGCCAAAGACGTCATCCTCCACGTCATTCGCCGCCTCGGCGTCTCCGCCGGTGCGGGATACGCGTACGAATACGGCGGCTCCACCATCGACGCGCTCTCCATGGAAGAGCGCATGACCCTCTGCAACATGTCCGTCGAAGGTGGCGCGCGGGTCGGCTACGTGAATCCCGACGAGAAGACGTTTGCTTACTTGAAAGGGCGCCCGTTCGCGCCGCCCGCAGCGACGTGGGAAGCGGCGGTGGAATTCTGGAAATCAATCGCCTCCGACGCCGACGCGCCCTACGACGACGTCGTTCGCTTCGATGCCGCCGACATCGCACCCACGGTCACTTGGGGAATCAATCCCGGGCAGGCCATTTCCGTCAAAGAGCGGCTGCCGGCGCCGGACGAAGCGGCCGGCCCAGCCGATCGATCGCTCGTCGAAGAAGCGCTGAGCTACATGCAGCTCGCCGCCGGCCAGCCCATCGAGGGGACGCCGATCGGGGTGGCCTTCATCGGCAGCTGCACCAACGGCCGCCTCTCGGATTTTCGCGAGGTGGCGAAGTATCTCCAGGGCAAGCAGGTGGCAGAGGGCGTGCGCGCCTTGGCCGTGCCGGGATCGATGGAGGTCGCGCGTGCTGCGGAGTCCGAAGGGCTCGACCGGGTATTCCGCGAAGCGGGTTTCGAATGGCGCGAGCCGGGATGTTCGATGTGTCTCGCCATGAATCCCGACAAATTGGTGGGCGACGAGCTCTGCGCGTCTTCTTCGAATCGGAATTTCAAGGGACGGCAGGGAAGTCCGACGGGTCGCACCATTTTGATGAGC
>DATHEQ010000235.1:0-32038 GCA_035318505.1 Polyangiaceae bacterium | reverse complement strand
GTACGCCGGCAGCCACTGTCCGCGACGTAGCGCGCCGAAGAGCGCGAGCACGCGGCCGAGCTCACCGTGGTTGGCGGTGCCCGTCGAGTGGTGGAAAAACACCGTTCGGTCGAGCACGTTCTGCGGCAACGTCGACCACGGTTTTGCCGCCGTCCACTTCTGGTCGCCGAGGGTGAGGGGGGTCGCCGCCATCGACAAGTCGGCGGGGTCGGAGTGGTTGATCGAACCGGCCGCAAACGACGAGGGCAAATCGTAAGTCCCGGGGACGTTGATATTGAGGGCGTCCCCGCTCGCCGACATCGACAGGATCAGAAACTGCGCCCCGGCACTGCCGGCGCAGGGCTCCTCGGCGCGGGCCGATTTCGGATTGAGCAGGAAGGAGATGGGAAGCCCCGTGGCGAGGGCGCGTAGGCCGACGAGGCCGGATCCGGCGAGTGCGCCGAGGAGCAGTTGGCGGCGGTTCGGAAGACTCATGATGTGCTCCTACAGGCCAATCGCCACGGACGTGGGCGACAGGCAGGCCGTAATGAAGGTGGATTTGAGCGCGTCGGTGGGCGACGCCTTCGCCGCAATCGCAGCGTCATAGTGTTCTTTGAGCAGCTGCGTCACGGCCTCGCTGTTGGGATCATCCGAGGTGATGCCCATGATGTTGGCGACGAAGTCGGTGATCGCCGTATCTTTCTTGGTGCTGTCGTAGCGGCTCTTCGCCTTGTCGACGGTGAGGCCGGCCGCGTACGCGCAGAGCGACTCGGTGGCGCCGCGGTAAAAAGGCGTTTGGTCGGTGGATAAGGCCGGCGCTTCGGCGCCGCGCAGGTAGCCATCGAGCGGGATGTTGTTGGTCACCGCGATCTTGGTGGTGGCGTCGGTGATGCCGACGCAGAGGCTCGTCGCGAGTTGCAGCCGATTGGTGAGCGCGGAGCAGAAGTGATCCTGGCGCGCAATGCTGACCGTCTCGCCGATCTCACGCCCCGTCTTCGTGGCGGTCTGCCCGGTGACCAGCGGCGAGGAGAAGAGCTCGAGCAGCAAGGTGTGAAAGTCGAAGTTCGACTCTTTGAAAGCCGCGACGACGCGCAAAAACTCGGGGTCCTCCTCGGCGCACCCGCTCGAATTCGCGTAGTAACAGAGCTTTTGTGCCCAAGCGACGGCGTAGAGCGGATGCGTCACCATCGCGGTGGCGAAGTCATCGAGCGACGCGAGCGCGGACTTCTCGCCGAGGTAATCGAACGACGCGGTGGAGTAGACCTGCGCGGGATCGTGCTGCGCGTGGTACGAGTACGTGTACGCCTGGCGGAAGACGTTCCGCATCGGATCCATCGTCTGATGGCAGCTGTAGCAGGGGCTCGCGGGGTCGGAGTGCTGGCCGTCCTTGCCGTTGTCGAGGACGGTCGAGGTGCCCTTGTCGACCGGGTTGATGCTGCGTCCGACGCCGACGATCAGCGCTTGGTTCAGCGTGTCGCGGTGCTGGTTGCTGTTGTTCGTCGTCCAGTTGGCGAAGAACGCCGGGGTCGAGAAGTAGCCGACGCGCGGCATGCGCACCACGATCTCGTTCGTCTGGCGCAGCGCGGGCAGGTCGTAAAATGGCGTGAGCTTCTCGCCGGCCTTGGCCACCCGCACGGTGACCGGGCGCCAGATCGCGTCCTGAGGGGTCACGCTGGGGGATGTGAACGCGACGCCGCCCGCGCAGTTGTATTGGTAGAGGTACTTCTGGTCGGCCGGAACGTCAGCCGGAATCGCGATCGTCGGCGGCCCGTTCAGATCGGCGGGGTCGCTCGCATATTTGCTCGGCGCCCAGCCAAACAGCCCGAGAAAGGCGCTCGTCACGCCGGTGTATTTGCGCTGGGTGTACGTCTTGTTCACCTTCTTGGCTTTGCCCATGGCATCGAGCGCGACGTGACCCGTGGCGTCGAGCTCGGGCACGCTGCACGAAAACGGCGCGACCACGGCGAAGTGCATGAAGTTCGGACTTGCCGGATCGATCGTCTCGGCCAGCGGGATCGGAACGTCGGCTTGGTAGGTGAGCCAGAAAGCCTGCGTCGTGCTGATGCTGCCATCCGGCATCGGCATGCTCACCGACCCCTTGCCCGCGTCGTCGACCTGCGACTGGTCGACGGCCAGGTACATCGACATCAGCGTCGGGGTCATCATGAAGGTGTGGGTCGTCACCGTGTCGGTGAACGGTTTGCCCTCGGCGATCGTTTTCAGCGCCGTGCGCGACATCGACTCTTGAGCTTGCGCGAACAGCGGCAGGTTCGTCAGGCTGTCGACGCTCAGCTGGTCGTAGAAGTCGTTTTGCGAGATTTGCGTCTGCTGAAAAGCCTTGTTGAAAAAATTGCCGAGCTTGGCCTGCGCCTCGGGGCGCACGAACCAGGCGTCGACCAGGCCACGGAGGGCGGTGGGATCCGTCGTCACCGCCGTGATCTCCTCCTCGGTCGCCGGCAGGCCGAGCATCAGGTTCTTCACCTTGGGCACGTAGACGCGCGCCTGAACCGGCTCGAACGGGAGTTCCGGTCCTGCATCCGGCATCTGGCCGCCGGGGGGCGGGGTATTCGAGGGCGCGACGTCGAGCGTGCCGGTACAGGCGATCGCGACGCCGGCCACCAAAGCCGAAGCGGCCGATACGTGCGTGAGCCGTGACGACATGTAGGCACTCCTTCTTCGCACCGAGCATTTCGGTGCGCGATATGTTTATGTCTCATACCCGACGGGCCCGTTCCAATAGTTCTTCCCGCGAGCAAAGAGGGAAAAATGTATGCGAGGCTACGCCGTGCAGAAGTGAAACGATCCGTGACGACGGGACCTCACCCGCCCGGATGCGTAGCCTGGAATTCCGCTCGCTTGCCCGAGCACCAGCCAAACGACGCTCCAAGGCGGCAGGACACTCAGAGTGAGGAGGGGTGTAGGGTCCTCTGCGACGACTCGGTTTCGTGCGGTTGAAACTTTCCTTCCCGGTGCTTCTTGCAGCGGCGGTTCGTGAGGGTCGATCGGTTCGCCGCCGCGCGGTCGGACGAGATCGCCGAATCCGTTCTTATGTTTATGCCGGATTCCACCTCAACGCGCTCGTTGCCCGGCGCGGCTCTTCGGTGCTTACGCGCCGATTCGTTTCGGCATGTCGTCGGCGCTTTGGCTGGCGCGAAACTCGACGACCCGAAAATCGGCCAGGCCTTGCCGGCAAAACGGATCCTCGCTCATGATCGTTTCGATCTGCTGGCGGCTCTCGCCGATCGCCAAGATGATTCCGCCTTCGCGTGGGATCTGGCGTCCTGAGACGAGAAAATGACCGGCTGCGTAGTACTTTTTCAAGAACACGACGTGCGCTTTCATGTGCGCGTCGATTTCGGCGAGCGGAGCTTTGTAGGTGAGTTCGATGACGAACATGCCGCCAGCTTGCATGAAATCCGCGCCGGTCGTCACCTCCTGCGCCATCGTCGACGGTGCGCCGCGTCCGCACTTCCCCGACTTTGGGCCCAAATCGCCAGGAGATCAGCGGCAAAGCTCGTTCTGCCGCCTTAACTCCCTTCTCATGGCACGCGCACTCTGGAAGGGGAGTATCAGCTTCGGTCTCGTCCAAATTCCGGTCGGGCTCTATACGGCCGAGCAACGCGACGAGCTCTCGCTCTCGCTACTCGATAAGCACGACCTTGCCCCCGTCGGTTACGAACGGGTGAACCGCCGAACGGGCGCGAAGGTCGATTGGAAAAACATCGTCAAAGGCTACCAATATCGCAAAGGAAAGTACGTCGTCGTCACCGAGGAAGACATTCGCAACGCCAACGTTCGCGCGACGCAGACCATCGACATCCTGGCGTTCGTCGATCAGAGCGACATCAGCACGCTCTATTACGACACGCCGTACTACCTTGCGCCCACCAAGCAAGGCGGCAAAGCGTACGCGATCCTGCGCGATACGTTAGAGGACGCGGGGAAGGTCGGCATCGCCAAGGTCGTGATACGGACGCGGCAGCATCTCGCCGCGCTGCTCGTCGAGGACGACCGACTCATCTTGCAGCTCTTGCGTTTTGCCCACGAGCTGCGGAGTGCCGACGAGCTCGAAGTGCCGGAGGATGGCGCGAAAGCGGCCAAGGCGACGCCGCGCGAGCTCGAGATGGCAAAGCAGCTCGTGGCGAGCATGGCCGACAAATGGAAGCCCGAACAATACCGTGACGAGTATCGCGACGACCTTCTGGCGCGCATCAAGCGCAAGGCGACGCACGGCGACATCGAGGACATTCCCACCTCGGAGACCACACCGAAGAGAACCGGCGCCAAGGTGATCGATCTCGCGGATTTGCTGCGGCAGAGCGTGGAGAGCCAGCACGGCGGCGGCGGGCACGCCAAGAAACAGGCGGCTAGTCGCCGAAGCACGGCCGGCTCGCACCTGAAACAGGTGGTCGGCAACCACCGTCCCAAGGGGGTGCCACACCGCACGCACCCGACGCGAAAGGCGCCGGCGCGAAAGACGGCGTAGCGCCTGCCGCCTCGTTTCAATATCGAGGCGCTACGCCGCACGAAGCGGGAGGCGGACGATGAACGTCGAACCGCGGCCAAGCTCGCTGTCGACATCGATCGACCCGCCGTGAGCCGCCACGATTTCCCGAGCTATCCAGAGCCCCAGCCCGAAGCCGCTGTAATGCGACAGCGGGACCGCGCGTTCGAAGCGTTGGAAGATGCGGCGCTGATCGGCGTGCGCGATCCCGATACCGTGGTCCCGAACGCGCAGGCAGGCGCATTCCGTCTCTTGGGTGACAGACATTTCGACGGGGTTACCGGGGCCATATTTGAGCGCGTTGGAAACGAGGTTGGCGACCACCTGCTCGACGCGCAGCCGGTCCCAGCTGCCGATGGTGCGGGCGCGAGCTTCCAGACTGAGCGCGCATCCAGCGGCATCGAGCGAAGGCTTGAGTCGGCTCGCCACCTCGCGCACCAGCTCGGAGAGATCGAACTCGGTCGGCTCGACCCTGAGGCGCCCGCTCGCCAAGCGCGAGACGTCGAGCAGCTCTTCGACGAGGGTGATGAGGCGATTGATTTGGTTCTCCGCCACCGCCGCGCTCCGTTCGAGCCTGTCGCTCTTGGGGAGACCCTTGGGGTGCTTGCCGAGCGCGCGCTTCAAGCTCTGGATCTCGAGACTCAGCGTGGTCAACGGCGTGCGCAGCTCGTGCGAGGCGATAGAAAGAAAGTCGTCGCGGTCGCGCACCGCCTTGCGCAGTTCCCCTTCCATGCGTTTGCGATCGGTGATGTCGACGCAGGATCCGATGTATCCGGCAAACGTGCGGTCAGGTGAGTAACGAGGCGTTCCCCGATCGAGGATCCATCGATAGTCGCCGTCGTGCCGCCGCAGTCGATACTCCATCTCGAAGACGCGGCGCGCGTTGAACGCCGTGAAGTACGTATCCATGCACTTTTGAAAGTCTTCGAAATGGATCCCCGCCGCCCAGCCGACGCCCCATTCTTCTTCCATCGTGCGTCCGGTGAAGTCGAGCCAGGTCTGGTTGAAAAAGGTGCAGAGGCCATCTGGTTCCGACATCCACAGAAGAACGGGCGCGGCGTCGGCCATGTTTTGAAACCGGCGCTCGGTTTCACCCAACTGCTCTTCCGCCAACTTTTGTTCGGTAAGATCGCGGATGCGGCAGACCACGCCGACGGCATCGCCTTGCTCATTGGTAAAAGGCGTGAACGAGCCCTCGAGAACGCGTTCCCGCGCGCGCCCGGCGATGGCAAAGGGCCGCCTTTCGGCAGCGACGGTTTCGCCGGCGAGGGCCCGCCCTAGGCTCTCCCGCTGATCGCCGAGAAACGGAAATGCATCGATGGCGAATCGTCCCATCACCTCGTCTGCGCCGAGCCCGGTGATGCGCTCCATGGCGGCATTCCAAAAGGTGAAGCGAAAGTCGACATCGAGGGCAACGAGGCCCGCCCCTTCGCCGCGCAGCAAATTATCGGCAAACCCGAGCATGCTCGGAACGATCCTGCCCCCGCCGCTCAGTTTCGTTTTCACGCCGCAGGAGCCTCCGCCACGACGTCGGCCCTCATTTTAGCGGCAAAGGACGCCAAGGCGGCCGACGGGGCCGGTGTGCGCCGGAAGAAACCATCGAAAGCGGCCGCTGCACGCTGCGCCACTTCTCCCCAGCGCGCGATCCACCCCTCGATGACGGTTCGATTCTCGGCATTGTCTTGCATCGCCGTCTGCAAGAGCGCCGCTGTCCACGCGCGCTGCCATCGGCAGTCTTCGTCGAGCGAAGAGAAGAGCTGCCCGAGCATATGATCGTCGTGCTCTTCGGCCTCTTTCGCCAGGTACGTCATGAATAACTCGTCGATGAGCGGCTTGATGCAGAGATTGAGAGCGACGAGCGATTCTCCCCAGTCGTAGGTGACGAGGCAACGCTCTACGGCTTCGCGCAGCGGTTGCCACGCCGGATCGCGCAGCCAGACGTTCTTGCTGTCTCGTCCAAAGGCGGGGTCAATCGCCTGCAGTAACGTCATCCGATAAGCGAGTCGCTGGATTCTTCGTACTTCATCGGCTGCTTGAAATAGCGCGGCCACGGCGATGCGCCCGCTCGGCGCCATTTGGCCGATATAGGCGGCGATCATCTGAAACCCGTGTAGTGGATAGCGCAGCGGTCCGAGCACGCGGTCGAGCGTGCCCCGCCATTCAGGCGATAGCGCGCGGTCATATCCTTTTGTCTCGATGGCCTCGAGAACGCCATCCAAATACGTCTCGCCTTTCAGCGCCAGCGCCGTGTATTTGGCGTAGGTGGTCTGGCGCGGATCGCAGAAGCGCTCCCAATCGCGCGCGGTCAGAAGTGAACCGCGCTGATGCTTCTCGTACCAGGGCGCGAGAGGCGTTTTTACTTCGAAGCCGCGGCTCGGGTAATACAAGAGGCTCGTGGTGACGAGCTCGTATTCGCTCGGCAGCCTTCGGTCGCGCTCGAGATGCGAATACGTTTTGAGTCTCGAGCCCGATGGGCGTCGACGGCTCGAACCGGCGCCGTTCATGGCTGTCTCCCGCGGCTCACGTTCCATACCGCCACGTCGTCGGTGAGCGCCAGCCGACCCTTGAAAGAGGGCATGATCATCTCGAGATCGGAGGGGAAAACGAAGGGCTCGCCGCAGTGTTTTTCGATCGCCTGGCGCGTGACGGTACAAGAAATGGGTACCGAGACCCTGAGGTACGCACCTCGGTCGACCACTTCCGTGTTCTCGTTGAGCTCGCGGATGGCGGCCACCACGGCCTCGGCGTGCCGCCCCTTGGTCAAGACCGGACCGACCAAATGCGCGGCGTCAGGCGGGTCTGCCATGGTCCTCCGATTCGGTGACATCGACCAGGATGTCGTTGCCTTCGATTCTCACCGGATATCGCAGAAGGCGCGCACTCTCGGGATTGATTCCGGCCCCGGTGCGTGCGTCGTAGATCCATCCGTGAACCGAGCACGTGAGGGCATGGCCTTCGAGCGTCCCGAGGCTGAGCGCGATGCCCTTGTGGCGGCAGCGATCTTCGTAGGCGCAAATGGTTCCTTCCACGTTGACGAGGAGCACCGATCGGCCCGCCACGACCGCGGCGCACTTCTCGCCGATCCACAATTCATCCAGGGTCGCCGCCTTGTCGAATGTCATCGCAGCTCCCCCTTGATGACGTCGAATCGATCGAGTGCGCCCATTTGCGCCTCTGCCACCGTCGTGTGGGACGCGATCATGACACCCTGGTAGACGACCTTCATTTTCGCCTCCGCCTTCACCCGGATGCGCGCCGCGGATTGCAGCTTTTCCGCGAGATCGGCGGCGGTGTCGTTCTCGTCGGCGAGCACGAGAAGGCCGATGGAATCGCCCTCTAAAAAACCATAGAGCGGGATCATGCCGTCCTCTTACGGTAGAGCCACGGGTAGTCGCCGCCGAACGCGTCTTTGCCCCAGGTCTCGAAGCGGAGCCCGAAGTATTCGGTCAATAAGGCCACGAGATTGGCGGGCGCTTCGCCCGCCAGCACGCGCTTGACGACATCGCGATGATCGCCGTATCGCTCGCGCTCTCTCTCGAAAATCCACCGGCACGGCTCGGAGCAGAAAATGTACTTCTTGTCGTCGTGGATCGCCGTCGTCGCGGTGTTTTTGGCGGGCGTGCCGCCCGAGAGCACGAGCTGGCACAGGTTGCAGAAGGTGACGATGGCAGTGCCGTGAACGGCGAAGTCATTGCCGATGTCGGTCTCCTCCCAGTGCTCGGTCACGGTCTGCCAAATGCGATCGAACCCGTCCCAGCTATCGGGATACTTTTCGCGCAGCCATGCCCGCTCCTCCGGTCCGGGTACCACCAAATCGAACCAGACCGAGGCGCGGTACGAGTACGCGCTGGCGTAAACCATGTGATGATAGTTATCGAGCGCCGACAGGAAAGTATCCCAGTACCAAGGCTTCTTGAGGCCGAGCTCCTCGATGGAACGCACGTATTGGTCGAGGACCCACTCCTGCATGAACTCCTTGAACGAACGCGAGCGATGCTCGAGCGGCGTCAGGTAATCCATGCTGAACCCAGTCACCACCGCGAAGAGCAACCAAGCTCGCCAGAACCACTTGTCGAGCAAGTACTGCGCGTAGGCAGGATCGTGCTCGAAGACGGTGGCGAGCACGGGCAGTCCGATCTGGGCGTGCCGGGCCTCGTCGCTCTGGATGCTGTTCAGCGTCTGTTCGAACATGCGATCGCCGACGTCGTGGGCGAGCGAGGAGAGAGCCACGAATTGCAAGTTGGTAAAACCCGTCTCGAAGACGAAGTGCGTGGCCACGGCGAATTCGATGGCGTTCGAAGTCAAGAGCAGCTCATCGAAAAGGTGCCGCGCTGCGATCGCCACCCAGTTGTTCGAATGGTAAAAGCGGTGCGTCCAATCGAACTGCTCGTCGTGATGAACGAGCCCGTGCATCGACGAGAGCGGGATTTGCGTATGGCGCAGCTCGTCGAGAGCTCCGAGCGTAGCCATGGTGCGCCAGGCGCTGTCACGGCCGAAGCGCGCGCCGCGCAGATTCCCGATGACGGCGGCGAACTCAGCGAGAGGCAGCGTGGCGGCGTGCAGTTTGAGCGCGCTGAGCCAGGGCTTGGGCAGCCGCCAGAAGTCCTCCGGCTTTCCGATCGCTTCGCGAACGGCAGCGAGCGCGTCGTCTTTCTTGCTCTGCATGCGCACGTATTCGGTGAATGACGTGCGGTACGGTTCGTCCCAGTCCTTCCATTGGTCGTGAGGTAGCCACGGCTTGCCAGAGGCGACCTCGGGGAACACTTCCTCCTCTTTCACATAGGAGAATTCCCAGTCGAGCTTGCGGGCATTCTCGAGCCACTGGCTTCGCTTCAGCATTGGGCGAGAACCCCCTCGGGCGTCCGAAATCTGGGCGCCCCGCGCGCTCGGTAACGGTACTCGGTTCGGACACTTCCGTCACCGGTCAACTGGTCGGACAGGGGTGCGCGGCGGACCGCGGACCGTAGCTCGACCACATGTACGACAAATCGCTACCGATTGGCCCCGTGTTCGAGTAAAGAGGCTGCTCCCCTTCGGGGAAGCCCCTCTCGTTGGAGCGCCCCGAGTGCGGAGGAGGCGATCGCGACTACAGGGAAGCTCGAGAGAATCAATCGTTTTTTGGGCCAATAGCTCAATTGGTAGAGCAGCGGACTCTTAATCCGTTGGCTGAAGGTTCGAGTCCTTCTTGGCCCACCCGAATCGCTCGCGTTGCCGCACCGCCGACCCCCACGGTGCCGAGCTTGATGGGCACCGCCGATCCTCCTGCGCGTCGTGTTGCGCGACCGCCGCGCTTTTCTTCTGAGCGGCGCAGGCGGGATGGGACGGCCGAAGGGCGCCGCGTCGTGGCGGCGTCGGATTCGGCAGCGCGGCGCCGGGCGGACCGCTGGTAGGTCGCGTCGAGGTGTACCGCGGATCCGTCGATGTCCGTTCGCCGACGGCCGGGGCAGGGCCGATCGGCGCACGCTTCACTATTCAATGAGGATGGCTGTCGATGTCGTGAATGGGTGGCAGATGTGGGATAACTGTACGCTGAAGGACGAGCAATCGAGCGGTTCGAAAGAGCGTCGCGAGATCGATCGCGATGACCGCTCGTCCTGTGATGAATGGTGAAGCGTCAGACTATTGACCCCATCGCGCCACCACGTCAAACTGGGTGCTCGGCGTGGACTCCGCCGTGGACGAGGGGCGGAGGATTTCGCGTGCAGCAAGTCGTCACTTCTAGGGGGGCTCTCGCGCAGCCTTTCCCAGGTGCGACGCGAGACACAGCCGCAGCGGCGCTGCATTGCGCGCCGAGCGCGCGCGCGCCTTATTTTTGTGCCGCAATCCTGCTTCGGTTCGGAGCGAAAGGGGCCGTTGCTAGACGAAGCTCGAATCGTGATGACGACTTGCAAAAGACGGTCGATGCACCCTTCGTCGGCCATTCGACGCCTAGCGCCGCGTATCGCGGCAGATGTGCGTGTGTAAGAGACAGTCGCCGGCGAATGTCAGCTGAAGTGAGTGCTTATTCAATCGACGATTCGAGGACGTGGTTTTCTCGCACACAGTGGGAACGAGTTGCTTCTCGCCGAGCAGGTTCTGTCCGAAGAGACAGAGAGAGGTTTTGCGGTGACCTCGGCGAGCGGAGGACATATATTTTAAATCGCGAGTAACTCGGGCATCATTGGAGTGCGGACTCATCCCTGCTCCGAGACCCGAGAAACCGTCAGGCGGTGCCAACGTGGATGAATCGCGGAAGGAAATGACACCGGGAATGCCAGAACAGGCGGCAGAAGAGGTGGAGGTTTTATACGAGACCGAGGAATCGCAGGATGCGCCGCACGAGTCGCTTCTGACGCAGCTCTCTCCGGGAACGGTCATCTCCGGCAAGTATCGCGTCGACAGCATTCTTGGACGCGGCGCCATGGGCGTCGTCGTCGCTGCCACACACCTCGAATTGCGCGAAGCCATCGCGCTCAAGTTCCTTTACGCCAAAACGGACGGCAGCGAAGACTTCAAGTCGCGCTTTCGTCGTGAGGCGCAAGTCAGCGCCAAGCTCCGCAACGAGCACATCACCCGCGTTCTCGACGTCGGCACGTGGCGCGACGGCGCCATGTACATGGTCATGGAGTACCTGGCCGGCAACGATCTGCGGAAGATGATCCGCACCCAGGGGCCTTTCCCGATCGGCGCCGCGGTCGAGTACATCGTTCAGGTCTGCGAAGGGGTCGCCGAGGCGCACGCTCACGGAATCGTCCACCGCGACCTCAAACCCTCGAACCTCCTGGTCACCAAGCGCGCCGACGGATCGGATCTCGTGAAGATCCTCGATTTCGGCATCTCCAAATGGACGACCCTCGGTGAAGACGAAGGGGAGCTCACGCAGACGGGGGTCGTGCTCGGCTCGCCCAAGTACATGTCGCCCGAGCAGCTCTTCGGCGCCGGTTCGGTCGATTCCCGCACCGACATTTGGTCGATCGGAGCCATCCTTTACGAGCTCATCGCCGGCCGACCTCCTTACGACCAGCCTTCGCTGGCGCGCATTTGCGCCGATCTCGCCGGCAACAAGCCGCCGCCGCGGCTGCGCGATCAACGTACGGAAGTGACGCCCGGGCTCGAAGGCGTCGTGCTGCATTGTCTCGAGCGCACCGTCGATCTGCGCATTCAGAACGTCGCCGACCTCGCGGGAGACTTACTGGCCGCCGTCGGTTCGCCCTACGCCGAGCAAGTCCGTACGCGCATTCGCCAGACGCTCGACCCCGCGGGCACGTCGGCGATGAATTCGTCGCTGCGACAACCGGGTGGATCGACGGGTACCTACACGTCCCTCGCGTTCGCAGACGCGTCGGCCTCGTATCCCAAAGTGGGGGCCCATGCCGAACAGTCTGGCGCTGCCGCGACGTTGCTCTCCTCGCAAGATCCGGCGCGCAAGCGCCGGCAAGGAATGATCGCGGTCGCCCTCTTGGCCATCGCCGGACTCGGGGGATGGTTGTTTCTCAATCGCGAGCGGCCCACGTCCGACGAAGGGTCGGCAACGGCACCGACGGCGGCGCCGCCTCCCATGCCCACCGCCGCGGCGCCCGTTCCCGCGGCGGCGACCCCTACTGCTGCTGCTGGGACACCCGTGTCGCCGGAAACGGGACAGCTTCCCAATGCCGCCGCGACGAAACCGACGACGACATCCGAGCCCGTTCGTCACGTTTCGCCGCCACCGCGGCCGGTCGTCACGCGTCCCGCCGCGCCGCGCAGCACGCCGGCAACGTCGCCGGACAATTCGCCCCCGAGCACGACGGCGACGCCTTCGTCCCCGTCGACCACCGCAGACCAGCCTAGGAAGAAGCTCAACCCTCTGGAGGATCGTCAGTGAAACGTCGCCCTCTCGCAGTTGCCGTCGCTGCCTTGAGTTTGGGACTTCTCGCCACTACCGCCGACGCCGCCGAGCCGGCGACGACTGCGCCGCCGTCGTCGGCGACCACGGCGCCAACCACCTCCACCGCCGACAAAGCAGTGGCGGAGATGCTTTTTTTCACCGCGCGCGGTTTGATGGAAGCCGGTCGCTATACCGAAGCTTGCACCAAGCTGGCGGAAAGCTACCGACTCGACGCGGCGTCCGGCACATTGCTCAACCTCGCCGTCTGTCATGAATCGGAAGGGCGGGTCGCCAGTGCGTGGGGTGAGTTCCGCCAAGCACTCTCCGACGCACGCAAAGCCAATCGTGCTGACCGCGAGGAGCTTGCCAGAAACAGCATCGCCAAGCTGGAACCCGAGCTTCCTTTCCTCACCATCGTCGTTCCCGATTTCGCCAAGGTGAAAGACCTCGAGATCGTTCGCAATGGCGTCGCGCTCGGGTCGGGAGGTTGGGGTACCGAGCTTCCCATCGACCCCGGCAAGGTCGAAATTGTCGCGCGGGCGCCCGGCTTTCTGCCGAAGACCAAGACCATCACCATTCAAAAGAAGCAGCGTCTCAGCACCACGATCGAGAAACTCGAACTGGCGCCGATCGTCGAAACTTACGCCGCGAGCGACCCGGGCTGGTCGGCGAAACGCAAGACGGGCGCGGTTCTGTTCGTCGGCGGTTTGGTAGGCGCCGGGGTCGGCACCTATTTCAGCTTTTCTGCGCTGAGTAACCGCGACAAAGCCGCAGAGAGCTGCCCCATGCTCGACGGCGAGGTTCGCTGTGACGGGACGGGCTCCGACTATTCGAAGAAAGCCATAATCGCGGCCTGGGGCTCCAACCTCGGGCTCGGCCTGGGCGCGGTCGCGGTCCTCGCCGGCACGTACCTCTTCGTCACCGGCAAGAACGACAAGACCGAGCCGGGGGCCGCTCCGAGTTCGCAGGGCCAAGGTCATCGTCCGCAAGTCAGCTTTGGCGTCGCGCCCACGATCGGCGGCGGGCAAGGGGCAGTGTTCGGAAGTTTCTAAGAAGTCGCTGCTGTCGTTTTAGGTGGGGCGCTTCGGCACTTGGAGGTTGCCTCACTCACTTCTTCACGGAGGCCATTCGTGTATCTAATGCTTCGTCTGGTTGTGTTGGCGCTGGGGTTGGCGGTGACGAGCTGCCAGGCCGTCGCCGATATCGAGGCGTACGAGCCCGATCCGCTCCCTAAGTCCTGCGTGCTGCCGAAGTGGGTCCCGGGCACCGGCGCCGGGCGCGTGCGGTTGGCGCACGTGTTTCCGTCGACGGAAAATGTCGACATCTGTGTGCGGCCCTCCGGCGCCGCTTCGTACGGGCGCCCCACCTTCCGCGGCTCGGGCCTCGACAAGGGCACTATCTGCGGCAAAGGGCTGGCGTATGCGGAGGTTACCGCGCCGTTCAAAGTTCCCACCGGGCAGCTCGACTTCAAGATCATCCCCACGGGCAAGACGTGCTCCGCTCCAGCTCTCGCCGAAAAAACAGGCGTCGAAGTAGGGACTGACGTCGCCGCGACCCTCGTCTACGCGGGGCCGGCCGAGGGTCCAGCCACGCTACTGTCAATGCTCGAAACGACGACGGGAACGGCGCAAAATCGGCAAACACGGCTCGTCAACGCGATCTCCGGAAGCTCGCTCGTCTGGGGCGTTGGAAACGGGACGACCCTTCCCACCAATTTGGGTTCGGCTTTTCTCAACGCGCCGCTCGGTTTCGGGCAACTGCCGACAGCCGCGATGGTCAACGTCGGTTTCAGGGTCATCGAGAACGGCTATGTGGAATTTGCTCCGCTCCCGTTGGGTTACGGCGCTGCCATTGCGGTTCCCGGTGAACCCAAACCGAAGATGCTCATCGTGGGCACGCTCGAGGGGGCGGGATTCTTCACGCTCTACGCGATCGGGGGCACCGCGGATTTTCCCGCGCGCGGACTCTATTGCCGCGATCAGGAGGATGACGGCCAGTACCAGAAGTGCGTTCGCACCGAGGTCGAGGCCTTCAAACTCGACGTCTTCAATGCGGGCCTCTATGGCGCTTTTGCCGTCATCGAAAACCTGAGGGCGAAAACGGTCATCAACGACCTGGCGGCTCGCGGTGCGGTTTCTGATCTGCTCTGCGCCAGCGAAGTGGCGCGGCACGACGAGATCGAGATGCCCGCCGAGCAAAAGGCGTGGACCCAGGAGGCGCTCATCAAGGCCGCCAAAGACGTGCCCGGCGGCTTTCAATACTTTGCTCAAGGGGCGGCCGACGTCGATACCCCAGCCACGGAGCCAGCCAATCAGCAAGACGAAGTACCCGACCCCACGATGGACCCGCCGCGGCCCATCGATCCCCCGGGGCGCGCGGCTTGTGATGCCTCGGCCGATCAGAGCGCCGTGGCGAAGGTTTATCAGTGCCTCATCGACAACTGTAACACCGAGCCGGGGAAGGATTCTGGGGTGACGGCGGGCGGCGTCAAATGTTACTCCGACAAATGTGGCCCCATTGCGTTGGCCGCGCTTCTTTTTGGCAACCAATACGAGAACCAGTGTTTCAACTGCATCGTCCTCAATGGGATTTCGTACATCCCGTGGTCAACGGTCAAAACGCGTTGTGCCACCGATACGCGACGCCCCTACGGTTGGGCCGGCGGAACTACTTCCCTTCTTCTCTCGAAATACAAGCTCACCGAGGTCGAGCAATACGTCATTCCCAGTTCGGCATTCCGCCGCGTAGCGCTGTACGCGAAGATGGAATACGAACCCGGAAAGGACATCGATGTTTATTGCGTCCACGCGCCGCCCCTCTTGGGAGCGCTCATGCCGTACACCGGTGGATACGGAAACGGCAACGTGGGAGCCGCCGGTTGGGAGGAGGAAAATATCCTCGGCATTCAGAAGGTCATCGGGTGGATTCAGCGCAAGAGTCGAGACCGCCCGGCGATCATCATGGGGGACTGGTCAGGTAGCGCGACGGCACGCGACAAAGACGGACAAGTCATTACCGGCATGGATGGGCGTCCGATGATCGGCAACGTCAACCCGACGGGCGTCGTGGCCATGCAGCAGTCGTTCTTCGAGGCCATTACCGACGACATGAGACAGCAGTGCAATTTTTCGATCCCGAACGCCGTGTGCAAACCACAATGTACGCGCTGTCCGAAGAAGGACCTCATCGATCCCGGACGGCTGGGCAATCCGTACAACACCATCGAGGACCCGATATGGAATCTGCGCGTCTATCTCAAAGACCCGTGGTTCACCAATCCGACGCAGGCCGTCGAGATCTTCTACAACGAGCTCGACCGGGTCGCTTTTCCCGAGGCCACGGAGTTCGGCCTGGCCGGCCCGCTGGCGGACTCGTTCGGCTTCCGGGTTAGCGTTCGCCGTCCTCAGTAACGCGGCGTACCCCAAAGACGCGCTAGCGCCGATGAATATTGCTCGTTGTTCGGAAGCGTGGAATTCTAAGTTGATAGATGTCCACGCACGACTTCGAGGTTTGCATCGGCTGCGGCATCCACGCTCCCAAGACCGATACCAACTACACCCTCATCAGTCCGAAATTCGGGTGGAGACTTTCTCGTCGCGCAGGCCCCCAGGGGACGTTCATCGTCGAGTGGCGCTGCGCCGATTGCTGGAGCAAACACAAAGAAAAGCAGGGCGAGGGTTCGCGCCAGCCCGGCGCGGCGCGCCGGTCGCGACGACCGCCTCCGTCGTCGTAACGAGATGTGCGGCGCGTCGATCGCCGTGAGCTGAACGTCGCGACGCGCCGGCGTCGCGCGCCGCTAAGGGCTGCAAGCGCCGCTCTTGCAGCGCGGCGCCGTACTCGGGCATTGCGAATCGTCGCGGCAAGCCACACATCGCCCGTTCGCGCAATATGGAGCGGTCGAAGGGCACGACGTCGCGTCCACACACTGCGCACAGTGGCCGCGGTGGCAGAGGGGGAGATCGGGCGTGTGGCAATCCGAGCTCCCTCTGCACTCGACGCACTCGCCCGTCGCCATGTTGCAAAAGGGCTCGCCACCGCTGCAGCTCGAATCGGATAAACATCCGCCCTGGCACTTGAGATCGGCGGTGCAGGTCGGCGCCGAAGACGGGCAGTCGCCGTTGGTGACGCATTGAACGCACTCCCCTTGGCCGCGCGCGCAGATGGGCGCGCTGGAGGCGCAATGGTCGTTGGCCACGCAGGCGACGCAGAGCTTGCGCTGCGGGTCGCAGAGGGGATGGTCGGTGCCCGCGCAATCGGCGTTGGTGATGCAGACCACGCACGCTCCGCTCGCGGGGTCGCACTGCGTGCCGTGATCGCAAGTGACGGAGCTGCCCGGTCCACAGGCGACATGACACGCGTGGTCGGTGGGGGAGCAGGTGTGGATCGACGAAGGGCAATCGTCGTTGGTGGCGCACACGGAGCAAGCGCCCCGTACGCATCTCGGCTTGGCGGTCGGGCATGCGTCATCATGCGTGCATTCCACGCAGCCGATGGTCGCGTCGCATACCATCGGCGACCGGCATCCGGCCGCGCAGAGCCCGCCGGTAAGCGACGCGCCGTTGCCGGGCGCAGGATCGCTCCCGCCGCAGGCGAGTGGGATGAGAATGAGCGCAGGAACCAGCGCGGCGAGTGAAATAGAAAAGCGTGGCGACATGTCCGAATCTCCCGACGCGAGAAGGTTGGGCCATGGTTTCAGAGGATGGGGGAGAGGGCCCACTTTTCGGCACAAAGGGGTGACTTTGGCTGACCGAAGCGGGCGCCGCGGTGATGTCGCCAAGGGCTCGCGCGCGGTATGTTGGTGCGACGAGCGAGAGGGGAAATCATGCGCGAGACGGCCCAACGAGCGTTTGCACGGCTGCGGATTCCCGAGAAGAATCGAGCGCTCCTCTGCCTCGACGGCGGGGGAATCCGCGGCATCATGACCATCCAGCTTCTGAAGGAGCTCGAGCAGCAGGCAGGGGCGCCCTGCCACCAGATCTTCGACATGGTGGCGGGCACTTCGACGGGAGCCATCATTGCCGGCCTGGTGGCGTCGGGCCGCACCGCGCTCGAAATCGAGCAACTTTACGGCACCTTCGTGACCAAGGTCTTCACGCGGCGCGACATGTTCGCTCACCAATTTCTCAACCCGCCGGCCTGGTCCAAAGCGAGTTACCGTCGGATTCTCAAAGAGACGCTCGGCGACGTCACGCTTCGCGACGTGTGCGATAAAACCGGGATCGATCTGCTCATCACGGCTCACGACGTGACGGAGGGCGAGGAAACGTTCTTTTCGTACCTGCGTGAGCGGCCCGACAATGCGTACGCGAAGGTACTGCTGCGCGCGGTCATGGAGGCGACCATGTCCGCGCCCACCTATTTTACGCCGATGGAGCGGTTCGTCGACGGCGGCACCACCACGTACAACAATCCCTCGGTGGCGGCCCTGCTCGAGGCCGTGCAATACGGGCCACCGCAGTACGAAGTGGGGCGGCTCACGATTTTTTCATTCGGTACCGGCGCGCGTACCCAGCTCATCGCGCCCGAGCAAGTGGCCAATCCGCCCGGTCCGGACGTCACCTTTTGGCTCGATTGGATCATGACGGAAGCGAGCAACGACGCATCCGACATGCAATGCGATTTGCTGCGCGCGACGCGGGTGACGAGCGGGTGCGACTATCGTCGCTTCCAGATATCGCTCGACCACACCGCCGTCGCCAAGCTCCCCGACCTGCCGCTCGGTCGAATCGACGCCACCGACGCCAACCGCCTGAGTGAGCTGACGGACAAGGAGCTGTCCATGGTCAAGCTCGACAACGTCGCGTATTTCCCAGTGATGCAGGCCATCGGTCAGGGGTACGTCGAGTTCCTGCGTCGGCACGCCGAGCAGTCGAACCAGGCTGTGTTCGGCTATGACCCGGTCGATGCCAGCGGTCGCGAGCTCCTCGTCACCCGGGCCGGTGAGGTCGCGCGCATCGCTCTGCAAATGGGCGATCCAGCTTTCATCGACGGGCTCCCCGCTTAACGCGCCGAAGCGGGCGTCTACCGCTGTGATCGGTGCGGACTTTTCGCCCCGGGGCGCATCGTCCCGGGAGGCGCGACTGCGCTCGACCGGGTGAGCCTGCCAGCGATCGCTTCACGGTTGCACGCCGCTTTGACGGAGGGGGATCCGTCGTGTAGGGATCAACGTGGTTCTGGAACGAAGTGCGATCGCACCCGCCGCCGGCAGGGTGACGCTCGCGAGGAGAACTATGACGTCTTGCCGGCGTACCGCTGCGCTCCGCTTGCTCACAGTGAGCGTGCTCGCTGCCCTGCCGGTCGCATGCGGCAGCCGCACGCCGCTCAATTACGTCCCCTTCTCCGATGACGGGACAGACGACGATCCCGATGCCTCGCGAGAACGGGACGCGTCGCTTTCGGATGTGAATGCCGATCGATCGCTGGACGGCCTCGCCGGTCTCGACGCGCGTCGCGACGGCTCCGATGTTCGTGATGCGACCGACGCTTTCGACAGCGCCGACAGCGCGGATCGCTCCGATCGCGCGGACATCGCCGATGTACCCGACCTGCCGCCCTGCTTTGCCGAGTCACGGGAAGGCAAGGGCATCCCCATCGACTTTTACTTCGTGGTCGACAAATCGAACTCCATGGGAGCCGACGCGGGCATGCAGAGCCGATGGTCGGCGATGACCAACGCGCTCAACACGTTCGTGCGTTCGCCGATGAGCGCCGGGCTCGGCGCGGGCGTGAATTTCTTCCCCAAATCCTCGACGGGCAACAACACCCTCTGTGCCGTGAACGATTATCGCGTGCCGGATGTGCCCATTGGACTTCTCCCCGATGTGGCTCCGCGCATCGCGACCGCGCTTGCGGCGCAGCGACTCGGCCCGGGCACCCCCACGACGCCGGCCCTCGAAGCATCGCTCAGCTACGCCAAGGCCGAGAAGATTGGTCGTGCGACCCGCGACGTGGCGGTCGTCATCGTGACCGACGGTCAACCGAGCCAGTGCGGCAGCAGCAACAGCGTGAATGCCACCGTGGCAGTCGCGAGAACCTACGCGAACGGCTCCCCTCCGGTCAGGACTTACGTACTCGGCATCGGGCCGAGCGTCGCCGATTTGAACGCGCTCGCGCTGGCGGGCGGCACAGCACCCGCGCACCTCATCGAGTCGGGCGGCGAATCAGAGCTCGTGACCGCATTCAACGCCATTCGCGACAACTCGATCACCTGCGATTACCTGATCCCAATGCGACCCGGTGAGCGCCTCGACTTCAATCTCGTCAACATCCAAATCCGCGTCGGCGTCAACGGCGCGATCATGCCGCTCGGCAAGGTCGATAACGCCGCCGCGTGCGGCGCTGCCGGCGGGTGGTATTACGATCAGCCCGTCCCGCCGGGCAACCCGGCCCCCACCAAGATCACGCTTTGCCCGGCCACTTGCGATCCGCTGGTGCAGACGGCAGGCAGCCATCTCGACATGCTCGTGGGGTGCAAGACAACGTCGCAAAGTCCGTAGCTCCATGCTCGACGCAGTCACCGCCGCTTTGCGGTCCCGCTGCGACGACGTGGGGCTCGACTTGGTTTACCCCTTCCGTGTCGACTGGTTCAACGACGTCATCGAGCCTTCCCTACGTCTCCCCGACTGGGGGCGGCTGGGTGCGCTCGGGTTCGTCGTGGGCAACACGCGGCGCCTCTGGCCCGTTTTCGCGCGGGCGCTGCGCGCCGATGCGTCGCTCGTCGGCGCCGAGCATCCGCTCGACGCATACCTCGAAAGGGTGTTGACCGACGCCGCGGCGCATTCGCTCGGCCATCGACACGTCATTCTCTTTGCGCATCGGATGACGCCGGCCCCCGTTGCGATTCAGCAGGTCGCTCACGCCATTGGGCTTGCGCATTTGTCGCCGAGTCGTTTGAGCGTGCACCCCGTGTACGGGCCCTGGTGGTCGCCGCGCGCCGTCGTCGTCGTCGACGCGGACGGACCCGCCGGGGATCGCCCGCGCGCGAGCGATCCCTGCACGCCTTGTGCAAAGCCGTGCCTCGCCGCATTCGACCGCGCCCTTGCCGCGACCGACTTGGCGCGACCGGGGGACGTCGAGCGCCATTGGCAATCGTGGGCCGAGGTCCGCGAAGTTTGCCCCGAGGGCCAGAGCTCTCGCTATGAAGACGATCAACTTCGTTATCACTACACGAAGGATCGGTCGATTTTGCGCCTCCTCGTCCGTTGAGTGGGTGCACGGGTGCGCCCATGGCGTGGAGGACCTCGAAAAGCGGTGTCTCGCAGCGGCGAGCGTGCGAAGATGCCCGCTTCGACGAGCGAGACCCTCCATGAACGAACTGCGAGCTCTATTCGTGACCTGCGCACTGCTTTCGACCGCGTGCGTGTCTACCGCCAAGTACGACGCCGCGCTCGAAGACGCGCGCAAGGCGAAGGCGGAAATCGATCGCCTTCACGGCGAGAGCGAGCAGCAAAAGCAGGCCAACGCCGCACAGCTCGACAAGATCAACGCCGACGTGCAAGCGGCGCGCACCGCGCTGCAAGAGCACGACAACCAGCTCTCCCAAGCCAGCGTGCAGAGCCACAACCTGCAGGCCAAGCTCGACGAATCGACGGCTATCGGTCAGCGGCTCCGCGAAGAGCTTCAGCGGCTCGGAAAAAACGTCGACGGTTTACTGTCCGAAAAAGGGACGATGTCGCACGCGCTCGAAGACGCCAAGCTGCGGCTCGAGGAGCTGCGCAAGGCGCAAGCCGCCACCGACGCGCGCACCGCCCTTTTCAAGCAGCTCATTCAAAAATTCAAAAAGCTCACCGACGCGGGGCAGCTCCGCATCGAGCTACGCGATGGCCGCATGATTTTGCAGCTACCCAACGACGTCCTCTTCGACTCCGGACAAGCGGTGGTGAAGCCGGACGGCCAGCGCGCGATCGGGCAGGTCGCAGGTGTGCTCAAAACGCTGTCAGGGCGGAAATTCCAAGTCGCCGGGCACACCGACAACGTGCCCATCGATCGCGCCAAATTCGCCTCCAACTGGGAGCTTTCCACGGCGCGCGCGGTAGCGGTGGTGCATTTTCTCGTCTCGCAAGGCGTCGCCGCCGACGCGCTCTCCGCCGCCGGTTATGGCGAGTTTGCGCCGCTCGCGGCCAACGATACGGCCGAGCACAAGGCGAAGAACCGGCGCATCGAGATCTCCCTCGTCCCTGCCATGGACGAGCTCGTGAACCTGCCCGACATCAAATAGCGGCTACGATTTCTTGGGATCCGTCGAAGCCCACGGAACGGCATGCTGAACGGCTGCGGCGTTGGCCGATTGGCGCTCGCGCACGTAGTCACGGATTCTTCGGAGCGCGTCGTCCGCGATGAGGCGAAATTGGATGCCCATCCCCAGCGGTGCGTCGACGCTTCCCCCACTATCCCGAATCCAGCAGACGATGCCGACCGCCCAGATCGGCAACATGGCGCCCGGAAGTTTGAGCGTGATCTCGACTTCGGTACCGATGGGCTTGAGCTCTTTGCTCACGATGAAGACGCCGCCGTCGGAGACGTTCTCGACGTGCCCCATCCAAATGTTCGATTCGCTCTGTAGCGTTAGCTCGAGGTCGACTTGGAAGCGCTGATAATTTCGGCGCTGTGACTCCATTCAATCTCCCCTTCGCGATTGTAACACGCTTGATCCAGCTTTTGGACGTGCGGTCGCCACACGGCCGTGTCTCACATTGACGCTAGAGCTGCGCTCCCGCGCGGAACAACGCGTAGATGGCGCCCCAGCCCATCGTCAGCATCAGCAAAAAGATTGCCCATGCAAAGAGCTCCATTTTGCGCAGCGCCACTTTCGTGACGGCCGCACCCCACGTCATCATTGCAGTCTGCAGCCCATTGGCGAGGTGATACGCCATACCCAGAACGCCCAGCAGATAGACGACCAGCGTCGGGCGGTGAAAGTGCATTTCGTGCGCAATGTCGGCGAAGGGCTCGACGTGGCCTTCCATCAAGCGCGGCTGCAAAAAAGCGAGCCACAAGTGCGCACCCAAAAAGGCCAGCAAACCGAGACCAGCCACCCGCTGCAGAATGAATTTGAAGTTCGCGAAGTACGAATAGCGCGGATAATTGGGCCGTGTCTTGAACACCCGCCCGAGGCCCCACAGCGTGTGCCAAACGAGTGGGAGCAGCACGACGGCGAGCGTGATGCCCTCGGCGAGAGGATGCGGATACTCGGTCACCGCCGTTTGCCAGGCCGGCCCGCTCTGGAAGGCGGCCAGGTTGTTCCAGAGGTGATTGAGCGTCCACACGCCGAGCGGCACGATCGCCAGTGCCGACCCGAGCCGCTCGCTGATGAAGTTCGAGCGGGAATGGGCGGGGGCGGCGTTGGTTGCTAGCGTGCTCACGAGGTCGACCTTCTACCACCATTTGAGACCTGTACGACGTCCTTTAGGGCATCCAGCAACTCCCGGCGGACGTTGAGCAATCGGCCCTTGACGCGGAACGCGCCGTCTTCCTGGCGCCGCGAGCCATGCACCTTCAGCCAGATGGGCTGCCCGCCGGTCACGACGGTTGCTTCCGGGCGCGATCCCGGTGCGAAGGCGCGCGTGGAGACGAGCTCGACGCGGTCGTTGTCGATGACGTCGATGACGGCCGTTCCCCCGCCTTGCCAGGTGACCTCGGCGCTCATTCCTTGCGCCCGCGGCGCATCGCGGACTCGGCTTCGCGGGACGCTTCGCGCGTCCGGATAGCGTCGCGCTTATCGCCCTTCTTTTTGCCCGTGGCGAGCGCGATCTCGGCTTTGATGAGCCCGTTTTTGAGGTAGATGCGAAGCGGAATCAGCGTCTTCTTGTCGTGATCGACCGCCTTGCGAATCGCATCGATCTCGCGCGAATGAAGGAGCAGCTTGCGCGGCCGCCGCGGCTCGTGCGCATACGCGGCGTGCGGAAGCGGTTGGACGGTCAAATTCTTCAGGTAGAGCCCATCGCGCTCGATCGACGCCCACGCATCGGTGATGTCGACCGTGCCCGCCCGCATCGCCTTCACCTCGCTGCCGACCAGCACCATCCCCGCCTCGAAGCGCGCTTCGAGGTGGTAGTCGAACGGCGCGCGCCGGTTCTTGACCAGCACCTTTTCGCCGCTTTCTTCCTCTGTAGGCTTCTTTCCCATGACGTGACGCGAGGACCCGGGCGCGCCCCCCGAGGCGCACGGGCCGTCCGTAGCACACCCCGCACTCAACCCCAATATGGGGAGTGTTTCGCTTGACACGCGCGGGGGGATGACTACGGTACCGCTCCCTGCCGCGCGGTGGAGCAGCCTGGTAGCTCGTCGGGCTCATAACCCGAAGGTCGGAGGTTCAAATCCTCCCCGCGCAACCATGGCTGGACCACAACTCGAAAGAGTTGGAGTCCAGCCTCTTTACAGGTCTCGGAGCTGAAAAGCTCCGGGGCTTGTACGTTTCTGGGGTGAGATCGAGCGACAGGAGGGCGAGGGGGAAGAGACGCCCCCGCGCGATGTAGTGCCCTTCGGGCTGCGGTTCGACCAGAAGGCGACCGTTCTCGAAGAGCCGCTTCAATTCTTCGCGGCCGCCAAGGACTGCTGGGATCACAGAAATAGACTTTCGCGTTCGTGGCCATCGAAAAGCGCTTATGAGCAGCGAGTTCCGCTCCACAATCCCACGTGAGTGACGTCATTACCCCGCTGGGCAAGTCCTTCACTTGGCGCACAATGGCGTCCACGACAGCGGCGGTGTCCTTGCCCTTCACCTTGACCAGCATCAGGAAGCGGGAGCTGCGCTCGACGAGCGTTGCGATCTGGGTGTTGTTGGATCCGCTGACCAGGTCACCTTCCCAATGACCTGGTACAGCGCGATCTTCGACCTCCGCGGGACGTTCCGAGATCGAGACCGCGTCACGAATTGAACTTCGCCCATGCCCCGACGTCGATGTCCTTGCACACCGCATCATTCTTCGACTGCGGAGGTGAGCGATGAGCTCTTTCTTGAGCACTCCGCGTGCCTGTATAAAGAGACTTCGGTAGATGGTTTCGTGGGAAATCTGCATCGCCTCTTGGTTCGGAAACCTACAGCGGAGCCAGCCAGAAATCTGCTCCGGAGACCAATTCCTTGCAATCTTTGCAGCAACCAGACGGCGCACTCTCGGGCGTCTCTCGAGGAGGCACGGCTTTGGCCGCCGACCTTGCTCGAGTGCGCGCTCCTCGGCCCCTTCTGCTCGGTATCGCGAGCGCCCGCCATTGCGAGAGACTTCGCGACCCGTCGTGGATGGCGAGACACCAATCTGTGCGCTGATCGCCCGAAGTGTGAGATCTGCGACCAAGCCGCGCGAGATTTCCTCGCGTTGCCCGCGTGTAAGCGCGCGAGCTGAACGCTTTCGGACCGGTGGCGCGATGCCACCCCTCAACGCAAGAACACCGTGTATCGAGCCCGGGTTCTTCGCGAGCGCACGACTGATGTCACTGAGCGACTCGCCCTCCTTCCAACGCCGCCAAAGTTCCGCCTTCTGAGTGCCCGACATGCCCGGTCTTCCGCGTTGCGCCATTCAACCTCCACGGTACACAACCACTGTTGCGCCGACCGGTTGAATCTAAGGCCGCTGCTTTTAAAATGTCGCGCTCCATTTGCAGTCGCTTCGTCTCGCGGCGAAGCCGCGCCAGCTCTTCGCGTTCGACGGTCGTGAGCGCCTCAGGCGGCCCCTGTCCGGAATCGGCGTCCGCTTGCTTCACCCAAGCGCGCAGCGCCGTCTCGGTGAGATCAAGATCTCTGGCGACCTTCGGTGTGCACGCGTACGCGCCCTATAGCGCGATCCGATGGGAACGCTAGGCGTCGGGCGGAACGCCTGGCTGCTGGGTCGGCCATCGCGGACGAAGGCAGGATGGACCTGCCTGAACAGGAGTTCTTCATCGTCGGACAAGGGTCCGAGGGCCGAGCTCATGTTCCGATCAGATCGCAGCTAGGTGATCGGTGAGGAAGCGACCCAGCTGGCTCTCCCCTCCCGGTTGATTGAGCGGAATCGCGAGCTCGTGAAGTTCGTCGGAGTTCGTGCGCGCGGCTGTCACCTCGGCCGAGCGTGACCCAAGATCGAAACTGGTTACCACTTCCCAGCCAGCTCCAGACCACTCCGCGCGCGCGAGGCCTTCCGGTGTCGGATAGATGTACGGTCGCGGAAGCTGGAAACCATCCAACAAGCCCATGAGAAGCTTGGCCACTCGACGGTCTCAGTATGATGAGGTCGCCGCCGGTGCACGGGCCGGCACCAGTGGGAGCATCTACTTCTTCGAGTCGGAGGACCCCTTCGGGATC
This sequence comes from Polyangiaceae bacterium, assembly GCA_035318505.1. Lineage (GTDB taxonomy): Bacteria > Myxococcota_A > Polyangia > Polyangiales > Polyangiaceae > DASWDH01. The sequence continues at coordinate 6,436 of DATHEQ010000235.1, read as the reverse complement.
GAAGCTCCCGTTTCAGTGCGAACGCTTGAGACGTTGATTCCTGCCCGCTTCCAGTCGGGCCACTTACGAACATCCGAAGCCACCTTCTCAGCATCCGCCCAGAAGGCTTTGTTGGAGTCCGTCGCGAGATTGCGAATGATCTTTTTCATGTCCTCGGTCCCGTTCGTTTGTCCGTGAGCCCGACGAGTTCTTCTGTCGCCGCCAATTCCCGATCTAGATAACTATTTGGCAGCAGCGGAACTCGAACCACAGCGGTGCCGGGTACCCAATCGACCGTTCGTCCACCTTGTTTTCTCTTGAGTGTTGTACCTGAGCTGAGGCCGATGGAAAAGAGGTCAAAAAACCTGCGAGGCCCAACCCCTTCAAAGGCCTCAAACATAACCCGCGGGTCCGGAGAGCCCTGCCTCTTGTAAGGGGTGCTGTTCTGCACTCGAATCGAGTCCTGGAAGAGGGCGAGCGCTTGACTCTTTGGGTAAGGTTCGACGTAGACGACTCGGCTTATTCCAGCGGCCACGATGTGCTTCGCGCAGTTGTGGCACGGAAAGGTCGTGGAATACAGGGTGCCGCCCCGTGGACTCAGGCCTGCCCGTCCGCACGAGAGAAGCGCCTCCATCTCCGCGTGGGTGGCCCGTCCATACTCGGTGATGTCCATGAGAGGATTACCCTTAAGCTTTAGCTTTCCCTCTTGAATCCATTCGTCAAGCGAACGCTCGCTCGGGCAAAGAACCTTCAGAACAGCCTCGACGATGACGCCCCGTTGGTGTTCGTTGGAATCCTGTCCTCGAACATGATCGCGGTCATCATCCTCGCCCGGCCAGTACAGCCCGCCTCCTGCGCGCGGCACGTCATTCGCCCCCACTGCGACGATGTCGCCCTCGCTCGACACCACAACGGCTCCGACTTGGCGCGATAGGTCTCCAGAACGGAGGCCCGACGCGAACGCAAGATACATTGCGTACTCGTCATTCGTGGGAGTCTCGTAAGGGTACCCGAAGAGAAGTTTCAGGAAGCGCTCGAGTAGATCTTCTCGGTCCAGCGGCAGGAACGCGTCCGCAAGATGGAACGTGTCGCGCGTCCTTTGCCCATAATTCTCTCCGTCACGACCGACGTAAATGGGGTCCTCTTCGTGCTCGTCACGTTCCAGGAGCTTGGTGATCTCTTCGTCGGTACATCCTCGATTATTTCGTAGGTGGCTCCGCCGCTGCTCTTCGTCAACAGTGATGCCGATCAAGTAAAAGCCGCTGCCGTAGATGCGTCGCAATGCGCGAACTTCCTCTGGATGCTTGAGCGACCAAAGGATATGAGCCGTACGACGTCGAACCTCCTGGTCGGTTCGCGTCGATCGAATCGCCTTCGCCGAGGCAAGAGCGAGAAACTCGCCCTTCTGCGATGACAGTCTTAGCTGGTTACCCGCATGCATCAGCTCGTTCAGTCGAATGAACTCTTTTGAACCCGTGCGTGCAGGCGAGCCGTCGACGTCGAAGTGCTCGGCGAGTTCACTGAGACGGACGAGATTGAATGAGTAGTCAAATTTCTTGAGACATCGCTCCAGGGAGTGCTGGAACCGTTGGAAGTCCGTACCTACGGGAGCAACGAGGCCCAAGATCAATTCCGAGTCTTGGAATGCGGGGTTCAGTCGGTTGGCCTCAATATGTTCGCCCGCCACGCGATGATGTTCGCGCCGGACCTAGTCCGTGGGCCAACTTTTCCGTTGCCCAGGCCACACGTTGACGAGCGCCCGGCTCAACGAAGGGTATCGAGCAGGCGTAATGGGATCGAGGAGCTAAAGAAGAACGGTCCCATCGACCGCTCTTCCAGTCCTCAGCTAACGAGCTCGTGCACGTACGCTCCCGCCAATCCCTCGAGCTCGTGCCCTTCCTCCACCGTGACCGCTTGCGCTGCCAGGGTCAGCGCCTGCGACACGCCGAAAACCGTTCGGCTCGGCTCCCGCGCATACGCCGCCATGATGGGAGCGACGAGGCGCGCCGGCATGCCGCGATCGGAAAGCAGATCGCGAACGGTCGTCTCGACGTCACGCACCTCGATGAGCGCGGCCCGCCCAAGTTGCTCGCCGCCTGCCCGTAGGCGAGCGGGGGCAGCCCGGAGTGAATCGCGCAGCCGAGCATCGAGCACGCTCGTATCGATGCCCCGATGCACCCTTCGGACAAGCAGGCACTCGGGGCCCGCGATCACGAGGCCATTTTTGCAGGCAAGCCTCGTTGTGTGGAGTGTAAGGGTCAGACTGGCGTAGCCGACGCACGAGTTGCGCACGAAGATGCCGCCCCACACATCGCCCACCTCGCCAGGCCCGCCGATTCGGTAGGGGCGTCCAACCGCAACGACGTACGACACGGTCTTCTCCGTCGCGGCGTGCCGCAGGATTCGGAGCTCAGTTTCGTACGGTTCGAGCGCTTGGATGAGAAGGCGCCCGATCGTCGAGTCGGCTACCGGGGAATATGGCCTGCGAGATCTCGGTCCAATGCCACCACGACAGCACGGCCACGAGCGAGTTCAGCCCACTCGGGCTGCCAGCACCTGGCCCCACCGATCCCGATCACCAGTCGGTCAACCCCGTGGCGACGGTTGAGCACACGGAGAGCGAAAACATCGATCACTCCTTCGACGATTGCAACGGCCTGGTCCTCCCGACTCGTTCGAAAGCTTTCAATGCCGTAGGGCAGGACGGCACCACGTCCCGACGGGAAGACGTACTTCGGTTCGACATTGTCGAGACTTCGACGCTGCAGAGTGACGATTGAACTTTGCCGATCGAGCCACGGTAGGAGGATCCGGTTGCTGGCCCAAGCGAAGCCACGCTCTGTTCCGCAAAGCCCGCTCCTCAGGAGGCGGTCTCCACCCACCTCGTCCGCCACGTCGATCAAGAGTTGTTCCTGGGCTTCGATGTCCTTCGGAAGAGCTCCGACTCCGGCATTTTCTGCCTCCGCAAGGACGCCCCTGTGACGCAGATATTCGACGACGTCGGCAGCCTCTGCCAAGCGGGCGCGTTGAAGGACGGCGCCCGCCACCACCGCGAAGTCTTCCGCAGACAACTGTGTGAGTGGGCTAGGCTGATCGCCACTTTCACCGGTGCCGGTCAACCGCATGGCCACCAAGTTCGCCGCAGCGAGAACCTTTCCGAACTCCATCCGAACATCCAGCCCATTGAGATAGGCAACGAAGTTGAACTCGTCCCCGCGCAATCCGCAGCCGAAGCAAATCCAAACCCACCCGCCCCGCCGGCTCGGCGCCATGCACAGAGAAGGCGTTCGATCTGGGTGGAAGGGACACCTGACCGTCAGACTGCGTCGACCCCTCCTCGCGCCATCCATTAGTCCAAGAGCCCCGGCCACTGCGGCCGGATCATGTAGTCGCTTACGAAGAACATCGGCATCGAGAACGGGGTCGTTCGATGCGTTAACCTGTTTGCTACCGCCATCCGCATCGCCGCTTAGAGGGCATGAATATGCTAGAGTCATCGCTGTCTCCTTGAGCGACTTTGACGGGCTGCCTGTCCAGGTGCGCCCCGCCGGGGTCGCTCTCATTCTTTCTTGATCGCTGGTGCCCTGGTTCTGCCGCTCAGAGTCTTCTCGCTGCCGTCTCGCGCAATGCGCGCTCGACACGCCCGAGTTCGTCGCTCCGCAGATCACCCTCGCTCCGCGCGCGACAACGTCGTTCGCTCGGCGGACGATTGCTTACTCAGCCGATCGAGCGACCCCCCTCTCTTCTTTCGCAAGCGTCATATTGAACTTTGCCGCATGGGATCGACGGTACGTTCCACCACCAAATTATGGGAAGCGCACCGTCGCGACGGGCATCTTCTACTTCACCGCGACTGGCTTCTTCTTCTTCCTCCTACCCGAGGGCAAAGTCGGGATCCGACGACCCGCAAACAGCGGCGTCGCCGTTCATCAGCGATTTGACCACGGCGAGTGCCGCATCACGCCACCTCCCCGACACTTTTGGATTCAAGCCAACGGGTGAGTTCGGTTCGCGAGAACCGAATAACCCTTTTCCCGAGACGAACGAATGGGATTTCTCGGCGGTGCACCCAGGCGTACAGAGTCCCTTTCGGGACGGACAGAAGCTTCGCAGCATCGACGTAGTTCAATAGTTCTTCCTCAACCATCTGGACCTCCTCGGGCTTGCCACCCTTGTCCGGATAGATGAGGCGCCGTGGCGAATCAGTCACCTGCAATCCCGAGGGCCCGCGATTGCAGGTAACCAAGTGGTCAGGACACCCTGCGTATTTCTGCATTTCCGCAGCGAGTTTCGGGGGCACGGTTCCAGCAAAACGTCCGTGGTCCTCGGCGAACGCTTGCGGGGCCAAGTGCGAGTAGCGCTCGGTCATCGTGATAGTCGAATGGCCGAGCACCCGTTGCAGCCGAAAGAGGCTTCCGCCGCCCAACATCCAGTGCGAAGCGAACGTGTGCCGTAGCGAGTGAAAGCTGATGTACCACCGCTTCTTGCCGTTCGCGGTCTCAACAGGGAAACCTGCCCGATCGAGAACCCGGTGCAGCACCTCTTGAAATGGACGGCCGGAGCGCCCCAACATACCGCCGTCTCGATTTGGAAAGACGTACGGACCAGCGTTCCGAAGGCGCCACGCGCGGAGCTCGACGAGAAGCTCATCCAGTATCGGAACCGGCCGCGACACACCTGACTTGGTGGGCCCGTCGAAGGAGCGGGACACCATGATGATGCGCGCTTCGAAGTCGATGTCCGACCACAGGAGCGCCGCCAGTTCGCCGGCTCGCATGCCGGTCACGATGGCGGTGAGGTAGAGCATGAAGATGGTCTCGCCCTCGTCGCGCGCAGCAAGGAGGAAGCGTCGAATCTCTTCACGCGTGCGCAAGTAGCGGTAGTTGCGACCGAGCGCCTGGATCTTCGGCTTCTTGAACTTAGGAACCTTTGCAAGCCAGGGCAGCTTCAAGCTTGCCGCGTAGTTCATCATCGTGATGAGCAAGGTGATGTGGTTGGCGAGCGTCTTGGGGCTCAAGTCGTCGTTCTCATCGATGTAGGTGTCCACGTCCTCGACACCGATGTCCGTTAGCATTCGCCCGCAGAAGAACTGCCCGAGCCTCTTACAGATGCTGACGTCGTCCTTGTAGCTCCGCTTCCTGATCGCCCGCGTTGTGAGCCAAAGATCGCGCAGGTCATCGAACATCTTCGGCGGCGGCGCGCCTGCTCGAACGCCGCGTCGGATCTCGTCGGCCTCCACCTGGTGGGCGCGAAGAACGCGCTCAGCCTCTCTGTATTCGTCGAACGTCGCGCTCTGTCGTCGCCCGTCTGCGTCGATCCAGCGAATGCGCCACGTGTCGTAGTGCTTGACCGGTCGTGCCATGCTCAGCTCCTGTGTCGAGCGGAGCTCCGCGGCACCTGCAACCCCGAGCATCGGAGTTTGCAGGTACTTGCCAGGCTGGCAACGATCCTCGGTGGCCCGAACGTGGCCCGGAAATGAAAAAAGCGGGGTCAGCCTTTGAGGGCCAACCCCGCAAGTTCACTTTGGTTGCGCGGGGAGGATTTGAACCTCCGACCTTCGGGTTATGAGCGATAAAACCCCCGACTTCGGTTGGCTTGGCAATCACACGGAAAGACTAATAAGTCACGAACATGACGCGGAATTTGGCAGCGTCGCGGCATCACGGGTCGTCACCCCATATCACGCGTTCTCCGATCGCCACGTCAACATCAGGTCAACGGGCTCAGCCGCATTCGGCCGCGACGCCAGCCCAAGTTCAGGTCTGCTAGGCTTTGAATACTCGTACGAAGCAGCCCCTCCGGAGCGCCATATGACGTATCAAGACCGAATTGTGCGCGACCCCAAGATCTGCGGTGGACAACCGGTCATCAAGGGAACGCGCGTGTTGGTGCGTGTCGTTCTCGGATACCTCGCCCACGGCGAGACGACCGCAGCCATATTGAGCGAGTTCCCGAGTCTCACCGAGGATGACGTTCGAGCCGTGATCGCTTTCGCCGCGGCTTCGGCGAGCGAGGATCTGCCCGCACCCAGTCCCATTCCTCCGGACGTGAAGGTTGCGTGAGACTGAAGCTCGACGAGAACATCGCGAGGTCCGTCGCGCCCAGGCTGGCGGCGCTTGGGTTCGATGTCGACACCGTGCTCGACGAACATTTGGGCGGGCGGAGCGACGAGGATGTGTGGGCCGCCGCGCAGGCGGAGGGTCGATTCCTCGTTACGCAGGATCTCGACTTTTCGGACGTTAGAAAGTTCCGGCCTGGAACCCACGCCGGAGCATTGATCGTTCGACTACCCGATTCGGAACAGTGGAGAGTCGCGGACCATCTGGTCGCCTGGTTCTCTGCTCCGGATGCACGATCGTGGTCCCGCTGTTTTGTCGTTGCCACGGTGCACAAAGTGCGGGTGCTTCGTCCGAGCGATTAGTGGACCCGGTGATCGGCGGACTCGCCAACGCCAACC
>DATHEQ010000234.1:0-8330 GCA_035318505.1 Polyangiaceae bacterium | reverse complement strand
GCGGTCGATGCCATCGACTCGGTGCGAATTCTGAGCAAGAAGTTCGTCGGCGAAGTCGTCGCCATGCCGAGTCAGCTTGAAAAATACATTCCGACTTATCTCGATCAGCTCGAAGCCAAAAAAGTGGCGACCGAGATGGACTCGATTCTGAAGAGCCTCGCGTCGGACGACGTCCAGGCCGTCGCCGAGGTCGAGTCGGCGGAAACGGGAAACGTCAAGGAGTCCGACAACTCCATCATTCGACTGGCCAATCAGATCGTCATTGACGCGTATCGGCGCGGCGCTTCCGACATTCATCTCGAGCCCAACGGCAAAGAGCGCACGACGCGCGTGCGCTTCCGCGTCGATGGCGACTGCGTTGCCTACCAGGAGATTCCCGCTGGGTTTCGCCTGCCTCTCGTCGCCCGTTTCAAAATCATGGCCCTCCTCGACATTTCGGAGCGTCGCAAGCCGCAGGACGGCAAAATCCGCTTTCGTGTCGGCGAAAGAGAAATCGAGCTTCGTGTAGCGACCATCCCCACGGTCAACAACAACGAAGACATCGTTCTTCGAATCCTCGCCGGCTCCAAGCCACTGCCCCTCGATAAAATTGGGCTGAGCGAGCGCAATCTCCGGGAGCTCCGGAAAATCATCGCTATGCCCTATGGGCTCGTTCTGTGCGTAGGCCCTACTGGGTCGGGCAAAACGACGACGCTGCACTCCGCCCTGGGGGCCATCAACACCGTCGACATGAAGATATGGACCGCGGAGGACCCGGTGGAGATCACCCAACCCGGACTTCGACAGGTGCAGGTCAATTCCAAGATCGGGCTCACCTTCGCCAGCGCGATGCGCGCTTTTTTGCGTGCCGATCCCGACGTCATCATGGTCGGCGAGATGCGGGACGAAGAGACGGCCAACATCGCCGTCGAGGCGTCACTCACCGGACACCTCGTGGTGTCCACGTTACATACGAACAGCGCACCCGAAACGATCACGCGCCTTATCGACATGGGCCTCGACCCTTTTAGCTTTGCCGACGCGCTTCTCGGCATCTTGGCCCAGCGTTTGGCTCGTTCACTCTGCAAGCAATGCCGCGAACAATACGCGCCGGAGAAAGCGGAGCTCGAGGAGCTAGGCCTCGTCTATGGGATGGATCGTTTTCAGAAGCTGCTCAAAGAAGAACACCCCTTCGGATTGAAGCTCTGGAGAGCGGTGGGGTGCTCCGCTTGCGGGCAATCTGGCTACAAGGGGCGCCTCGGACTTCACGAGCTGTTGGTGACGACCGACCCGCTGAAGCATGCCGTCCAGAAGAAAGGGCTCGTCGAAGAGATACGCGCGCTCGCCCGCGAAGGCGGCATGATCACGCTGCTCGAGGACGGCATTCAGAAGGTGCTCGCCGGTCAAACGGATCTGAAGCAAGTCCTCGCCGTCTGCAGCCGCTAACCCCGGCTCGCGCAGGGATGCCGTCGAGGATCACGTCGCGCCGCACGCTGTACGTTTCTTCGGATTCACAGGGAGGCGGGGAGGCAGGGAGAATTTTGTATTGTTCCAATCGCGTGAGGTGCACGCGCGAACACGGCCCGCCGCCACCCTGAGGCGCCCCGCCGCACCCACCCAAGAGTCTCTTTCTCCCCGCCTCCCCGCCTCCCTGTGAATTCTTTTTTCATCGCGCCGCGCGCGTCAGCGCCGTTTCAATGGCGCAAGCTGATTTCTGCGAGCTGCATGCGCACTTCGTTCAGATGCGGGCTGTCCGAAAAACGCCGCCCGAAACCGCGCAGCGTGTTCTTGGCGTCGTTCCACGCTTGAATGTCGATGAGGCATTGCGCAAGAAGGAACGTGGCGTCGTCCATGATCTCCTTGTCGGAAGAGGCTTCTGACAGCTGAATCAGGATGGGAATGGCGTCGCGCTGCCGATTGAGGTGCCGATAGGCGTCGGCGAGGCTGTAGCGCGCCGAGGGGGTGTGCGAGGCGTCGTCCTTGTAGCGCAGCGCCTCTTCGAGGGACGTCGCCGCTTCGTGCCAACGCCCCACCCGAGCGTGATCGAGCCCCTGGTGGTAGGCGGCAAAGGAGAGGTCCCCGCGCGCGCGCTCGACCGCGTCGGTGAAGACGGAAAGCTCGGTCTTGGTGAGGCGCTCCTTGCCCAGCGCTTCGAATTGCTCGACGACTTCCGTCTTCTTCCCCTGCCGCACGAGGTCGTAAAAAGTAGAGGCGCGGGCCTCGGCCTTGGAGCGCTCTTCGTCGCGCTTTTGCGCCTCTTTGAGCTCGCGCGAGAGTCGCTCGACCGATTGGCGCGTCTGCTCGGTCTCGGCGCGGACGGCATCGACGCGGGCATCCCAGGCAAGCTTCAGCGCGATGAATACGACCACCACGAAAACGACGTAAGCCGTAGCGCTGTTCCAAATGAGGCGGCGCTCGTACCCGTGCTGGCGCTTGGCGATGCTTTTGAGGTCGGCCGAGAGCGCGTTGGTGAGATTGTTGGTCTTGATGATGAGGCCGCGCGTTTCGATGATTTCGCGCTTTAACTCGCGGAGCTCTTCATCGAATTCGTTGATCATCGCCGGCCCGGAAGTACCGCACATCGGCGCCGGAGAGCAAGGCGCGCGGGTGCGGGGGTTGCGAAAGAGCCAAGGAGCGTGCTACCAGGAGCGCCGATGAGCTCGACGCAGGATATTCGAAAAAACCTGAAAATGCTGGTGGATGGAACGCCTTACGTTTGCCTCGAGGCGCAATTCGTCAAGCCCGGCAAAGGGCAGGCGTTCAGCCGCTGCCGCCTCAAAAACTTGATTAGCGGCAATGTGATCGAGCGCACCTACAAATCGGGCGAAACGGTCGAAATCGCCGATATCGAGCAGCGCAAGATGCAGTACATCTACCCCGAAGGCGAATCCTACGTGTTCATGAACCAGGCCACGGGGGACCAAATCCACGTCAGCTCCGAGGGCATGGGGGAAGAAAAAAGGTTCCTCAGCGACGGGCTCGAGGTGGAGGTGATGCTCTTCAACGGCAACCCCATCGGCGTCGAATTGCCCGCGCACGTCGTCATTCAAGTCACCTCCAGCGAGCCCGGCATCAAGGGGGACACCGCCAGCGGCGCCAGCAAGCCGGCCACCCTCTCCACCGGCGCGACCATCAACGTGCCCCTCTTCATCAATGAGGGCGAGTGGATCAAGGTCGACACGCGCACCGGCGCGTACCTCGAGCGCGTCAACCGCCGCTAGCGACCGGTCATCGCGCGGGCAGGTACGGCTCGGGGATGGGGGCACCATCGCGCTCGGTGTCCCAGTACACGGAGACGACCCAATAACGATCTCCGTCGTTGAGGAGTTGGATGCTGTTGATTCCGCGCCGAAAGGCGCGTGGCTCGTCCGGGCTGTGGCGGGCTTCGTAGGTGCTGAAGACGTGCACGATGCTGCCGAAAGCATCAGCGCGGCGGGCAATTTCCTTTTCGTAGAAGCCCTCGTGGGACACGCTGCGCGCCGATCGCTCGATGAAGGCCTCGAGATTCATGACTTGCGCAACGGCCTTGCCGCTGGCGCGATGTTCGACCGGCGCGACCCAGGCGCCCGGGGCGAAGATGGATCGCACGCGATCCCAGTCGCGCGGCCCCGGCGGCCCGGACACCGAACCATAGAGGGCGGCGAGGACAGCGTCGATCGAGCGCACGTCGTTCGGATCGGCCGCGCGGGACGACGCAGCGGGCACGACGCTGCTCGCGAGCGCGGGCGCGGCGCTCTGCGGCGGGGCGGGGGGGCAAGGCGCGCCCGAACGGGTGCAGGCCGAGGCAAACAGGGTGAGCGCGAGGAGCTTTCGCTGCATGGCGGGCAGCATAGTCCCCCTCGATGGGCGAACGGCGACTCTAGCGAGGATCCTTACGGCGCTACTGGCGCCAACATGGCGATGAGTCGACCGCTCCGCACGCAAGCGACGGCGCGGGCGTCGTTGGCCGCGGTGCAGCCATGGAGATCGGCGTAGGCGTAAGCGCCTTCGAGATCGGCTGGACGCCACATTTGCCATGCTTTCGGGGTACGAACGAGAACGCCGAGCTTGGTGCCGCGCGCGAACGCGCGCCCGTCGGGTGAGCGAGGCGAACCCGCGTGCACGTTTTGACCGAGCGAACCCACGCCGCCCACCGGGCGCGCCTGCGTGAAATCGGGCGTAACGACGATAGGCTCCCCGCCCATCCACGCTTCGAGACCCGCCGCCCCCCACGCGAGCGGAACAGTTTCGAGAGCGACGGCGCTCGCGCCCGGTGCGCATCGCGCGGGAACCGGGGGAAGAACGGGGACTGGTAAGTCACGTGCTCCGGGCGGCAGTTCGCCGGGCGGAGGCGTCACGAAGGGGGCGTCGCCTGGCCCGCCGAAGCGCACATGGAGCGACGCGCCGTCACACGCATCGTAGAGGGAGAGCCAGCGCACCGACCCGTCGAGGCTCGTGACCGCGCTGGGCCAACTGGGGATGCCCTGTGCGGCCCCTTCCGAGCCGGTCTGCACGTTGATCATCGAGAGCCCGGCTTTGGTGCGGACCAGGAGATCGCCGCCGGGGGTGAAGGTGAGCGGACCCCACCCCGGGGCGCCGCTCGGGTCGAGGTCGGGCACGGTGGAGAAAACGCGCGTCACGGAGGGGACGGTGGCCGGAGCGGCCTTCAAGATCGCTTTTTCGATTTCACTGCGCTGGGGTTTGGTCGTCGCCACGGGGCGCCAGGGGAGATGCTCGAAGGCGGCCACCGCGCGCGGAAGGTCGCCCTGCGCCAGGGCCGCGCGTACAGCGACGAAGGATGCGTCTTCCAGCGCCTTGCTCGGCCCGCAGCGGATGGCGCCGCTCGAGACGGCGAGCAGCGGCGTACCGGAATCAGCGCATAGCCAACCGTAGAGACGCGCCACTTGGGCGAGCGCCGCCGCCGTGCCGTCGTTCTTCTTGGAAACACGCGCTTGCTCGGCGGACACCGTGCGCTTGAGCGATGCTTCCGGTTCCTCCGGATCGCGCGAAAGACCCGTGGGGCGATCGAACCAACGCAGATCGGCGGTCACGCGTGGCCCCGGCTCGAACGGCTGCGGCGCTCCTTCGACGGCCACACGCGCCACGAGATCGTCACGGCGATCGCCGTCCACGTCGGAGGCGTCGAGCTCGAGACTGAGCTTCGCCCCCGCCGGCGGATCCGCGAGGGTGATCTCTTCGCGCAGCGCGGGCTCGCGCGAAGGCGCCGCGACCGCCACCCACCGCACTTTGGTCGCACCCGCGGGTTGCGGATTGCAAGCCGCGTGCACGCTGACCGCGACGGTTTGCGGTCCGATCTGCTCGAGCGCGGGCTCGGCGGTACAGCCCGCCAGGCCGATCATGCCGCCGGGCAATGTGGCGAGCTGTTTCGGCGCGGGAGGAGCGGCGCCGGGCGGGCCCCCTTTGTAATAAAGCAGCCGCCCGCCGAGAGCGTCGCGCGACGCGGCCCAGGCGACGCCGTCACGAACGCTGTCGCCGTCGACATCGGCGACGAAGACGAGCGCGAATGTCTCGCCCTCGGGCGGTGCGATCGAAGTGCTCCCTTCGATGCGAAACCCGCCGCCGGGATCACCGGGACGCTGTCCCACGACGTGCACGAAAGTACCGGCGTCGCCGCCGAGTCCGGGCGCCCCCGTGACCTGGGTCGGCGGAGCAACTGCGGCGGAAGGCGCGAGCGGCTCGCTGTCCATCGCGTAGGGCGTGTACGGGCGATCGCGCCCACAACCTCGCGAGCATGCAGTCGCGGCGAGAAGAGCCGTGCAGAATGCCGCGCGAATGCGCGAAGCGGGAGCCACGCTCAGCGCCCCGTGTATTCCGGTTTCCTCTTCTCGACGAAGGCTTTCATGCCTTCTTTCTGATCGAGGCTGCCGAAGAGCATGGCAAAAGCCTGGGTTTCGAGCTCGTTGGCGGCCGTCATGTCGGCGAGCGCGCCACGCAAAATGGTGCGCTTGGCCTGCGCAATGGCGAGGGGTGCTTTGCCGGCAATGGCCGTCGCGACTGCGCGGACGCGCGCCAAAAGTTCGTCCTTGGCGACCACGGCGTTGGCGAGTCCCATGGCGAGAGCCTTGTCGGCGGCGATGATCTCACCTGTGTAAATGAGCTCGCGCGCTCGGGCGACGCCGACGCGTCGAGCGAGGCGCTGCGTGCCGCCGAAGCCGGGGATGACGCCGAGGCTGACCTCGGGCTGACCAAACTTGGCAGCGTCGCTGGCGTAGATGAAGTCGCAGGACAGCGCGAGCTCACATCCGCCGCCCAGCGCGAATCCGTTGACCGCCGCGATCACCGGAAACGAAAGCTCCTCGATGAATGCGCCGAGCGCGTGTCCCGCTTCCGAGTAGCGCTTGGCTTCGATGGTGGACATCCCGCGCATCTCTTCGATATCGGCGCCGGCGCAGAACGCCTTGCCCGCGCCGGTGACGATGACCACGCGGGGCGGCCGAGCCGCGAGCGCGCGAAAAGCGTCGGTGAGCTCGCCGATGAGTGCGGCGCTCAGCGCATTGAGCTTGTCGGGCCGATTCAACGTGAGCATGGCGACGGCGCCGTCCTGCTCGATCTGGAGATGCGAGGCGCTTTCCATGGTCTCCTCGTCTTCGGATATCGTGCCGAAGGAAATTGGTTCAGAGGCTGCTTTTCTGCTTTTCGCCCTTGTCGTCGTAGACGTAGAAGCCGCGCCCCGTCTTTTTGCCGTACCACCCTGCGGCAACGAGGTTGCGAAGGACGATGGCGGGCCGGTATTTGTCGTCGCCGAAGTCGCGATGCAGGACCTCGGCGATGGAGAGAACCGTGTCGAGACCGATGAGGTCGGCCAGCTCGAGCGGCCCCATGGGGTGGTTGAGGCCGAGTCGCACGCCCTGGTCGATGTCTTCCGACGTGGCCACGCCGTCTTCGAGCGCGTAGCAAGCTTCGTTGAGAAACGGGATGAGCACGCGATTGACGACGAACCCGGGGCGGTCATTGGAGGTAATGATCGTTTTTCCCATGGCGAGCGCGAGGGCGCGGGTCGTTTCGTAGGTATCGGGCGCGGTCTGCACGCCACGCACGATCTCGACGAGCTTCATGAGCGGCACCGGGTTCATGAAATGCATCCCGATGACTTGCGCCGGTCGCGATACCGCCGCCGCCAGCTTGGTGATCGAGATCGATGAAGTGTTCGAAGCGAGGATCGCCGCCTTCTTCTTCATGTGAGCGTCGGCGTCACGCAGGATTTTGAGCTTGAGATCGAGGTTCTCCGTGGCAGCCTCGACGACGTAATCGCATTCCGCGAGCGCGGTGGGACCGCCCACCGGCTCGATGCGATCGAGCAACTCGGTTCGCGCCGCTTCGGACATCTTGCCCTTGGCGACTTGCCGTTCGAGCATGGCGCCGATCTTGAGCTTGGCGCGCGTGGCGAGGTCGACGTTGACGTCGGACAGCACGGTGCGATAGCCGCACGCGGCCGCCACCTGTGCGATGCCGCTCCCCATCTGTCCCGCGCCGATGACTCCGATGATCCTGATGTCGGTGACGTTCATGAGGCCCTCGGACTTAGCATGACGCTCGGCTTGCCGGACCAGAAACCCAAAGGGGGGGCGAGCGTCGGATGTGCGGTTACGCCAAGAAAGGCCACGGCACCGGAGAAAGCGCGGGGGCGAGCGCGCGAAGTTCTTTGCGGAAAGTGGTTGCGTCGATGCGATCCTTGGCCTCACGCCGCAAGGCACGACCCATGAGCATGGCGAGCGGCGCGAGCCCGCGTTGCTGGTGCAGGCTTCGCAGTGGGTCGGGCCAACCGTCGTGCGTGACGTGCGCGGATATCAGGGCGACTTCGGATTCTTGGGTGAAGAGCGCACGCGCGGTGAGCGCTTCGTACGTGAGACAAGCTGCGGCGTAGACGTCGGTGGGGATTGGGGAGACCGGTGCCTCGCCCGATGTGTAACCCCACACCTCCGGCGCGCCGTACGCTCCGCTCCCGCAGCCGAGCCGGATATGCCGTCCCGCCAGACCAAAGTCGACCAGCACCGGCTCTTTGCCACCGCGCATGACGACGTTGGTGGGCTTGAGATCGAGGTGCGCGACGCCGACGCTGTGCATGGCTTCGAGCCCGGCCAGAAGGCCGTCCACCACCTCGAGCACGACCTTGGTCGTCAGCTGCTGGCGCGCCAGCAACGTTTCCAGCGTGACCCCGTCGACCAGCTCCATGACGAGGACCGGTTTGGGGCGCGCCGCCAGATCGAAGGTCACGAACCGGGCCAGGTTCGGGTGAAGGGGCAAGCTGAGGAGCGCGTGCGCCTCGCTCTGGAACATCCGAAGGAAATCGGTCTCGGACATGTGCCGCGCGGCTTGAGCGTCGTACTCGGGCACCTTCAGCGCGAATGATT
>DATHEQ010000233.1:0-6871 GCA_035318505.1 Polyangiaceae bacterium | reverse complement strand
TCGGCCCCTTCCGCCGACACGTATCGATCGACCTGGCGTCGATCCCGGGCCTACTCATCGCGGTCACCGGCGGCAACGGCCAGGGCAAATCAACCCTGCTCGAGTGCCTCGGCGGCGCGCTCTACCGGACAACGCCGACGCGCGGCTCCCTCGCGGACCTTGCAATCGATCGCAACGCCTTCATCGAGGCACGCGTCGTCAACGGGAAGTCGTGGACACTTCGACATACCGTCGACGCCATCTCCGGCAAGGGCGAATCGCTGGTGCTCGATGCGGCCGGCGACCCCCAGCTTCCGTCCGGCAAGGTGAAGGAGTTCGACGCCTGGGCGGCTGTCCACCTCCCCTCCCCAGAGGTCCTCTACAGCTCGAGCTTCGCCCCGCAGGGCAGCGGCGGGTTCTTGGAAATGAAAGCTGGCGAGCGCAAGGGGGTACTGCTCCGGGTGCTCGGCATCGAAGCGCTCGAAGGGAAGGCAGACCGCGCACGCGAAAGGTCCCGCGCCGCCAAGCAGGCGCTCGAGGTGCTGGCCGCGCGGATCGCCGACGAGAGGGCACGGGGCGGAGATATCGCGGCAGCGGAGAAGCAGCTCGCCGAGGCGACGGCTGCAGCGGAGAACGCAGAGTTTCTAGTCATCGGCGCACGTGGGGCCCTCGAGCGCGAGCAAGAGCGGGCGGAGAGCGTACGACTCAAGCTCGAGGAGTTCCGCCAGGCGCGTGCGCAGAACGACGACCTGGCCCGACAGCGCAACGAGGCGGCGGCGAAGGCCGACGAGCTCCGGGCCCGCATCGCCAACAATCAGAAAGTGCTGGACGAGAGCGGAGCGATTCTCGCCGCCGTCGCCCGCGTCGCGGCAATCGACAGCGAGACCGCTACGTTGAAGGTGGACGAGGCGGAGCTGGATCAGAAACGGTTGGGCCACGAACGTGACGCCGAAGCCACCGCCCGCCGATGCAACGAAGCATCGAAGGCAATCGCCGATGTCGAGCAGCGGCTGCGACGTGCGGCAGCGCGGTTCGCCGACCGTGCCGCGATCGAGAAGGCCGTGGCGGAGTTGCCAACGGCGAAGGCGCTCGACGAAGAGGACGAGCACGCGGTCCGGCTGCTCGCCGGCGACCTCGACGCGGCGCGCGCGGCCGGCTTGGACCTGGCCGCGAAGCGGCTCCTCGAGCTGCGACCGTTCGTCGATCGGGTTGCGAACGACGAGATCGCCCGCGACGACATTGTCGACACCGCGTGCGACGTCATCGCCGAAGACAACCGCTTGGTCCAAGAGGCGACCGACGCGCCCTCCGAGGTGAAGCGGCTCGCGGCCGCAATGGCGACGCTGCACGACGACGTCGCGAAACGGCGTGCGCGTGTCCGGGAACTCGAATCGCTGGCCGGCCGGGCCGGTGAGCTGGCGAGTGCAAAGGCCGACCTCGAGGAAGCCAGCGCCGCGCTCGACCGCCATCGCGCCGAGCTGAGCGAAGCGACCGAGGCAAACGTGGCGGCTCGCGCTGGCCAGCTCGACCTCGGTCGGCAGCTGATCGAGCTTCGCGACCGCATCTACCGGCTCACGTCGGAACGGGATGGACTCAAGGGAACGGCCGACAAGGCCGGGCCGCTCGCGACCGCCGAGACCAGGATCGCCGAGCTCCGCCCGCAGCTGGACGAGCTCGAAGCCAAGGCGCTCGAGATCAACGAACGAATGAAGCCGCTCTCCTGGTGCCTCGTCGATCGCCCGCCCGACCCGGTCGACGCCCGGCCCTTCGTGGCCGCGGTCGAGACGGCCGAGCAGGAGGCCCGCACCGCCGCCGGGATGATCAAGGTTGCGGAGGCTCGCCTCGAGAGCGCCCGCCTCACCCGGCGCAAGCTCGGCGAGCTCGAGGGGCAGCGCGGCGGCGCCGAGGGCGACCTCGCCGATTGGACGCTGCTCGCCGATTCGCTCGGTCGGGAAGGTATCCAAGCGTTAGAGATAGATGCCGCTGGCCCAGAGCTCACGGAGCTGATCAACGATCTCCTGCGCACGTGCGTCGGCTCCCGCTGGACCGTGACGGTCGAGACGCAGCGGCTCTCCTCGGACGGAAAGAAGCAGATCGAAGGGTGCGAGGTCAGGGTGCTCGACACCGAGCGCGGCCGCGACGGTACGGCCGAGAGTCTCAGCGGAGGCGAGCGGGTCCTGGTCGGCGAAGCCGTGTCGCTCGCGCTGTCGATGCTGGCCTGCCGACGCTCCGGGGTGCAGGGCCCCACGCTGATCCGCGACGAGAGCGGCGCGGCGCTCGACCCAGCCAACGCCCGTAACTACGTGGCAATGCTCCGCCGCGCCGCCGAGCTCGTCGGCGCGAGCCACGTGCTCTTCGTCTCCCACAGCCTCGAGGTGCAGGAGCTCGCCGACGCGCGGATCGAGATCAAGGACGGGGAAGTCACGGTGGCGGCATGAGCACGATGAGAACGAGGGTCGTCGAGCCGTGGCTGCAAAGACCAGCGTTCGACGACGACCTCACGATGGAGCAAATGGCGTTCGCAGCGTACGTCCATTTGGAGCATTGCGAGGACGAGTTGGGCGAGCTGTGGGAACTCCTGCGCTTAGCTGCGCCAAAGCTAGAAAAACGTCTTCGCGACCGGATCGAGCGGACCCGCGCCAAACGTGAGGCCGACTCACCAAAGCTGCCGATCGGCCGCGTCCATCTGCTGATCGCAATGTTTGATCACTTCAAACAAGAGGCGACCGAAAGCGCGTCGACGCCGGATGACGATGGAGAATCGGCATGAGCGCGTACTGCCGCAGTTGCGGCGCCCGGATCGTCTGGGCGAAGACGCCTGCCGGTAAGGCGATGCCGCTCGATGCCGACCCGGTCACGGATGGCAATATCGTGCTCGAAGAGGACAACGCCGGAGCGATCGCGCACGTGCGATCCGCTGCGTTCGGCGGCGTCGGCGTGTTTCACAAATCTCATTTTGCAACGTGCCCGAACGCCGCCAGGCACCGCAAGCCGAAGGATGTCGCGCGATGAGAAAGCCGCCTGAGAAGCTCTACGCCGTCTGCTGCGGCGAATGCGGCGTCTACATCGGCGCCGAGCCGACGAAGACCCAAGCCGCGAAGCACCTCGCCAACAATTGCCCCCTAAGCCACAGCGACGTCCCAACCGTCATCGACGGCCCGTACAGACCGAAGGAGGCTCCCCGATGAAGCGAGACCCGATCGTCGTGCTCTATGCAATCGCCCTTGGCGTCGTGGCGGCGCTGCTCGTCGCGTGCGCGGTCGTCGTGCTCGACGGCTGCACCGCCGACTGGAACGCGCCGAATCCGATCATCCCCGAGAAGGGCAATCCCTGCGGCCTCGACTGGCACAGCTGCAATAACGGCAAGTGCTGCCACGACAGCGACGACTGCCGGCCGAGCGGCGGGTGCGCCTTCGGTGGCGTCCAAGGCCCAGCGTGGGGGTCGCGGCCGCCCGACGCCGGCGCAGGCGAGTATCCGCAGCAGACCCCGCAGCAGATCTATCGGCGCCGGGGGTACTGAGCGATGGACTTCGAAGAGCGCGTCGCGAAGTGGGATTGGAAGTGCGCCATCTGCGGTGGCCACTATCATCTCTCGCCGGAGTGTCTGCCGTGTCCGCACGGGTACTCCCATTGCGTCCGCCGCGGCCCGGCGGACGGTCACGATTGTCGGTTCGATCACGACCGCCCCGGCGGAGTGTTCTTCCGCGACCCAGCGACTGGTAAGAGCCCGTTGGATGTGGCGCTCGAGCGGGAGCGCGGGCCGCGATGAAGACGGGCCCCTCCCTCGTCGGCACGCACGGACGTATCGCGGCCGCGCGCACGTGGGTGCTGGCCGCGATGGCGACTGACCCGGCTCGGGCGTGGACGGTCGATGATCTCGCGCCGCTCGTCCGCCGCGCGCACGGCGCAACGGCGCAGGAGACCGAGGGGGCGCTGCGTCAGCTCGTCAAGGCGCGACGCGTCGAGGTCGTCGTCAAAGGGCGCGCTTGCTACCCCGGCTCGTGGAGGGTCGCGTCGTGAGCGAGTCTCTCACCCTCACGCTGCGGCGAACCCTCGGGTCGGCGCGCTTTCGCTATACCAGCGAGCTCGAGCTGCAGGACGGGATCGCCGAGCTCTTCACCGCGCGCGGCATCGCCTTCGAGCGGGAGCGCCAGCTCGGACCTGACCGCGTCGACTTCTTCATCGCGGGTATCGCCATCGAAGTGAAGATCGAGGGGAGCCTCTCCGACGTCACCCGGCAGCTGCATCGCTATTCGGAGCACCCCGACGTGACCGGGGTCGTGCTCGTCACCACCCGCGCGCGGCACAACGCGATGCCGAACCTCATGACCGCCAAGCCGGTCGACGTCATCCACCTACTCGGGAGCGTGTTTTGAAGACCTACGGCACGTTGCAACTCGAGCACGAGAAGCACCGCTGGCGGCTCGAGTGCGAGCCCCACGTGATGCTCCGGCTAAAGCGGCTCTTCGCGAGCGTGGGCAAGCGGAGCCACGGCGTCGTCTACGTGGCCGACACCGAGGAGAATGCCCGCGACCTCGAGTGGTTCATCGATCGCTATCGGCTGGAGGTCTCGCCGCGCGCGAGCGCCCACCTCGTCAAGCAGTCGCTGATGCACCGCGAGCGGGCGAGCCTCGTCGATGCGCTCATTGCCGGTCGGATGCCCCCCACCGATTTCAATCGGGTGCTCGCGCTGCCGGCGCGCGGCTACCAGCAGGTGGCGGGGGACATCGTGCTGCGCGGAGGAAGCCTGCTCCTCGCCGACGAGGTCGGGCTTGGAAAGACGCTGTCAGCAATCTGCACCTTTACGGACACGCGCACTTTGCCTGCGCTCGTCGTTACGCTCACCCATCTGCCCAAGCAATGGGCCAACGAGATCGCGAAGTTCGCGCCGTCGCTCCGCGTCCACATCCTGAAGAAGGGAACGCCCTACGATCTCACGCGCATCGGCGGTCGCGGCAAACAGCTCGGACTCAGCGCCGGGACGCCCGATGTCATCATCACGAACTACCACAAGCTCACCGGCTGGGCGGAGACGCTCGCCCCCGTCGTCCGCAGCGTGGTCTTCGACGAGTGCCAAGAGCTGCGCCGTCGAGGCGCCCCGGGCGAGCGGAGCCAGAAGTACCAGGCCGCCGAGCACGTGGCCCGCTACACGCAATTCCGGATGGGGCTCAGCGCGACCCCCTTCTACAACTACGGCGGCGAGATCTGGAACGTGATGAACGTCCTGCGCCCAGACGGGCTCGGGACCGAGACCGAGTTCCACACCGAGTGGTGCGTCTCCGCTGCCGACAAGCCACGCATCTCCGACCCGCACGCGTTCGGGACCTTTATGCGCGAAGCGGGGATGATGATCCGCCGGACCCGCAAGGACGTGGGGCGCGAGCTCCCCCCCCTTTCGAAGGTGCCACACCACGTCGAGGCCGACCCAGAGGCCATCGAGAAGATCGCCGGCTCCGCCTCCGAGCTCGCCCGCATCATCCTCCGGCAAGGCGAGTCCCATCGCGGCGAGAAGTTCCACGCGAGCGAGGAGCTCAGCAACAAGCTGCGCCAGGCGACGGGGATCGCGAAGGCCCCCTACGTCGCGGAGTTCGTGCGGCTCCTCGTCGAGTCGGGCGAGAAGGTGGTGCTCTACGGGTGGCACCACGAGGTGTATCGACTGTGGGGGGAGCTCCTCCGGGACCTCGCGCCGGCGTTCTTCACGGGCGTGCAGTCCATCTCCGAGAAGGATAAGTCGAAGCAGGCCTTCGTCGCCGGGGAGTCGCGCGTGCTCATCATGTCGCTGCGCGCCGGCGCCGGGCTGGATGGTCTCCAAGGGAAGTGCCGCAACGTGGTGTTCGGCGAGCTCGATTGGAGCCCGGGCGTGCACGAGCAATGCATCGGCCGCGTCTACCGCGATGGGCAGATCGATCCCGTCGTCGCCTACTTCCTCGTCGCCGAGAGCGGGAGCGACCCCATCGTCGCTGACGTCCTCGGCCTGAAGAAGTCGCAGATCGACGGCGTGCTCGAACCGACGGGCGCGCTCGTCGAGCACCTCGACCAGGGCGACGGCAACGTCAAGCGGCTCGCGGCGGCGTTCCTCCTACAGCGCGGACTGAGCCTGCCGGCGCAGACGGCTGTGGCGTCGTGAAGCCCGCCAAGCGCCTATCGGCGGCGCGGCTTGCGGCTTATCGAAGAAAGCCGCAAGAATTCGTCGCGGAACTATTCGGTCACATCGACTCTCTCGATGCAGAGAACGCGCGCCTCCGGGAGGCTCTGGAGAGCACGCTTCAGGAATTGCAGCGCTGCGCTACGGACGGCGGAGGCTATTCGTGCGCCGTAGTCGATGAAGCGCGCGATGCGCTGGAAGGCAAGGAGGGGCGATGAGCTACCACGTCAGAGGATGTTTGTTCAGAGGCGACCCAGCCACCTGCCCTGGCTGCGGCAAGCCACCCGAGCCACCGCCCGAAGTGCCGGCGTGCAGCGGCGTTGCCTGCGAGGCGATGGGGCATTCTCCTGACTGTCCGCCCGAAGTGCCGGCGCGGCCTCACCTGACCGACGGTGAATTCCAGAGCGACAAGTACCCGACGACGCCACGCGGCAAAGTCCCTCTGAGCGTCAAAGACCCGACCGCGCAGGATCTGCTTTGGGAGTACGCGCAGCGCAGGCGATCGGTTGATGCGGAGTTTTCGGCAGACCTGGAAGCTGCGGTGCGCAACGCTGGCTACGTGCCCGAAGCGCCGGCGCCGGGCGACTCGGCGATACCGGAAGACGATGACATCGGCGCGGCGCATCCAACACGAACAGGGCGCCATGACCTCTATGCAGAGGCAATGCGTATGGTTGGCGCGAAGCAGTCGAAGCAAGCACTCGTAGACCTGGTGAACTGGCTGCTTTCTCCGCACTCTAGCGGCGC
>DATHEQ010000232.1:0-7830 GCA_035318505.1 Polyangiaceae bacterium | reverse complement strand
AGCGCCGCAGTCAAGCTGCCCTCCGCAGCCATTGCCAATAACGCCGCAATATTGTCCACCGTTCTGCGCCGTACAAGCGATGGGGACACAGCCCGGAGGGCCGCCACAGAGATTCGGAATGTTCCCGCCGCCGCACACGGCGCCGCCGGGACAGTCGCCGCAGGTGAGTGTCCCGCCGCAACCATCGCCGATCGTCCCGCAGAACCGGCCGCTCTTGGTATCGCACGTGATCGGCACGCACCCCGTTCGGACGCAGACGCCGCTCCGGCATTCGTCACCGTTCGGGCACATTCCGCAATCGAGCGGCTTTCCGCAGCCGTTACCGATCGTGCCGCAGAATCGGCCTCCGGTCGCCTCGCAGGCGACGGGCGTGCAGGTGGGTCCCCCAACGCACACGTTCTTCTCGCAGGCCCAATCCGACGGACAAGGGTCGGTGCATTTCAGCAGCCCGCCGCATTTGTCCCCGATTTCGCCGCAATATTGTCCGTTCGGCGGCTTGCATTGCGCCTTCTCGCACGACGATCCGCCCGCGCCTCCGCTGCCGTCGGGCGTACTGGGCCCAATGGGCGGCGGCGTCGAGCCCCCGCTGCCCGACGTGATGATGCTCGCGTCGGGTGAGATTGTGCCACCAGAGCCGCCGGTCCCGCCGGTGCCTGCCCCAGCGGGGGGCCGCTGCGGCGGCTCGGTCCCGCTGCATCCCATGGCCGCGGCCTGCGCCACAGCAAGTGAGAAGATCCCCCAGAGCCTCATCGTATTGCGTCGAGATCGTGACATCGTACCTCTGTCGTTTCTGTCCTTTGACGCACATCCTCGCCGGCCGACTTGCTGTCGCTCGTCTCGACGCACCCCTCGGGGGCATTCGCCCACGGCGTTTTTGCACGCCCCCACTGACGTCCGCCGGCGAAAAGCGTTGGCCACGCGCGTCCCCTCGCGACGTGCGTGGAAGTCTCCCTAGGGACCGGGCGAACGAAGATAGGGCGTGCCAATCACAGTGATGCAGCGAGCCAACGAAAACGATCACTAAAATGGCCAAGGTCGACGCTCGGCGGGCACGCCCGTGGCGCGTGGTATCATCACACCGGCCGGTAGGGGGACGGAGTCATCATGGTCACCTTTTTTCCGAAAATCCCATGGGCGACGGCGGCGTTCGTTGCGGCAGTCTCGTTGTCTTGTTCGAGTGGGGAGCAAATCGTCGTCAACGGGCGGATGTTCCTTCGTGACGGCGAGACCCTCGTGCCCAAGGGCGGGGGGTGCGTCTGGATGAAAATTCCGAGTTCCGGCGGGACGTCTTCCGGCAGCATAAGCGGGGACATCTCCGTCCAAGAAGGCCCGGAAGGGCATGCCTACGCCGTGCGAGTCTTCAGCGGACAGCAACTCTTGCAATCTCGAAGTTATGACGTGGAATGGCTGCATTCTGGTCAAATCGACGAATTCGAAGTGACGACACAAGCGAGTGCGGTCTACGTTCTTCGGTATTGGGGTGGAACGTGCGCGGACCTCGACGCGTCCTCACCTGGAGCGGCATTCTAGACACCGAGCGGCACCGCGTCCGATGCGTGCAGTGAACGTCCGCCTGATTTTACTATTCCTATCGCACTTAAAATTGTCTTCGGCTTAAGAGGTCATCATGCAAGTATCGCGGCGTGTTGCTTGCATTATTTCGAGCCTTGGATTCGTCCTGCTGACGGCATGCGGCGACACTGCAGTTGGCAGTCATACGAACCCGCCCTCCGACGATGGCGGCTCGGTATCCAATGCCGACAGCATGGTCATCGACCAGAACGGCACCATCACGCAAGACGGCGCGGCCCGAGATGTAATGCCGGTCGATTCTGGCGTAACCAATCCTGATGGCGGCTCTTCTTTCGATACCGGCTCCTCTTTCGATGGCGACTCGTCTTTCGATGGCGATGCTTCCTCCACGACACCCGACGCCGGAGCTGACGGCCCGTCGAATCCCATCGGGACTTGCGCCGCCGTGCCCGTGCCCGTGGCGAGCGGGGGCCGCGAGCTTCACGTCACCACGACGGGCAATGATGGCAGCGCCGACGGTTCTACCACGCGTCCCTACGCCTCACTTTCGGCCGCGGTGCGCAGTGCCGTCGCCGGGGACACGGTGCTGGTCCACGGCGGAAATTATGCGCTCACCTCGGCGCAGGTGCTGAACCCCAATGGTCGCGCCGGCATTCCGGTCATCATTCGCGCGGTGGAGGGGGACAGCGTGGTGTTCGACGGCGCGGGCGTGCAGCTCGGAAACTACGACGGATTGATCCGCGTCGGAGGAAGCTACGCAGTGGTCGACGGCTTCGAAGTCGTCAACTCCAAGGGCGGCGGGATTCAGCTCGTCGCTGCCAACCAGGTGATGATCCGCCGCTGCCGCATCCACAACATCGCGTTCCAAGCGCTCGGCGGCTCGGGCAACGACATCGTCTTGCAGCAGAACGAGGTCTACGACTCGGTCATCTCGAACACCAATGGCGTGGTCGATGTTGCAAACAACGGATTCGGGTGGTCACCGGCCGTGCTCTCGTTCTGGATCAGCGGAACGATGACGCCGAGCCGGCGCTGGACGGTCGAGAACAACCACATTCACGACAACTGGGGCGAGTGCCTCGATGCACTACACCTCGAAGACAGCGTCTTTCGCGGCAATTTGCTGCACGACTGTTACAGCGTGAACCTGTACGTCGATGATGCGCGCGCCATGCGGATAGAGCGCAATTACATCTACAATTCCACGAACAAATACAATCGCGCGGTCGGCGGAGAGAGCGCGCACGGCATCTCCATGGGTACCGAAAGCGCTGCCGCCCCCGTCGTGCTCCAGGACATTACGGTCGCCAACAATCTGATCTTGAGCACCAGCGTTGGTATCCTCTATGCGCGCTTCAACGGCCTAGGCTACACCGGTATCGGCATCTACTACAACGTCATCGCCAACACCCGCAAAGACGCGGTGTGGTGTGACGCTGCGGGCATGTCGAGCGGCGTGGCGCAGAACAATGTGTTCTTCAGGGGCATCAACAACAATGCCGTCGGCGTGAACAGCACGGGCTGGACCATCGACCACAACGTGTGGCCGAACGGCGGGCAGCAAGGCACGGGAAGCATCGTCGCCGATCCGCAATTCACTGCGCCGGGCAACGGTGGGACGACTCCCGAGGGCTTCCGCCTAAAATCCGGCTCGCCCGCGCTATCAGCAGGTACGCCGGTGGTCGCAGTACCCAACGATTATACGTGCAAGGCACGCAGCACCACGGCGCCCAGCATCGGGCTTTACGAGTAAGAGCGAGCCTTCACGCTCCGCGAGCCGCGTGAACCGAAGCAGCGGGTTGATTGACGTGCTTCTCGTGCTGCGCCACCACTTTGCACCACAGCCGGTCGCGATCAGCGGACGACAAGTCGTCGAGAGTGAGCCCGAAGATATCGGCGAGCGCGGCGTACCATTTTTCGGGCGACTCCAGCACGCTCGGCGGGCGAGAGCCGGCGTCGAGCCGTGATAGCGTCAGCGCCCGCAGGATGTCCACTCCGTGCGCGTCGCGCCGCTGCGCGGTGAAGACCCGAACGAAACCCGACTCGGGAGAATGGGAGAGATGTTCGTGCCTCTCGGCGAAGTCGGACATCGACGCCGGCTCGGGCTCGAAATCCATGCCGCGGAAGCTACCGCGCGCGTCGTGCTCGAACCGCCACCCTCCGGGCGCGATTTCGGAGGGCCGCAAGCTGTAATTGAAGGGCCCCTGCCGATACGTGCCTTCGCCCAGCGGTAGCGGTTCGTAGAGGGCATCACCGAGCCCAACGTCTACCAGCCACGCGGCGTCCGGCTGGTCCGGCAAGCCCTCCACCGTCAACGCCAAGTGGTTGCGAAAAATGCCGGCCTGTTGATCCGTGTGATTCTGCACGCCCGCGCGATGCAAACCGACGCGGTAACCGAGGGCCGCGAGCAAAGTGGAAAATGCGCCGTTGAGGTGGAAGCAATACCCACCTCGACGACTGCGAACGATGCGATCGGTCGCGTCGAACGGGTCGAGGGTGGTAGGTCGCTCGAGCTGGATGTCGATCACTTCGTACGGTACGCGCTCGACGAATGCGCGGTGCAGCCGATGCAAGGCGGCCACACTGGGGGGCTCGATTTCGTCGAAACCTAGACGTCGGAGAAAAGCTTTCGCGTCGATGGTGCGCACGTCACCCAAAGCAGCGTCCGTCGCGGCGCTTGCAACCCGCACAAGCCCCGCCTTCACAGCGGTGTCGCGGCGTCGACCTGGGGATCATGCAAGCAGGTGGGTGCATGGGCGCCACAGGTTAGTAGGCAAAAGTCGCTTCAACGAAGCGCATTGTTGTGCATCCTGGAAGATTGGAGGTGATCCATGATTGGACGACAAGTGTTGTTCGTCGGCGTGTTCTCGGTGTTGGCCCACGCGGCGACGGGCGCAAGCACGAGTCCTTCACCCGAGCCCGCGCCAGCACCCGAGCGGCCGGGGTGTTGTTCGCATCACCATGGCGTCTGCGGGTGCGTGAGCGGGCGGGCGAAGTGCTGCGACGGTTCGCTCAGCCCGTCGTGCGGATGCGATTAGATAGCAGCCACACGAGCGCACCGACTCTGAATGTACGAAGCCCGCACCGCTACTCGAGCGATCGCACGCAACGCCGCGAGGGTCTACCTATGGACAGCAATGGAGGCCCAATACGTCGCCCCCTTCCACCGACTGGCATCCGACAGGTCGTCCGATGCAAAAAAGCGCACGAGGGGAAGGTTCCCTCGCGGCGGAGCAGATGGAGTCGCGCCAAGGTTGTGCGAAACAGGCCGCGAGCGGCGGACCACCCCCGGTACAGAAGTCGTAAGCGGATTTTTCTGGCGCGCAACTCGCCGGCGAAACCACGACGTATTGTCCGTTTGCGCCGCAAGTGATGGACGTCGCGCCGCCGATACAGGCGAGATAGGCCGCCAAATCGTCGACGCATCCCACGTTGGCGAGCTCGAGTTGCTGGCATGCGCTGAGACATTCTGCATGAATGGCAGGCGCAACGCCGCACTGCGCGAGCACGTTGTCGCAGATGCTGCTGCAAGTCGAAACCAGCCCCCCCGGCGGAACATGGCCCGAGCCATTCCCATTACCGCAGGCCATGAGGAGCGTCGCCACTCCGACTCGCGGCAGGGCCTTCCACCAGAACCTCGTTCGCTTGAGCATTGACAGCGCGTACTTCGTTTCCGAGCTGCGCGCAATCCACGGGGCTCATCAGGAGCACATTGCCAATACCGCGAAAGAGGCGACGCGTCGGATTTTATTGACACGTCGGACAAGTCCGACGTATAGACGCACATGACCGACGTCGACGTCTTCGCGGCGCTCGCCAATCCCGTGCGGCGCGAGATTCTGGTGCGTTTACGGCGCGGGCCGCGCGCCGTGACGGAGCTTGCGCAAGGTTTCGAGATCGGACGCCCTGCGGTATCCGAGCATCTCCAAGTGCTCCGCAAGGCGCGTCTCATACGAGAGGAGCCGCGCGGGCGCGAACGTTATTACCATCTCGATCCGCGACCTCTCGCCGAGGCGCAGCAATGGCTCGATGCATTCAACAAGTATTGGAAACAGCGGCTCTCCGCGCTCGAAGAGCTGCTCAATGAGGAGAACAAGAAGTGAACAAGCCGAACGTCATACATCTGGAACACGTCTACGCGCACGCGCCGTCCGCGGTGTGGAAAATGCTCACTGATCCGGCGCTCCACGCGCGCTGGTGGGCAGCGGGGGACGTCAAACCCGTGGTGGGACATCGTTTCGAGCTCGATATGGGAACGTGGGGCAAGCAGCCGTGCGAAGTGATCGAGGTGCAGCCGGAGCGCCTTTTCAAATACCGCTTCGCGACGACGTCGCTCGACACGACCATCAGCTGGACGCTCGTTCCCGAAGGATCGGGCACGCGACTCACGCTCACGCACGAAGGGTTCGACCTCGATTCGCCGATGGGGCGACAAGCGCTCGAGGGGATGGGCAAGGGCTGGCCGGGATTGCTATCGCGGATGGAGAAGGTGCTCGACGGGTGAGCGCGACCGCGATGCAGGCGGGCGGCCCGCGCGGTACGGCGCGGTGACGCGCTAAGATGGGCGCCATGGCCCGGCGTGAGGACGAGTTTTGACGCGCCTTTTGGATGTGGCCGAGGCGTCGGCGGCGATCGCGACGACTGGCGCGCGGTCGGCGAAGGCGAAACGGCTGGCCGAGGTTCTGCGCGCCGGGGACATCGAGGACGTGCCCGCGGTCGTGGCCTGGCTATCGGGCGAGCTCCTGCAGCGCCGTATTGGGGTTGGCTGGGCCGCGCTCTCCACCATGCCGCCGGCGGCCTCCGCACCCTCGCTCACCGTGCACACGGTGAACCGCGCATTTTCGGAAATGGCCGAGGCCTCGGGCCCCGGCTCGCAGGCGCGACGCTCGGCACTTCTCCTCGATGTGATGTCGAAGTCGACCGACGTCGAGCAAGTCTTCGTGCGCGCCTTGCTCGCGGGCAACCTGCGCCAAGGAGCGCTTGCCGGCGTGATGTCCGACGCGATCGCGACCGCGGCCGGCGTCATGCCGAGCGAGGTCCGTCGCGCGACGATGCTCCGCGGTGACCTGTCTCAGGTCGCGGCCGCAGCGATGCGTGGTGGCTCGGCCGCGCTCGCCGCGTTCCGGCTCGACGTCGGCTGCGCGCTCGCGCCGATGCTGGCGCAGGCCGCGAGCTCGGTCGAGGAGGCGCTCGCCGATCTCGGTGCGCCGGCCGCGTTCGAGGCGAAGCTCGACGGTGCACGCATCCAGATCCACAAGCGCGGGACCGAGGTGCACGTCTTCACGCGATCGCTCGACGACATTACCGCGCGTCTCGGGCACATTGCCGCCGACGTCGCGCGCTGGCCCGTCACCTCGCTCGTCGCCGACGGCGAGATCTTATGGTTCGCCTTTAGCGGCGACGACCGGGGCGCGCGCCCGCTGCCGTTCCAGGAAACCGCATCGCGTTTCGCTCGCACCAATAGCGACGCACCGCCGCCCTCGGCGGAGCGGCCCTCGATCTTCCTGTTCGATCTGCTGCACGTGGACGGCGTCGATCTTCTCGACCGGCCGAACGCAGAGCGCCGTGCAGCGCTCGAGCGACTCGCCACCTCCGCAACGATCGTCGATCGCATCGTCACCGGAAACGCGCACGAAGCGCAGGCGTTCCTCGACCAGATGATCCAGCGTGGCTACGAAGGCGTGGTCGCCAAATCCCTCTCCGCGCCTTACGAGGCCGGCCGCCGCGGCGCGAGCTGGCGCAAGATCAAGCCCGTCCTCACGTTGGATCTCGTCGTCCTCGCGGTCGAGTGGGGCTCGGGTAGGCGCCGAGGCAAGCTGTCCAACATCCACCTCGGCGCACGCGATCCCACGAGCAATGGCTTCGTCATGCTCGGCAAGACGTTCAAGGGAATGACCGACGCGATGCTCGATTGGCAGACGCGACGCTTCCTCGAGATCGCCGACGGCCCATCCGACGGCTCCGTCGTGAAGGTGCGGCCCGAGCAAGTCGTGGAGATCGCGTTCGACGGCCTGCAGGCGTCGTCGCGCTACGCCGGCGGACTAGCGCTCCGCTTCGCGCGTGTCCTCCGCTATCGCGACGACAAGTCCGCTGCCGAAGCCGATACCATCGACGCTGTCCGTGCGATCCACGCGCGGATGCGGGGCGCGGGAGACGTTGAGGGCGAGAGCGGCGGGTGACCTCGATGGCCGAGAGCCAATCCACGCCGAACCCGGCCCTGGAAAAATCCTTGGGGGCGCGCGAGCCCGCGAACACTTTTCGACCTTCCCGCAGTCTTTGTTGGGAAAGGGGTGCCCT
>DATHEQ010000231.1:0-29150 GCA_035318505.1 Polyangiaceae bacterium | reverse complement strand
TAGACGTTCAACATTCTCTGCGAGACACCAATGGCATTGGCCATACTGCGAGGGCGCGGCGCCGCTGGATCCGCCTGCGGAGCCACCGAGCGATAGCTTCCTGCCGGTTGAACCGAAGAAGTTCTTTCGTTCACTTCCAAGGCTCGTTCTTGTCCGGGGTATTCGCTCAGCATCGCATCCCTCCCTCTTTAGGTGCGGAACTCTTGAGCAAGGCACGGGCCAGTGTCAGCTCTTTGCCGCTTAGCGCGAGAAATTTGGCGTTTTCTGCGAGCGCCAACGCTTTGGCGCGCTGCGACGTGAGTCATTCATCACCCCGCGACCCGTCACGCGCCGCGCAGCAAATCCCCTAATTCGTCGACGGACCGGCGTTTCGTTGACGGGGTGGGCACTGACCCCCCGACGGGTCAGCGCTGACTCGCGCGAATCTTCCTCGCGTCAGCCGAACGGACAGCGGCGCGGACCCTTAAAATCATGGCGACCGATTTGTTCGCGCGAACGACGGCTCGAGAGAGGACGCGTCGTGCGTCGATCGTCCGCAGCGGAGCGGCGGTGGCACGAATGCTGCTGAGTGATTCGGCGTGTCCGACCTTTTCAAATCCATCGGTCCTCTGCACGCGGCACTCGACTACCACTTCGAGCGTCACAACTTGCTCGCGTCGAACGTCGCGCACGTCGATACGCCAGGCTACGTGCCGCGCGATATCGAGCGCGTCGATGGCGCGCCCTTTCAGAATCAACTCGAGGTTGCTCTGGCAAAAACGGACAACGGCCACCTCGCCGGTGCGCTGCCTGCCGGCGTGAGCTCGGGCCGCGTTTTCGAGGATCCGTCGGGAGGCGCGGGCAACGATCTCAACTACGTCTCGCTCGATCGTGAAGCGGCGAAGCTCGCCGCCAATCAGATTCGCTACGACGTCTCGTCGACGCTGGCCTCGGCGGAGCTCGCACAGCTCGCCTACGCCGCCAACGACGGCAAGGGGGTGTAAACCATGCGTCTCGGAGCCTTCAGCGCGCTCGAAGTCGCCGCATCCGGTCTCTCGGCCGAGCGCACGCGCATGAATACCATCGCCTCGAACCTCGCCAACGCGCGTACGACGCGCACGGCGGACGGGGGGGCTTACAAGCGTCTCGACCCGGTTTTCGAAGCAACGCCGCTCGGCGGCAACGGGGTGGGCGGTCCCAATGAATCGGCTGTTTCGCTCGTCAAAGTGCAGCGAATCCAGCAGGACACGCGCGACCCGCAGCTCGTCTACGAGCCCGGCCATCCCGACGCCGACGCCAAAGGCTACGTCCGCTATCCGAACGTCAACGTCGTCGAGGAAATGGTCAACATGATCACCGCCTCCCGCGCGTACGAAGCAGGAGTCACCTCGGTGGAATCCGTCAAAGCCATGGCCAAGTCGGCGCTCGGGATCGGTCGATGAGCGGCGTCGGTCCCATCATCGGGATGCCGATGCTCCAGCCGCACGAGGGGCTGCCCCTTCGTTCGGAAGCGATGGCGCCCGTGGCGTCGGAAGCGACGGCGATCCCGTTCGGCGACATGCTGAGCGAGGCCGTGATGCACGCCAATGCGCAAGGGATGAGCGCGGAGCACGCCGTGCAAGCCTTCGCCGCGGGGGCGCGCGACGACATCCACGGCACCATGATCGCAGTCAAAGAAGCGGAAATCGAGCTCAAGCTCGTTTCCAACGTGCGGACCAAACTCGTCGAGGCTTTCAACGACCTCTGGCGAATGAGCGTGTAGGCGAAAGCAGATCACCGTGAAAGACGTCGTTTTCTCGATCCTCAGGCAAGCCCGCGATTTCTGGGTTTCTCTTTCGCTCGCGCGCCGGTTGTCGTTGGTCGTGGTCGTCGTCGGCGTCGTGGTCGGCGTGCTTGGGATCTCGTTCCTCGCCACCCAGCAGACGTACACGTACCTCTTTACCGAGATGACGCCCGAAGATGCATCGGCCATCGCCGCCAAGCTGAAGGAGCTCAAGGTGCCCTTCCGCGTCGGAGCGGGTGGTGGCGCGATCGAGGTCCCCGAAGAGCGGGTACACGAGCTCAGGCTCGAGCTCGCCGGCCAGGGACTTCCACGCGGGGGCGGTGTGGGTTTCGAGCTCTTCGATAAATCGCACCTCGGCGCTACGGAGTTCGAGCAGCGCATTAATTTGCGCCGCGCTCTGGAAGGGGAGCTTTCGCGGACCATTGGCAATATCGCCGCCGTTCAAGGCGCGCGCGTGCACTTGGTCATGCCCGAGCACAGTGTTTTCGCGATGAGCAAGCAAGAGGCGACGGCGTCGGTCGTGCTGAAGCTTCGGCCGGGCCGACCCTTCGGCAAAGGAGAAGTCGCCGGCGTGGTCCACTTGGTCGCCTCCGCGGTGCCTGGATTGGCGGCCGATCGCGTGTCCATCGTCAGCACCGACGGGACGGTGCTGCATCGCCCGCGCGCCGAAGGCACGGCCGCCGGCTCGGTGGCCAAGGACGGCGAGGATCGTGAGCGCGAGGTCGCCTCGTCGCTCGAGGAGCAGGCTCGCGCCCTGCTCGAGCGCGTCGTCGGCCCCGGACATGCCGACGTTCGCGTGGGGCTCTCGCTCGACGCCGCATCGCATGAACGCACCGAAGAACATTACGAGCCGGCCAAGACGGCGCTCCGCAGCGAGCAGAAGACCGAAGAGCACTCGGCCCCGCAAGCCGACAGCGTGGCTGGCGTGCCGGGAGCGGCCAGCAATCTTCCCGACGGCACCGCCACCCCCGCGGCAGGTCCGACGACCGGCAGCGCGGGGTTTCGCACCAGCTGGACCCGCAACTGGGAAGTCGATCGCGTCACGGAACGGACGACGACCCCAGCCGGGCGCGTCAACCGCCTGACGGTCGCGGTCGTCGTCGATGGCGCTTACAAAACGACACCAGGCGGTCGCGAATTCATCGCCCGCGACAAGACGGAGCTCGATCGACTCGCCGAGCTCGTCAAGGGCGCGGTAGGTTTCAGTGCCGAGCGCGGCGACTCGATCGAAGTTGCGTGTGCTCCCTTCGCCGTGCCCGATGCCCAGGATCTCGGCCCCATGCCGACGGGACTCTTCGGTATGGGCAAAAGAAGCGTTTACATTCTCGCTGGCGCAGTGGGCGTGTTTCTCCTGGCGCTCGCGGCCTTGCTCGGCCGACGCACGAAGAGACCACTTCGCGCCGGCGCTGCACGCCTTCCGGGCGGCAAGGCTTCCGATCTGGCGCTGCCTCCGGGTCAGCTCGCACCCGCTCTACCCGCAGCGCCCCGCGCCGAACCGGAAGTGGTGCGATCGCGCGCGCTCGAAATCGCCGCCAAAGATCCCGCGACTGCGGCCGTCATTCTACGCACTTGGTTGAACGCCCCCTCGAGCGTCAACACCGGCGTCCGCACCGGCAACGCCTGACCACCGACGCCGAGCTGATGCCGCCGTGCCGGAGGCACGGTGGGGGTGGGGCCCTGTTCCGGATTTACTCCGGCGGGGCGGGGGCGAAGCCCCCGAAGAGAGAAGCACGAGACAAAGCCAGCTCGAAGAGATGGCTTTCTCGTGCCGGAGGCACGGTGGGGGTGGGGCCTTGTTCCGCCACGGAGGCCCGTGGAGCGAAGCGAAGTGCACTTGCTTCGGCGGGGCGGGGGCGAAGCCCCCGAAGGGCGTTAGGTGTGAGCATCGACGGCTCCGCCGTTCGGTGCTCACGCGGCACGTTTTTCGCTCACTGACCGTCGATGCCTCTGACCGGTCCTGAGAAAGCGGTGCTGATGCTCCTCTCGCTCGACGAGAATGCGGCTGCGCCCATCGTCGCCGAGCTCGAGCCGGCCGAGCTGCGCAAACTGCGGGAAGTGGCGGTGTTGATGCGCGCTGTCCCCACCACCGCGCTCGAGGAGGTTTACGGCGAGTTCGTGGAGCGCAGCCAAGAGGCGATTGCAGTCCCGCGCGGAGGCGTCAGCTATTTGCGGCGCCTCGCGCAGCGCGCACTCGGTGAGACGCGGTCGCAGGAGATCTTCGTCGACAGTCCACAGTCGGGCATCGAGCGGCTGGCCTTGGCGGCCCCCACGTCCGTCGCGGCCGTGCTGGAAAACGAGCATCCGCAACTCATCGCCGCATTGCTCTCGCAGCTCGAGCCTACGCGCGCGGCGCGCATTCTCGAGGCGCTGCCGAGCGAGTTGCAGCCGCAAGTGCTGGGCCGGTTGGGGACCATGACCGAAGTGCCCGCAGGAATGCTGGACGGGGTGGCAGCAGCCGTTTCGGCCGAGCTACCGCCAGCGGAGGCGGAGGCGTCGATGTCGGTGGATGGCATCGCCCGCGCGGCGGGCCTCGTGCGCAAGCTCGACAAGACGGTGGCGGCGACGATGCTCGGGCAGCTCAACCAAGATCAAAGCGAAGTGGCGAGCGAGATTCGCCGCGCCCTCTACTCGTTCGAGGATCTGAAGTCGCTCGATCCCAAGGCGCTTCGTACACTGCTCAAGGAAGTGCAAAACGATCGTCTCGTCTTGGCCCTGAAGACCGCCAGCGACGCCTTGAAACAGCAGATTTTTGCGAGCATGTCGTCGCGCGCAGCGGAATACATCAAAGACGACCTTTCCAACCTGGGGAGCGTCCGGCTCACCGAGGTCGAAGCGGCGCAGCGTGAGATCGTCGAAGCCGCGCTGCGCCTCGAAGCGGAAGGCAGCATTTCGCTGGGAGGCGACGGCGATGACATGGTCTAACGACCGCAATGGTCAAAAGCGCCGCGTAAAGCCGGCCATCTTCGCAGAGAAGGTGCAGATCAAAAAGCCGGTGCCGGCGTGGGTGACCTCGCAACAGCCGCCGGCGCACGCGCTCTCCGGCTGGCTGTCGACCCGATCGGCGCCGCCACCGAGCCCTGCCACCAGTGCGCCGCCCGCGCCGGGGGCTCCCACGACGGAGAAGCGCATTCCGATTTCTCCGTCCGCCTACCCCGGCCAGCGCCAATCCGTCGCACCGAACGTGAATCCCTCGGCGGAGGGGATGGTGCAGGCCATGGAGGCCCGCGCTCTGACCTTCGGACAGGTGGAGAGCGTCACCCAGTCATCGCGCTCGGCGTTTCCACAAGCAGCGGATCGCTCCTTCGACGCGCTGTCCCCGCACCTTCCCGGTGCGACGGCGTTCCTCGCCGCCGAAGCTGTGCAGACGGCGCGTCTCGAGGCCACCATTACGGCGCTCGAGCAGAGCGTGGAAGAGCTTTCGCTCTTGCGCGGCAAGATGATGGAGGAGACCGAGGAACAGCTGGTCACGCTGGCGGCGGCTATCGCCAAACGCATCATTGGTCGAGAAGTATCGGTCGATCCGGAGATCCTGCTCACCCTGGCCGCGGAAGGGATCGACGCGCTCGGCGACCGCGACCGAGTCGTGGTTCGCTTCGGCTTTCTCGACCGCGACGATCTCTTGGCGTCGATGGTCGAACGCTTGAAGCGACGCGCCCCGCGCTGCGAAGTACTGCAAGATCCGTCGCTTGGTCCTGGTCAGTGCGTGGTCGAATCCGAATTCGGCCAGGTCGACGAGTCGGTCGACGCACGCCTCGACAACGTGCTGCGAGCGCTGCTCCCCAGCGCGCCGAGGCGGTTCGGTCTGACATGATCTCGCTCGAGCGGTACGTCACGGCCGCGCAGACAGCTCCCGTTCATCAGCCGACGGGTGTGGTGCTGGAAGTCGTCGGTCTCCTAGTCGAGGTGGGCGGAATTCAGGCCAAGGTAGGCGATACGCTGCAAGTGACCGCCGAAAGTGGTCAGCTCGAGATCGAAGTCACTGGTTTTCGCGGCGGCCGGCTCTTGGCGACGCCGCTCGGCGACGTCGCCGGCGTGCAGCCCGGCGCGCGGGTTTGCCGCTCCGAGCGCGGCGCCAAGATTCGCGTAGGCTCGGACCTGCTCGGACGCATCGTCGATGCTTTCGGCAACCCGCTCGACGGACTCGGACCGCTCACCGCGAAAGTCGAATATCCGCTGCTCGCCGCGCCACCGCCGGCCGTCGCGCGGCGTCCCATCAATCGCCCTTTCTGCACCGGTGTGCGCACCATCGATGGATTGCTCACACTCGGCGGCGGGCAACGCGTCGGCATCTTCGCGGGAGCCGGAGTAGGCAAGAGCACGCTCCTCGGCATGATCTGCCGCTCCTCGCAAGCCGACGTCAACGTGATCGGTCTCGTGGGAGAGCGCGGGCGCGAGCTCAACGAGTTCGTGCGCGACGTGCTGGGACCGGAGGGTCTGGCGCGGTCGGTCGTCATTGCCGCGACCAGCGATCAGCCGCCCCTCGTACGCGCGCGCGCGGCTCACGCCGCCACCGCCATCGCCGAGTATTTCCGCGATCAGGGCAAAAGCGTCCTCCTCGTGATGGACTCCGTCACGCGTTACGCCATGGCGCTGCGCGAAGCCGCCCTCGCCATCGGCGAGCCGCCGGCGACCAAAGGTTACCCCCCTTCGGTCTTCGCTGCGCTCCCGCGCTTGCTCGAGCGCGCCGGCACGGCGGGCGGCGAGGGGATGATCACCGCTCTTTACACCGTGCTCGTCGAAGGGGACGATCTTGCCGATCCGGTGGCCGACGCCACCCGCAGTATCCTCGACGGTCACATCGTCCTCACCCGTTCTCTCGCCGATCGCGGGCATTTCCCGGCCATCGACGTCTTGGGCAGCGTGAGCCGTCTCGCCGGTGCGCTCTCCACGCCGGTGCAGCTCCGCGCCGCTTCGCAGGTGCGCGACATGATGGCCACCTACCGTTCCGCGATCGACTTGATCCAGGTCGGTGCCTACGTCGAGGGCAGTGATCCCAAAGTCGACGCCGCATGTCGCTCGATGCCCGAGGTGGACGCATTCTTGCGTCAAAGCATCAACGAACGGAGCGGCCTCGAAGAGGCGCTGCTTCGGGTGCAACGTCTCGCCATTCTCAGCGGAGCTCAGCGATGAGTCAGAACAAGCAGCAGCGCCTCAAGCGTCTCGTCGATCTGCGAGCCAAAGAGGTCGATCGCCGAGTCAAGGAGCTTACCTTGGCGCGCACGCGCGAAACGAAGTTGGCGGAGGAGCTCGTGCAAGCTCGAGCCGAAAGACAGCGCGAGCTCGACGCCAGAAACGAGCGCGCTCGCATGGGGCTACCGGCTGGCGACTGGGGTCAGGCCGAAAATTGGCTGACCGGGCTGGCCCAAAAGGAGCTCGTTGCCCAAAAGCAGCGCGAGATCGCATCGCGCGACGTCGTAGGTGCACGGGGGCGCGTGACCGACGCCATGGTCGAGCGGGAGAAGATCGAGCTTCTCATGGGGCGGCTCGCCGTCGAGATGCGCAAGGAAGAAAGCCGCATCGAGCGCAAGAACGAAGACGAGCACGCCAGCATCCAAGGCGCCCAGCACCGCGCGAGCGGCAACAAGCGAAACTCATGAACGTCATCCCGCCCGTTTCTCGGCGCGATCTCGACGAGGGGATCGACGGAGACAACGCGCCGTCGGACGTCGAGACGGACGAGGATCGCGCGCGGCGATTTGCCGACCTCGTCCTACCTGAGCTCTTCGCGGTGCTGTTGCCGAGAACGCGTCCCGACGCGGCTTTTCAGATGGCTTCCACGCTCGTACCGAGCAAAAGGTACGAAGCGACCCGGGCGGCAGAAGGTTGGCGCACGGCCGTCGGCGATCTGACGGCGTCGACCTTCGGCGATCGCGCTGCCGCCGCGCGCAGCGGAACCACGACAGGCGCGCGCCCCGCCCAAGGGATCGAAGGCAAGCTCGTCACGCAGCTCGAAGCCGGCGATTTGGGCCGTATTCGGCTCGTCATCGAGCGTACCGACCAGGGACTCAAGGTCTCGCTCGGCGTTGAGAATGCCGCCCTGGCGGCACTGGCGACATCACAGCGATCGATGCTCGAACAATCGCTACGCGCGGCAGGTCTTCAGGTCGCCGCGGTGCTCGTCACCTATGCCGGCGAGGACGGCACCGTTCTTGCTCAAACACATGTTGCCCAACGTCCTGGCGCAATCGACGTCACCGACGAGGGCAGCCCCGCCGAAGGCACTCACCGCGGCAGGGCTGGTCGCTCCACCAAGAGGCTCAACGTCACCGGATAAATAACAGCGATGGTCTCTCCCCTCCTCAGCAGTACCCAAGCGCAATCAGCGGCCGAGTCCGATCCCGCCGATGCGCTCGTCAGTGCGTCCAATAGCAGCAATGCCATGGGCAAAGACGCCTTCATGAAATTGCTGGTGGCGCAGATCTCGCATCAGAATCCGCTCAAGCCGATGGATGACACCGCGTTCGTTGCTCAACTCGCCCAATTCTCGGCGCTCGAGCAAACGATGGGTATCAACAAGCGGCTCGATGATCTCACCACCGCACAGCGCGGCACTGCCAACACCGAGCTCGGCGCGCTGGTCGGAAAGAAAGTCACCGTGCGCGGCACGATGACTTCACTCGACAGCTCGGGCATCGGGGCGCCCATCAGCTTCACGCTCGACGGCAACGCCAAGACGGTCGACGTCAACATCGCCGACGCCACTGGCAAGACAGTGCGTACGATCCATGTCGGCGCGCAAGCCGCCGGCCTCACCAAGATCACGTGGGACGGGCGCAACAACGATGGTCTGGCGCAACCGCCGGGTCCGTACACCGTTTCGGTCGTCGCCAAAGACGGCGACAACGCGGTCAGCGTCAGTCAAGAAACGACGGGCACGCTCGTCGGCATCGACTTTTCGAAGGGCTATCCGAACCTTCAGCTGGACAATGGCGTCTCCGCGCCCGCGTCCGATCTCCTTCGGATCAATTTGGTAACCAGCAAGTAAGGGCTAATTAGGAGGCCATTATGTCGATTTTGCACGCGATGTATTCAGGAGTGTCGGGCATTCAGGCCGAAGGCGAAGCCCTTGGCGTGGTTGGCGACAATATTTCCAACACCAACACCGTCGGCTTCAAAGCACAGCGCGCCATTTTCCAGGACGTGCTGGGGCACTCGATCAGCGCCGGAACTTCCACCGCGCTTCCTGGATCTGGCGTGCGTATGTCAGGCGTGCAGCAGATGTTCACGCAGGGCTCGTTGTCCAACACGGGCGTCGCGACCGACCTCGCGCTCTCGGGCGACGGCTTCTTCGTCATGAAGGGCAGTCTTTCG
This sequence comes from Polyangiaceae bacterium, assembly GCA_035318505.1. Lineage (GTDB taxonomy): Bacteria > Myxococcota_A > Polyangia > Polyangiales > Polyangiaceae > DASWDH01. The sequence continues at coordinate 20,077 of DATHEQ010000231.1, read as the reverse complement.
GGCGTGACGGGTAACTTCTACACCCGCAACGGCCAGTGGACGATCGACAAAGACGGCTACATGGGTAACGAGGACGGCCTCAAGGCGCAAGGTTATGCCGCGCTGCCCAACGGCACCTTCTCGGCGGCAGTTTCGTCGATTCAGGTCCCCACGGCCGCAATCATGCCGAACGCCACCAAGCAGATGACGGTCACGGCGAACCTCGACTCCAACGCCGTCGTCCCCACCGCCGTGTGGGACGCGCAGAACCCCTCGGCAACTTCGAACTTTTCGACCTCGATCAGCGTGTTCGACTCGCTCGGCAACGCACACACGGTCGACGTCTACTTCCGCAAGACGGCCGCCAACACCTGGGACTGGCATGCGCTCGCGAAGAGCAGCGAAGTCACCGGCGGTCTTCTCACCAACACCGACATCGGCACTGGCAGCATGGCGTTCACCACTGGCGGCGCGCTTCAGTCCCTCACCCCCAACCCGCCGGCCATGACGGTCAGCTGGGTCGGTGCCACCGCGGCTCAGGCCATCACCGGCGACTTCGGCAGTGCCATCACGCCCATCGCGGGCGGCGTCGCTGGTACGGGTCTCGACGGCATCACGCAGTTTTCCGGTGCTTCGAACGTGTCGAGTCAGCAGCAAGACGGCTACGCGTCGGGCAGCTTGTCCGGCATCGGCGTGGACGGCACGGGCGTCGTGCGCGGCATGTACACGAACGGTCAGCAGCTCGCGATCGGGCAGCTCGCCATCGCCAAGTTCCAAGCCAACGAGAGCCTCGGTCGCGCTGGCAACAACATGTGGATCGAATCGCGCGAGAGCGGCAACGCCGCCCTCGGTACCGCCGGCAGCGGTGGTCGCGGTGCGGTTTCGGCTGGTGCGCTCGAAGGGTCGAACGTCGACCTCGCTCAGCAATTCGTGGATCTCATCGCTCACCAGCGCGCCTTCGAAGCCAACTCGAAGACGATCACCACCGCTGACGAGATGCTGCAGACCCTCCAGAACATCAAGCGATAACGTAGTCGCCGGCGCGCCGAGCGAACCATCGCTCGGCGCCGCTCGGCACCCTCGACAACGGGTAAAGCGCGCCCGCCCACCTCGGTGGAGCGGGCGTTTCTCTGCCCAGGCGCGCCCTGGCGATCCCATTCGACCTCGCCGCGGCTTCGCCGCATCAGTTACGTGGATTTCCCGCCGTATGGTCTCTTCGACATCTGTCATGGCCAAGAACTGACCCAGTAAAGCTAAGAGCGAACGTGGAAAACGAAGACGAGTCACAGCAGGCAGAAGGCGAAGACGAGCCCAAGAAGCCCGCAAAATCGAGCGCGCGACTCTTTCTCATCATCGGCGCGGTCATCGCCACGGGCGGAAGCGCCGCAGCGGGCGCAGTCCTTGGCCCTTCGCTGGCCGGTAAAGGGCACGCGCAAACCGCGGCTGCCCCGGCAGCGGCCAGCAGTGAGCACGGCGAAGAAGGCGGAGAGCTTGCGGCGCTCGACCCCATCATCGTCGACATTCGCGAAGCCAACGGCGACGCGCACCACCTCAAGGTCGGCATCGCCGTCGAGCTCGGCAAAGGCGTGACCGACGAAGAGTTCAAGCGTCAGGTCCCGCGCATTCGCGACAGCGCCATCTCTTACCTTCGTTCCCTCAAATTCGACGAAATTACGAGCCCCGCCAAGTTCGATCCCATCCGGACCGAGCTGGGAGAGCGCATCGCGCACGCTTCGGGCAAAGCCAAGGTGCAGCGCGTGCTGTTCACAGACTTCGTCGCCCAATGAGCCTCACCGGGTTCGACGAACCAGGGGTGAGCCGACGAGGCGACGCGCCGGTTCGACCGCTCGATCTCTCCGGACGCGAACGCCAGCTGCGGGCGGCCATGACGGCGATGGATCGCATCGGCGCGGCTTTCGCTCGCTACGCGCGGCGCAGCATGCCGTTTTTGGCGCGACATCGCGCACGCATCGTTGCCACCCCCGTGCAGATCGCGTCGATGGCGACCGACGCGGCCAATCCGCTTCCCACGGGACCGACTTACGCGGTCCGCCTCGGAACCAAAGATGGGAACGCGTGGGCGACGATCACCCTGAATAGTGACGCCATCGCGTTGACGCTCGAAGGCGCGCTCGGTGGAGCCTCTACCGCTGCGCCGGTGCAGCTCACCGCGCCCGACCTCACTCCAGCCCAGCGCGCTCTCATCTCGCGCGTGGGTCAATCGCTCGCCCTCGATTTGGCGACTGCCGTCCGCGAAGAAGCGCGCCTCACCATGGTGATCCTGCCCGCCGACACTGCGGCGCCGCAGACGCCGCCGAGCGATTCGCTGGAAGTGATCTGCCAGGTGGAAGGGATGCAAGTCCCGGCTTCGATGGTGATTTCCGCGAGCGCCGAAGCGCTCGAAGCATCTGCGCGCGAGCATGCGGTCCCCGGCGAAGGCGCCCAGGGAGATCCGAGATTCCTCGAGGCGATGCAGGAAGTACCGCTCGAAGTCGTCGCCGAGCTCGGCCGCATCACCCTCGGCTTGAAAAAGATTCTCTCGTTTCGTGTGGGCGACGTCGTTCGCCTTTACACCGCCACCGATGATCCCGTGTCGGTGCGCGTGGGAGGTGTCGAGAAGTTCGTGGGGATGCCTATCCTGTCCCGCGGTCAGCTCGCTATCGAGATTCGAGCTCGGCACGAAAGATGAAAGTCGGGTGAGGGACGCCTCTGCGCCTACGGGCCAAGGCTCCCGAGGAGACCCGATGAGCATCGAAGAGAACGCAGGCTTTTCCAAGACCGATACATCGCATCACGCCGGGGCAGGGCCATCGAGCCCTCCTGGTCAGAACCTCGGCGCCGCTGCGCTCGGGAACGCGCCGCGCAACCTGGACAGCCTCGAGTTCGTGATGGATGTCCCGGTCGAGGTGTCGGTCGAGATCGGCCGCAAAAAGATGCGCATTGCCGAGATTCTTCGCGTCGGTACCGGATCGGTACTCGAGCTCAACAAGAGTGCCGGCGAGCCGCTCGACATCTACGTCAACAACCGGGTCGTGGCGCGCGGCGAAGCCGTCGTGGTGGGCGATCACTACGGCGTGCGCCTCACCGAGGTGCTCATCTCCGACGATCGCAACCGCGGCGGAGAGCAGCGATGACCGCTGGGCGAACACGTCGGACCGCGCGGGGAGCTTTCGGCTTCGTCGCCGCCGGTGTCATCGCCTTGACGGTGAGCGCGGCACGCGCTGACGACCCTCCGCGTCCGTGGCTCGCCCAAGCTCCGGCCGCGGCGCCCGCTGCGACGCCCGCGGCGGAACCGCCGACCATCCCATGGCGAGCCTCGCTCCTCATTGCCGTGTCGGCCACGCTCGGCGCGGCAGCAGTGTGGGTGCGCTCGCGCAAAGGCGGGCTTGCCAAGTTGACGTCGTCGCGCGAGCTCCGCGTCATCAGCTCGGTGCGGGTGGGACCGAAAGGGCACCTCGTGCTCGCCGGGATCGGCGATCGCGCGCTCCTGCTCGGGGTGACCGACCATGCGGTTCGGCGTATCGCCTGGCTTCCCGCCGAGGCAGTCGCCGCCGGCGCCGGAAATACGATGAACGCGGCTAGCGCGTCGCGCACGGCCGAGGGTGCAAGCACCGCGATGATCCCCGCCGGCGCCATGGGTGAAAACGTGCTCGAGTCAGGGCGCGCGCCCGCGGATCATGCGTCCGTCGCAGGTGGGCCGGGGAAGGGGCCGTTTGCCGACATCCTGCGCCGGCTCGGAGGGCGTCACGTCGACGCGCCGCCCGCGAAGGACAATTCTCCAGCGGCGACGCTGGCCGAGCTACGTCGTGACACCGTGCAATGGTCGAAAACGGCTGCCCGCGCCGCAGGGTCGACCGACCCCGGCCGCGGCGTCGACAAAGCCGAGGACGGTGCCGAGCTCGAACAGCAAGCGGCGGGCATCCTCAAACGCCGTTCGAGGAGACGGGTATGAACCCCGCGACCACGCTGGCCAGCCTGACGCAAGAGGGCGGGGGAATGACCCAGCCCGTCAAGATCCTCATTCTTCTCACACTGCTTTCGCTCTTACCGGCGATCGCGCTGACGATGACGTCGTTCGTGCGCACCATCGTCGTTTTGTCGTTTCTGCGACAGGGCATCGGCGCGCAGCAGTCCCCGCCGTCGCAAGTGCTGGTTGGGCTCTCGATCTTCGTCACCGCCTTCGTGATGTCCCCCGTGGCGCTGCAGATGAAGCAAAACGCCATCGACCCCTATTCGAAGGGGACCATCACCGAAGCGCAGGCCTTCGACGCGGCCGTGACCCCCATCCGCGCTTTCATGCTGCGTCAAACACGGCAACAGGATTTGCAGCTCTTTTACAACGCTTCGCACGCCGAGCTGCCGAAAACGCCGGAAGACGTCTCCATCGCCATCGCTCTTCCGAGCTTCGTCGTCTCCGAGCTCACCACCTCGTTCCAGATGGGTGTCATGGTGCTCCTGCCGTTTCTCGTCATCGACCTCGCCGTTGCTTCGCTGCTCATGTCGATGGGGATGATGATGGTGTCACCGAGCACGCTCAGTCTGCCCATCAAGCTCTTGCTCTTCGTGCTGGCCGACGGGTGGAATCTCGTCATCGGCTCCTTGCTCTCGAGCTTTCGATGACCGTCGACGGTGCCCTCGAGCTTTTGCGCAACGCCATGCTGATCGCCGCCGAGCTGGTGGGCCCGATGATCCTCACCGCCTTGGTTGTCGGTGTCTTGTCGGGCGTGATGCAGACCATCACGCAGGTCAACGAAGCCAGCGTCAGTTTCGTCCTCAAAATGCTGGCCGTGTGCGTGGCCTTGGCGGCGGTCGGCTCGCACATGATGTCGCGCAGCGTCGACTACACCCGCCGTACCATCGGTGGCATCGCTGACGTCGTGAAATGATCCTCGACGCGCTCCCCCGCGAAGCAGCCGCCTTTGGCCTGGCGACGGCGCGCATCAGCGGCGTGCTGCTGGCGGCGCCCATCCTCTGGTCGAATGCGCCCATGCGCGTGCGCGCAGGCTTGGTGCTGGCCATCGCTTTCGTCAGCCACGGGGTCAGCTCTGCCAACGCGACCTCGCTCGACTCCCTCGAACACGTTTTCATGGCCGCGCCCGGTGAACTCTTCATCGGCGTGACCATGGGACTCGTGGTGCGCCTCTGCATCGCCAGCGTTGAGATCGCGGGGGACATCATGTCGCCCCTTCTTGGTTTCGGCGCCGCCACACTCTTCGATCCTCACACCCAGGCACACGAGACACCGCTCACCAAGATGCTGCATACACTGTGCGTGCTCTTGCTCGTCCTTCTCGGCGTGCACCGCGTCTTATTGGGCGCCTTGCTGGGCAGTTTTCACGCCATCCCCGTCGGCACCCTCGTGCACCCGGAGCTGGCCACTGCGGATATCGCCCATCTTTCGGCGCGCGCCATCGTCACCGGATTGCGCCTCGCGCTGCCGGTCGTGGCCACCCTCTTGCTCGTGCAGCTCGGCCTGGCCTTCATTTCTCGCGCGGCTCCTTCGCTGCAGATTTTCTCCATCGGTTTCGCCATCTCCATGGTGGCGGGCGCGCTCGTCATCGTGGGCTCCCTTCCAGAATTGGCACGCGAGATCGAGGTCGAGCTCTCGCAGGTCGGGATGCGCTTGGACACGGTGCTCACCGCTATGGCCGGGGGTTAGCGCATGGCCGAGAACGCCGACAAGACCGAGAAAGCGACCCCACAGCGACGCAAAAAAGCGCGCGAGCAAGGCGATTTTCCCAAGTCCCGCGATGCGAGTGGACTGGCGGCGTCGCTCGCCGTTCTGCTCGCCTTAGGCGCGCTCGGCCCCTCGGCGATGCTCAAGCTATGGGCGTTCTCGACGCGGTGCTTCAGCGAGCCGTTCGACCTCGTCGGTCTCGATCCATCGCCAGTCGTCGTACGTACGACGGCGGTGCTCGCTGCCCTCGCCGTTCCCGGCGCGATCTGCGCGGCTCTCGCGGGCGTGGCCGTCGGTTTTGCGCAGGCTGGCTTTCACCCCAATTTTGACCTGGTGTTTCCCAAAGCGGAGCGGCTCGATCCCTTCGGTAAGCTGAAGCAGATGTTCGCGCCGACGACGGCGCTCTTCGAGCTGGTGCAGTCGGTCGTGCGCGTCGCCGTCGTCGGGTACGTCGTCTATTGGACGCTGAAGGACATGATGCCGGTCATCCTCGAGCTGATGCGCGCCGACGTGAGCGGCGCGGCGGGGGCCATCAAAGCGTCTTTGGCGACGCTCACCATGCGTGCGACGGGCGTGCTCGCGCTGCTTGCCGGCGCCGACTATGCGTTCTCCAAGTACCGCTGGGAGAAGCGCAACATGATGTCCAAGCAGGAGCTGAAGGACGAGTTCAAACAGGCGGAAGGTGATCAGCGCGTCAAGGCCCAGCAGCGCGCGGCAGCGCGTCGTCGGCTGAAGAGAGGACTCGTCAAGCAGATCAAGACCGCCGACGTCATCGTCGTCAACCCGACCCACGTGTCGGCCGCGCTCCGGTACAAGGCAGCGGAAGGGGCGCCCGTGCTCGTCGCCAAAGGCTATGACGAGGTGGCGTTACACATTCGCGAGATCGCGCGCGAAGCCAAGATCCCCATCGTTGAAAATGTCACCCTGGCCCGCGCCATCGCTTCGCGCGTTCGCGTCGGCAAAGCCATTCCCGTCGATCTGTACGCGGCCGTGGCCGAGGTGCTCGCTTTCGTCTACCGATTGCGCGCCCAACGAGGCCAGCAGCAGCCGTACATTCGCTAATTCTTTGGCGTCGCTGTCAATGCTTTGACGGACGCTTAGTCGCGCCGGTTTTTTCGCGCCGGGAGCTTGGCACGACGCTCGCACCTGATCGTACCGGTGTCGAGCGACCAGAATCCGAACAAGCCCGCGAAGCAGGGTGGCTACGTCATTCCTTTGGCGATCATCTCGATCGTCCTGATGATGGTCGTGCCGGTGCCGACGTTTCTGCTCGACGGCCTTTTGGCGCTCTCTCTCGCCATCGGCGTCGGCGTCTTCCTCATCGCGCTCTTCATCGAGCAGCCCCTCGACTACAGCGCCTTTCCGGCCATCGTGCTCATGGCGACGCTCCTCCGCCTCTCGCTCAACGTGGCGACGACGCGGCAGGTTCTCCTACACGGAGCGGAAGGCAACGGCGCGGCCGGAAGAGTCGTGGAGACGTTCGGCCGCTTCGTGGTGGGCGGTAACGTCCTCGTCGGTCTCATCATCTTTTTCATCTTGGTGATCATCAACTTCGTCGTCATTACCAAGGGCGCCGGGCGCGTCGCAGAAGTGGCGGCGCGCTTCACCTTGGACGCCATGCCCGGCAAGCAGATGGCGATCGACGCCGATCTCAATGCAGGGCTCATCAGCTCCGACGTCGCGCGCACGCGCCGCCGCAACGTCGAGCGCGAAGCCGATTTCTTCGGCGCCATGGACGGTGCCAGCAAGTTCGTTCACGGCGATGCCGTGGCCGGGCTCCTGATCAGCGCCATCAATTTGATCGGCGGGCTGCTCCTCGGACTCACATCGGGGATGAATCTCAGCCAAGCGGTGGAAACGTTCTCCATCCTGTCGGTCGGCGATGCTCTCGTCTCGCAGATCCCGGCGCTCCTTGTCTCGACCGCGTCCGGCGTCGTTGTAACTCGCGGCGCCACGGGCGAAGAGTTGGGCACGGCGTTCCAAAACCAGCTGCTGGGAAGTCGGCGAGCCGTCGCCCTCACCGCCGGTATGATGACGCTTTTCGCATTCATCCCGGGAATGCCGGCGCTGCCTTTCTTGACGCTGGCGACGGCGCTCGGTACCTCGGCTTGGCAAACCAAGAAGAAGCAAGACGCGGCGGCCGCCGCGCCACCGCCGCAGCCGGTCGGCCCTACCAAGGGCGAAGAGATCGAAGCGTCCTTGCCGCTCGACGTCCTGTCGCTCGAAGTGGGCTACGAGCTCATCGCCGCGGTCGACGTGGCCATGGGCGGCACCCTGCTCGATCGCATCTCGTCGCTGCGCCGGCAGTTTGCGTCCGATCTCGGCATCGTGGTGCCGCCGGTGCGCATCCGCGACAATTTGCAATTACAACCAGGGGCTTATCGCTTCTCACTCCTCGGCACCGAGGTCGCTCAAGGCAACACGCGCGCGGGGCGACTCCTCGCCATGGACGCGTCGGGAATCGCCCCCGAGGTCGAGGGTGAGTCCACGACCGATCCCGCCTTCGGCACGCCGGCCAAGTGGATCCCCGCGCGTGAACGCGAGCTCGCCGAGGCGCTCGGCTACACGGTGGTCGATCACGCGACGGTCGTAGCCACCCACCTCGGTGAACTGATTCGCACCAATGCCAGCCAGCTTGTCGGTCGCGCTGAGCTCTCCCACCTCTTCGAGGTGTTCGCCAAGACGACCCCCAAGCTGGTCGAAGACCTGGTCCCGAATTTGCTCTCTTTGGGAGAGGTGCTGAAGGTGATCCGCAATCTGCTCCGCGAGGGAATTTCGGTACGCGATCTGCGGACCATCCTCGAGACCTTGGTCGAGATCGCTCCGGCCACCAAAGACTCCGAGCAGCTCACCGAGATCACGCGGCAACGGCTGGCACGACAGATCACCAGCTCCTACAAGGGCCCCGATGGCGCCGTGAGTGCGCTCATCCTCGATCCCCACGTCGAAGAAATGTTTCGCCGGTCGCTCCGGGAGATTTCCACCGGCACGGGGGGCGCGCTCGATCCCGAAGAGGTTCGGCGCGTCGGCATCTCGCTCGAGCGCGCGGTGGGACGTCAGATGGCAGCGGGCCGCCCGCCGGTCCTCGTGACGAGCCCCGATCTACGCCGCTACGTGCGCGCGTTCGCCGAACGGCGCGTGCCGCACCTCGCGGTCCTGAGCTTTCGCGAAATTGAATCGTCGACGACCATTCGCCCGGTCGAAACCGTGAGCGCGCAGAGAGACGCGGCTTGATGAACGCTTGTGTCCGAACCGAGAGGAACCGTCATGCAGTTTGAAACGTTTCGTGGACGTAATGTGGAAGAGGCGCTGGCTGCCGTCAGGGCAGCACTCGGCCCCGACGCGTTCATCGACTCGACGCGCCACGTTTCGAATGGCGAAAAGGGATGGCTCGGCAAAGCGTTCGTGGAAGTGATGGCCGCGGCCGGCGAACGCCCGTCATCGGCGCGTTCCAACCCCTTCACTCGCCAAGCCTCGGATCGCCGCGCCCCCGCCTCCACGCCGGCACGTAGCCGCGAGTCGGAGAGGACCAGCCGCGAGTCGGAGAAGATCCCGGTGCAGCAAGCGGCGCGCGGGACGCGCAGCGAGCTCGCCCTCGGTCGCGAGCTTCGCCTCATCCGTTCCATGTTGGAAGAGCTCTCGCTCGTCCGTAAGCCGCGCGATCGCGCGGGGTCGCTTCTGCAAGCGGCAGGTATCGAAGGCGCCCTGGCGGCTTCGCTGGCCGGACAAGCCGCGCGTGTGCCGAAGGCCGACTCCACGGTGCTCATCAACTTCTTGCGCAAGAAGTTGGCGGAGCGGGTCGAGGTCGCCAAAAGCCCCATCGAAATTCCTGGCCGTCGCATCATCGCCTGCATTGGCCCCACCGGCGTCGGCAAGACGACCTCCTTGGCCAAGCTGGCAGCGCGCGCGCACCTCGAGCTCGGGCGATCCGTGGCGGTGATCTCGCTCGACACCTTCCGCGTCGGTGCGGTGGAGCAGATGCGCCGGTTCGTCGAGCTCATCGGCGTCCCCTTCGACGTCGCGCGTGACCGCGCCGGTTTTGCCCAAGCCGTCACCCAGCGGCGCGCCGACCTCACCCTCGTCGACACGGCCGGCGTTTCCACCGCCGATAACGGCAGCATGCAGCGCCTCTCCGACTGCTTGTCGGCCGTGACCGATCGTCCCATCGACATTCTCTTGGTGGTACAGGCAGCCATCCGTGCCCGCGACGCCGAGCGCCTGCGCGGCGTTTACCGCACGCCCGCTCCGACGGGACTCATCATCACCAAGCTCGACGAGACCGATCAAGCTGGTGGCGCGCTGCACACCGCGCTCGATCACCCTCTTCCCGTCACCTACCTCTGCGACGGTCCGCGCGTGCCGGAAGACCTCCACGAAGCCTCGGCCGAGATGTTGCTCGACGCCGTCCTACCCGTTTCGACATGACCGCCGTGCCCTCCACCGCCGAACAGCAAGATCAGGAAGGGAGCCGAAGCTACTCCCTTGCCGTGGACCGCCAGCTCTACGAGCGGTACTTGCCGGTGGTGCGCCGCATCGCCATGAAGTTGGTGCGCCGCCTACCGAGCCAGATCACGATGGACGATCTGCTCGGCGCCGGCTGGGTCGGCATGGTCGAGGCCCTGCGCCGGCGCGATGGCATCCCCACCGAAGAGCAATTCGAGAGCTACGCCGCTCACCGCGTGCGCGGCGCGATCCTCGACTACTTGCGCAGTCTCGACCCCATGACGCGCAAGATGCGCGGGGCGTCGCGTCAGATCACCGCCGCCATCAAGACCTTCACCGCGCGCGTCGGCCGCTCTCCGGCCGAAGAAGAGATCGCGGGAGAGCTGGGGATAGACCTCGAAGGCTATCGCGTGCTCTTGCACCAGGTGGCGCAGGCCGACCCGACGCGCGTCGAGCTTACCGATTTCTCCAGCCCGCGCAGCGGCAGCGACACCGCACCGGACATCATGGCCCAGCGCCACGAGTTCGCCGATCGCATTGCCGCTGCGGTGGAACAGATGCCGGAGCGCCTGCAGCTCATCCTCTCGCTCTATTATCAAGAGGAGTGCAGTTTCCGCGAAGTCGGGGAAGTCCTCGGCGTCACCGAAGCGCGCATCTGCCAGCTTCACGCGGAAGCCATTCACAGAATTCGAGCATTCCTCGACACCGGGTCAGAACCCGCGCAGAGCGAGTCGAAAGGACGCACATGAGCCACGGTATTTGGGCAGCGGCATCGGGAGCGATAAGCCAAACGCTGGCGCTCGACGTGGCGGCCGAGAACGTCGCCAATGCCTCGACACCTGCCTACCACGTCGACCGCGCCATTTTTCGCGACGTCCTCACGCGTGCCGCCACCAAGAAGAACGGCGGATTCAACCTCGTCTACGGATCGGTTGGCTCGATCACGACCGACCCCACCGCGGGTGCTTTCGTTCCCACCGGGCGGCCGCTCGATATCGCCCTCAAAGGGGGCTCGTACCTGGTCGTCAATACGCCTCGCGGCGAGCGTTACACGCGCTATGGCAGCATCCAGATGGCGACCGATGGCACGCTCACGACGCGCGACGGCGACGCGATCATGGACCCCAACCGCCGTCCCATCAAAGTGTCTCCGACGTCGAAGCTGAGCATCGCCGCCGATGGCAATGTTCTCGTCGACGGTCAACCGAGCGGCTCGCTCTTACTCGTCTCTTTTGCCGATCAGAGTGGTCTCGTCAAAGAGGGGAACATGCTGCTGCGCGCCGAAAAAGCGGCGGGCAAAGCCACGCCGGCAACGCCCGAGCTCGAGGTAGGTGCGCTGGAAAGCTCGAGCGCGTCGGCCGTCAAAGCGATGGTGGACATCGTCACCGCGACGAGGGCGTTCGAGGTGTGTGAACGGGCCATCGATGCCTTCCGCGACGCCGACCGCAAAGCTGCCGTCGAGCTGATGGCGCCGAAGTAGCACCACTCGGATTTAGGGTAGCGCACCTCGTTTAAGGGTCGGCTCCAAGATCCGTTCCGTATCTCCGGCCGGAAGGAAGCGGCTTGGCCAGATGGGCACGGAAAGCTTGAAAAGAGTCGATACACTGACACCTCCCTCGGACGAGCGATCACGTCGCGGCGACGAAGGCGCAGCCAGCGATCTATGGGCGCTCGCCCATCGTCCTAGCTACGACCACATGACCCAAGTTGCGCGAGAGGCTCGTAACCTTCTCGGCGCGTTGGGTGCCAACGTGGATTGGCTCAAATCGGTGATCCCCGAGCGGCCCCCACTCGAAGATCTGGTGGAAGGGTTGAGCGACATCGAGACGTGCTGCGAGCGGCTGCGCGACTTGGTGGAAGATGCCCTCATCGGCACACGCAAGGAGGGACTGTCGGTAAGTCGCGCCATCGTTTCGGTGGAGGCGATGATGACCGTGTGCGTGCGTCAGGTGAAGAGGCGCGCGGCGGCACGACAAGTCGGCCTCGAGGTCGTGGGCGGAGAGCTCTACGCCATGCTGGACGGCCCGCTGCTCATGCGCGCCATGGTTCGTTTGCTCGACCATGCCGTCCGCCACGTCGAAAAGGGAACCGTGCTCCAGGTGCGATATAGCCTGGAAAACGGCGAGATCCGGATGATCGTCACCAAGTTCGAGGCTGGACTGCGATCGGTGGCGCCGCCCGGCTCGCATCGCCCCCCCTCGCTGCGCCCGGCGCCATCGGTGCGCCCTGCGCGCGCGCCCGTGCCCGAGCAGTCGAACACGGAGCTCGAGTTCGTCCATTTAGCCGCCGAAGCGCATGGTGGAAAATTGATGGTCGGCACTTCGGCGCTCTATCGAATCTACTTGCCGTGGGTGGAAACGAAGCTTCGTCGCTGATGTCGCGGCGCGGCACGACCCACGCGACGGCGTCAGGTCCTCGTCGCCACGTCGAATCGTCAAAGCGCCCTGTGGGTTGACGGTCGATGGCATGACCATTGCTCAAGGTAACGTCACCAGCGTGCCGTCGATCGACTGCCGCGAACGAGGAGCAAAAGCCGATGCGTATTCAGACTGATCGATTTGGCACTTTCGAGGTAGACGACAAGGATCCCATCCAATTCCCGCAGGGAATGATAGGCTTCCCTACGGAGAAGCAATTCGTCTTGTTGCGTCAGAGTGATGACTCCGCCATCGGATGGCTTCAGTCGACCACCAATCCGGCGCTTGCGTTTCCGGTGGTGTCGATCGATGCCCTCGCTGTGGCTTATCCGGCCATTGCCGCTACGCCTACGACCGGACAGAAGGCGGAAGAAGTTGATCCCCACGCCGTCATGGCGGTGCTTTGCGCGTCGGCCGGCCAACCTGCCACCGTCAATCTGTTGGCACCCGTCGTCGTCAACGTGCGATCGCGCAAAGGTGCGCAGATCCTGTTGGAGGGCACCAGGTTCTCCACCTCCGAGCCGTTCGTCTTGCGCGATCTGCCCCCCGCCGTGGTGAGCGAGACGCAAGCGCAGCCCAGCCCGTAATCCAATCCTCGCCCTCGAGAGCGACAGAGAACCCTGAACGTGCCTTCCGAAGAAAAGCGACTTGGGTGGGGGCCGGCGTTCAGCCACCTGCCCAAGGCCGCCCCCGAGCGGGGCGAAAGCGTTCTTTGCGTCCACGAGGACGAGCTCTCGCGCCGCTGGCTCGCCGACATCATGCGCAAGGAAGGCTACGACGTCGACGAGACGGCCTCTCCGACCGAAGCCATTCTGATGGTCGCGCAGCTGCAGCCCGATCTGGTGATCCTCGCTCTCGACGCACAGGGCTCGGCGGGGCTCGAGCTCTGCGGTGAGTTGCGGATGCTCGAAGTCTCGCGCGACATCCCCATCGTGCTCGTTTCGCGTGAGCCGGCCACGGAAGAAGCCGTCTCGCGCGGTCTTCTGGCGGGCGCCGACGACTACGTGCCGGCTTGGAGTCGCCCCACCGAGCTGCGCGCACGCGTGCGCGTCCAGCTGCGCAACAAGCGCTATCGCGACGCGCTCCGGCGCGTGCGCGGCGAACGTGAGAACTTCCGCCGCCAAGCAGCCATCGACCCGCTCACGGGCCTGCTCAACCGACGCTCGCTTTCCCAGATCATCGAAGAGAAAGTAGGCGCGGGAGAAGCCTTCGCCGTCCTCTTCATCGACGCCGATCACTTCAAAGCCGTCAACGACCGACTCGGGCATGCCATCGGCGACATCGTTCTTCGCAACATTGCCGATTGCCTGCGGCGCGGCACGCGCTCGGGCGATTACTGCGGTCGCTATGGAGGCGAGGAGTTCGTCATCGTCGCTTCACAGCTCGAGGGCGATCAGGTGCAAAGTCTCGCTGAACGGCACCGGCAAGCGGTGGGTTTGCTCGACATCGCCGAGCTTGGTGCAACGCCGATCACCGTGAGCATCGGTGCTGCCGTCTACGATCCTGCGCATGGCGAGTCCTCGAGCTTGCTTTTGCAACGCGCCGACTCCGCGCTCTACGCCGCCAAATCGAATGGTCGCAATCGCGTCGAGATGGCCGACCCGTCCACCCCCGTCTCGCTCCGTCCCGAATCGGGCGTGGTGAGCGGTCCCATCGATAGCCGTTCCGAAAGTGGAGGGAGATAACGATGCCAGCGACGACGAACGTCGAGGCCAGCCAAAGTAACGTCAAGCAAGGTGACCGCCTCGCGCTCGAGGCACGTCTGGTGCGTGAGCTCGACGGTGGGCGTGCGGCCCTTCCCATCTTGCCGCACGTCGCCGCGCAGGCCATCCGTTTCGCCAACGATCCCAATTCCGATCTGCGCAAGTTGGCCGAGCTCGTCGAAGCCGATCCCCCCATTGCGGCAAGGCTGCTCGCCGTCGCCAACTCCGTCATCTACACGCGCGCGGTTCGCGTCTCCTCGACGCGCTTGGCCATCATCCGCCTCGGCTTGGAAGGCACGCGCGATCTCCTGTTTCAGGTCGTCTACGCCAGCTCCACCGTCGGGCTCCCGCGCTACCAGGACCTGGTCGCAAAATCGTTTCGTCGCAGCGTGCTCTGTGGGCTGGCGGCGCGCCTCGTCAGCGACAAGATGCGCTACCGCTTCGAGTACGACTACCTGTGCGGTCTGCTCCACGATATCGGCGAGGCGCGAATCTATCGCATCCTCGCCAACTACAAAGAAGCGATCGATCCGGCCGTGCTCGAGGATCTCATCGACCGCTATCACCGGCGCGCGGGTGCCGAGCTGGCCATCGCTTGGGGCTTGCCCGAGCCCATCATCGAGGCTTGCGCGCACCACCACGACGAGCCCGGTAAGGCTTCGAATCTCGTCAAGATGGTGATGATGGCAGACTGCTTGGTCGCTATCTTGCTGCGCCGTCAAGCGGCCGCCGCGGTCGCCGCCGCCGTCGCCGCGCCGCCAAGCGACGCACTGGCTAGCGCGACGACGAGCCCTGTTGCTTCGCCGTCGTCGTCGGTCGCCATCGACCCGGCTATTTTCACCGCGTCGGACGGCACACCCGGACCGACCGATCCCGGCGCCGCGCTCGGACCGACCAGCGTCGTATGGCCGACGAATCTGAACGATCCTACGGGCGCGCCCGAGCCCAAGAGCGCTACGTGGGCGACGAAAGACAACGTTCCGGCGAACGATCGTGCGTCGAACACGTCGATACGGCCGGTCGTGACTTCGCCCCCTAGCGCGACGCTGCCGGCCGATGAGAGCGCTGCAACGCCTGCCGAACCCACGCCGGAAGAGCGCGACGATGCCGATTTCGCTCGGCTCGCCGTGCTCGGCTTGGCGCGCGAGCTTGCCGAAACGCTCTTGGGCAAGCTCGACGAATCCACGGCCGACCTGCCGATCTGAGCGCGCCGCGCTCCGCCACGCGGCCGAGCGCCAAACATCGCGTTCTCGCCCCGCGACGTGCTACTAGCCGCGCATGGCGAAGGCGCACATAGCCACCGTCAACGCCGGCGCAGCGGGCGCCGTCGTGCGCGGTCACCCATGGATCTGGCGCGAAGCGGTGACGCGCATCGCCCCCGGCGCAAAAACGGGTGACGTGGTCGCCATCCAAGATCCCGCCGGGCGCCCGATAGGGCTCGGGCTCTGGGACGCATCGTCGCCCATCGCCGCTCGCATCTATACGCGCGCGATCGATCGAACGCTCGACGCGGGGCTCTTGGTTACGGCGGTGGCGCGCGCCTTGGCGCGCCGCGAAAGGTGGAAAGAAGACCGCGAAACCACGGCCTACCGCCTCTGTCATGGCGAGGGGGATCGCGTGCCGGGCGTGGTCATCGATCGCTATGCCGATACAGCGGTGCTCCGACTGGACGGCGATGCCATCGCGGTTTGGCTCTCCTCCTTGGTCGATGGCGTTTGGCCGCTTCTCCAAGCGCTCGGCGTTCGCTCTTTCGCGCTGCGCGCTTCGCGCGGCGAATCCGATGAGCGTCTCCGCCCCCTGGCAGGTGATCCTCCGCCCGATATCGTCACCGTTCGCGAACACGGCGTCGCCATGGTCGTCGATCTGGCGCACGGGCAGAAGACGGGCGCCTTTCTCGATCAGCGTGAGAACCGGCGTCGCGTTCGCGAGCTCGCGAATGGCCGTCGCGTGTTGAACCTCTTCAGCTACGCGGGCGGCTTTTCTACGGCGGCCATTCTCGGCGGCGCGCAGCACGTCACGTCGGTCGATCTGGCGCAGGCCGCGCACGCCACCGCGCAGGATTCCATGCGCGCCAACGGAATCGACCCGAGCGCGCATGCTTTCGTCACCGCGGACGCGTTCATGTTCCTCGATGCGGCAAAGAAAAAAGGACAGCGCTGGGATCTCATCGTCAGCGATCCTCCGAGCTTTGCCCCGAGCGAGAAGTCACGCCCGCGCGCTCTCACCGCGTACCGCCGTCTGCACGGTGCTTGCGCGGCCGTGTTAGCGCCGCAGGGGATCTTTTGCGCGAGCTCGTGCTCGAGCCACGTGTCTGCCGACGATTTCGCGTCGACGCTCGACGACGCCGCGACGGGTCGCGCCGATCTCTCCATGGTCGAGCTGCACGGCCCGCCCTGGGATCATCCAACGCTCCCCGCGGCGCCCGAGGGGCGTTACCTCAAGTTTGCGGTGCTGGTTTGAGCGATCGAATTACGCTGGCGTTCTTTAGCCGACGCGTCCGAGCGGCGGCTTCATGGGAAGCGCAACTCTCGGGCTCGGGGGCGGAGTCGCGGGCGGCTGAGGGCCGGGCTTGGCGAGGGCTTCCGCAGAGGTGTCGAGCGCTTGGAGCGCTCCGAAGAGCTTCTCCATGCCGTACTCGAGGGCGGCCGATTTGATGAAGATGCCCGAGACCTTGATGAGCTTGAGAGCCGTCGTCTTGCCGAGATCGATCTCGCGCTCGAGAAATGCCTCGAACGATCCGTATCCCTTGGCCTCGTAAAGCTTGCGCGCCTGGATGTCCTTCAGCACGCCACCGATGTCGAAAAAGCCCTTGTTGAGGTTCTTTCGGTAGGCGCGGATTTGGAGCAGCGAATTGTGCAGCTCACCAATCTTGGCCTTGAGCTCCTCGGCGCCGGTTGGCACTCGAATGGTGGCGCGGGCGCTTCCCGGCGGGGGCGGCTCGGCGGCGCGTGCTCGCGCTTCGGCCGCGTGCTTGGCCGCGTGACGGGCTGCCCAGGGGGCGGCACCTCGGAGACCCAGCTTACGCTTCGGCAATGCGGCCGAAGCGTCCCCCTCGGCCGGCGGCGGACCGCTCTTCATTTCTTTTCCCACGGGCTTCTCCTGGAGGCGTCGTGCGAGCGCCGATGACATTTTTGCCACTGGCATCGACCGCTTGGGAGGCCCCTTGGCAGCGGGAGGTTTGCTCGGCCTTGAGGTGCCATTTGCCACGTTGAGCTTTCCCATCCCCCTCACATCCTTTATCTTTTTCGACATTGGTCCCCGCTCCCGCGGTCTGTTGCGACCTTGATTGAGCCGCTTACCAAGCCCGTTCCCATCGATTGCTTTAACAAAAAGGGGCACATACGTCCAGCAACTTGCGCGACCCACCCCCCGAGGTGCGCTTTGCCAACCCCGGAAGCGAGCGCTCCGGAGTGGTCCCGACAACGACTCGTCACGATTCCGAAATTCGGCGAAGAGCGCGCTCGCCCGAGACGCGCGGCGGACGCGCGGAAGCGCTTCGTGGTAGAGCGTTCGACATGGCGAGCGACACGAACTCGTCCGAATTCGGGGGTGAGTACCCCCAGAGTACCGGCCTCGTCACAACCAGCGCGGAACCGATCGTCCCGCCGAGTCAACGCATCGCCGTTGTCGTCAACGGCAACGCCAAGAGCGTCAACGACGAGGTCATCGACACGCTCGATCAGATCCTGTCGGCCGGTGAGCTCTTCGTCTCGCGGCGCGTCGAAGAGGGTCGCTACATCGCCCGTGCGCTCGTCGAGCGTGGCTACGGCACGGTGTTGCTCGGCGGTGGCGACGGCACGTTCACGGTCATGGTCTCGGACATCGTTCGGGAAGCTCGCCGGCAGGGAAAGGTCCCTCCTAGGTTCGGCCTTTTGCGGCTCGGCACCGGCAATGCCCTCGCCTGGGTCATCGGAGCGAGCCAGGCCAAACGCGGGGGCTTGCAGGTCGACATCGCGCGGCTCCGGGCCGACGCGGGTTCCCGCCCGGTTCGCCTTATCGAAGTGGAGGAGTACCTCGCGCCGTTCTGCGGCTTCGGCATCGATGCGCTGGTGCTGCGCGACTACAACCAGGTAAAAACCGCGATTTCCCGCGGTCCTCTTCGCCACCTCGTGCCCGGCGCCCTCGCCTACGTCATCTCGTCGACGACCAAATCGCTGCCCGCCTTCCTCTTTCGACCCGTTCCCCACATCCGCGTCGTCAACGAAGGGGCCGACGCCTACCGTTTGGGCGAAAAGGGCAGCATCGTGGGGCGCCCCATCCGCAAAGGGGAAGTCATTTACGAGGGGAGAGCGCGCATCGCGTCGGTATCGACGATTCCGTACTACGGCTTCGGGTTCCGCTGCTTCCCCTTCGCCGAGGAGCGCGCCGATCGCATGAACCTGCGCATCTCGACCATCGGCTCCTTTACCGTCATCGCCAATTTCCCCTCCATCTGGAAGGGGCAGTACGAAAATCTCGAGATCATTTTCGATTACCTCGTCGAGAAGGTCGCCATCGAGACCGACCCGCCGACGGAATTTCAGATTGGGGGCGATCCAGTGGGCAAGCGGCGCCAAGTGCACCTCGAGCTTTCCCCCGAGCCGATCCGGCTCGTCGATTTTTATGCGCCGCCGAGAGGTTGAGCGTCTAGGCGCGGGAAGAACGCTGGGACGCGGGTGCCTCGCTGCCTGGCTTCTCGCCGTCGGCGTCGCGCGTGCCGATGGCGGCGCGCGTGCGCCCTCGCTGCTCGCCGAGGTCACCTGCGATCCACTGCCCGGACCGGGCAAGGTGCAGTGCGTCGTGCGCGTGCGACCCGTGGGAGGCGTGCTCCGATGGAGTGACGCCATCGTGCTTTCGGCGCCGCCCTTTGCGCCGCCCCTGCGCACACGGGTGGCGGTCGGCGATGCCAAGCGAAACGACGCGGAGGGGGCCGACTTCTCACTTGCGCTGGCGGCCACGGCGGACGGGGTCGGCGAGCTCAAAATTTTGGCTCGGGCCACGGTATGCGGCGACGGCGGTTGTCGCCCCGTGCAGGCGGAAGCGATGGCGCGGGTTCTGGTGGGCGACGCGGGCAGATGACCCGAGTGCGGAAGTTGGCCCGCTACCCGCTCCGCGGCTAGTCGATCGAGGGTGCAGATCCCCGGACGACTCTCAGAGACGACACTGGGCGATGTCCTCGGCGCGCTTCACCGCCGTCGGGTGACGGGGCTCATCAAAATGCGTGAAGGCGTCGGTAACGGCGCGGGCCGCGTGCACGGTGTGCACCTCGCCCTCGGCGAGGTCGTGGCGGTCGATACGCAAGCTCCGGTTCCCGCCCTCGGCGAAATCCTTACCGAGCGAGGCCTGCTCGATGCCGTCGCGCAGCGCAAGCTACGGCATCGCCTTGCGGCGGGCGCCGAGCGGCGCGTGGGGGAAATCTTGGTCGAAGAGGGGTACGTTTCGCGCGACGTCATTGCGGCGGCGTTGCGCAAGCAGTTGCGCGCCAAGCTCGACGCCCTCTTTCGCGTCGTCGATGCGACGCTTTCGTTTCATGTGGCTTGTCCGATGCCGCCTTGTCCGAGCGCGCCCCTTTCGCCGCGCGAGTTTCTACGCGGGCGCCCTCGCGCGCGCGATCGAGCGGGGCGACCGGCGCGGGCTCCGTTCCGAGGCGAACCAAGGCGCGCCGCGACCTCGCCGCCTCCAGTCGAGCGCCGCCGCAGCGAGGCCCTTTCGCTGCTCGGTCTCGACGATCACGCGACGCTGCCCGAAGTCACGCGCGCGTTTCGGCAGCTGGCGACGCGCCTTCACCCCGATCGGCACGTCCACGCCGGCGAGGCGGAGCAGCGCGCGATGGCCGCGCGATTCGCGGCGCTCTCGGCCGCGTACCACACCATCATAGG
>DATHEQ010000230.1:0-17116 GCA_035318505.1 Polyangiaceae bacterium | reverse complement strand
AGCCTTGAAACGCGGTGTTGGTCAGCAGCATTAGATAGGCGCTCGCTGCTGATATCTCGGGCAAGCAGGCCGCCTGACATGCGGTGGGGTCTGGGCAGCCAGTCCGACGAATGCAGGTCAGCACGGCCGCACATTCGGGGGCCGTAAAGCAGGTGTAGATCTGCGTCGGACAGGTATTGCAAAAGCACGCGTCCGTGCATGCGACGCCCGAATTGACGGCCGCGCGGCATTGCGCGTTCGAGACGTCCGTCGCCGCGTCCATCGTTCCGCCGCCCGTGCCGCCCTTACCGGCCGAGCCACCTTTGCCCGCACCAGCGTCGGATCCTCCCCTGCCGCCGGAGCCGGAGGAGCCGGAGGCGCCGGCAGTGTTGCCGGGCGTATCGTCGTCGTCTCCGCAACCCGAAGCGACGATTCCACTTAATCCCAAGCTCGCAATCATAACTACGCAAGCTGACCACAACCTCGTCTGGCCCTGCCTCATCTCAACCCTCCTGTGGCTCCGACACACGCGTTCGGAGGGTGCCAACTTACACTACCCTGCTGCCATGTGGTGCATATTGTGCGGACCGCGCAAACAAACAGCGCGCGCAGCGCGTCGCACGCGAGCTTCGCGCCGGCCCTTCATCGGCACACATTGACGCCCCGGACGCGGGACGCGAGGCAAACGTCGCGGGCGCTATCGTCAATTGTTCGCGCGATGCGACCATCGACCGCGCAGCCTTGGGAGCGCTGCTCCGCGCTCTAGGAACGGGCGCGGAACCTAGCGCCAAGGACCGAGCGGGCCATTACTCGCGACCAAGGACAATCGCGCGCTTCTACGGAGCTTTCAGGCGGCGCATCCACCGGCGTTCTCCTGTCAAGACGGACAAAATCGGAAGAACAGCCGCACATGGCGGAGGCGAACGCGGCCCGAGAGCGGCGAGAGCGCGCTCCGCGGACGAGAAGCGCGCGCCCCGAAGCGCCATGGCAGTGCTAAGATGCCGTGGGGTGCTTCGTCCCAAGCACCTCAAAGGAGTGCGGATGGCGCACGGCAGAGGTAGCGGCACAGCCGAGCGAATCATAGCCCTCGCCACCGCTCGAGAACCGCTCCACTCGAAAACGGAGCTCTACTCGTTTCTCGCACTCCTCTTCGGTGCCATTGCCACCCTGACTGCCGTCATTACCTACCTGGCGATGGCTCCGGGCGCGCCGGTTGCGCCTTCCAATTTGACGGGAGCGCGCTCGTTGCTCGCGTCGCTCGGTTTGGTGACAGGGGTGCTCGCCTTCTTTTCGGCGCGGCTTTTCCTGCGCCGTCTTGCCAAGCGTCCCCTCCGGCGATTGCGCGTCGATGGGACGGGAATCGCCTTCGAAGCGCCCGGACGCCATCGCGACCAGTCCCGCATGGTGCAGGAGCGCTTGATCGATTTCTCTGGTTCGTTCGGGATGACGCTTCTATCCGACCCTGTCCGTCATCGCCTCGCGCTCGCCGTGACCGCTACGGGGCGGGCCGTCTACTTCAGCGCGCGCGTCAGCGCCGATGAGCGGCACGCCTACCGGCGTCTCATTTCCAGCGCCAGCACCGTCTCCGAGGACGACGCCGTGCTCGATGCCATGGGCCCCGACGGGGCTCCGCTCGAGCTCAAGCTCCGCGACATGAGCGCCCTCATCGACTGCCTGCTGCAAACGGACGGCAGGGCGCTCGATCGCTGTTTTCTCTCCGACACGCACGGGGCGCCGGTCGTGCTCGACAACCACGAGCTCCAGATCGGAAGAAAAGACTTCGACCTGCGCGCGCCGCTCGAGTGGCGAGCGATGTTGTTCCAAGAGCCGTTCGGCGCCGTGATGTCGATCAGCGACCGCGAGCCCTCCACGAAACCCCCGGGCGGCGTCATGATCTATCAAGCCACCTGGGTGCGACAGGGTCTCTGCGAGGCCGTGCTGGTCTCGCTCATTCCCTCCATCTCGTCGGTCGCAGCGCCGCCGAGCCCCGCGGCCGGGGAAGTTCCCGAGGTGGCGTCGGCCGTGCTCCGCGACCTGAGACTCATGCAAGCGTCGCCCGAGGCTCCCCCGCCCGCGGAGCTGCGGGTGGCGATCGAAAGAATGTTCATGCTGCGTCTTCGCGCCGCGCTCGATCGCGCACCGCGCGCGAGCCACAAGGACATCCCCTCGGCCGCGATTCCCTGACCTACGTCGCGCCGCCGAAGGTCAGATCTTCTTCAGCTCGTCCAAGAGCTCGCGCTCGAGGATGAGGTGCTTGCGCAAAAGGAGCGTGAGCACGGCCGCCATCATCTTTTCCCAGCGTAAGTTTTCGCCCAGTACATCGCTCGAATCGACCCCGTGAGCGGCAGCGCGCAGCGCGGCCACCAAGTCGGCGGCGCTGAGATCGCCGTGGGGGGCAGGCTCGCTCCGGCGCCGACCAAGCTGGGGTTTCTTGCTAGCAGGCAGTTTGATCGTCGTCCCGTCGAGGAGCGTCAGCTGACGACCGCGCTTGCGCCTGTGCGCGAGATCGACCTCGCTCGACTCGATCGCTGGACCATCATTGACCGCGCTAGGCTCGTCACCAACCTTGGCCGGCTTCGGCGCGGTGTCCGCGCCGTTGTTCGCGGCGTTCGGCAGGGCGCGCGGAACCGGCCCACCTCGCACAGGGGGCGCGCCGCCGGAAGCCGCTTTGGCCCCTAACGCAGCGGAGATGGTCGCGGCGGCGACAACTGCGGTCGAAGCCGCGACGGCTCCCATCGTGGAACCGTAGTGCAGGCGCAAAACGCGAAAGATGTCGCTCGGCGCCGCGATCATGGCCCGCGCCGGGAGCCCGGAAGCGACGGTGCAATCGCGCAGCGCCTCTTCGTTCATCGGGTCCTCCATCGCGACGTAGAGGGTGTCCCCCTGCCCGCGCACGGCGCGAACGTAGATCGGCACCAGACAGTATTTCTCGGCGA
Organism: Polyangiaceae bacterium; assembly: GCA_035318505.1. Lineage (GTDB taxonomy): Bacteria > Myxococcota_A > Polyangia > Polyangiales > Polyangiaceae > DASWDH01. The sequence goes on along the minus strand of DATHEQ010000230.1, from coordinate 14,201 downwards.
CTTCGACGGAAATGAGATTGAGAAGCTCTCGCGAGAAGTCGATGTGGTTGAGCGAGACCCACGGGACGCTGAGCTGCTGGCTCAAGACCTGAGTAAGCATGGTCTCGGTGACGAGGCCGCTCTCGACGAGCAAGGCTCCGAGCTTGCGACCGTCGGTCCTCTGAAGGGTAAGTACCTCCTCGAGCTGCTCGGACGTCAGAATACGAGCATCGACGAGGAGCTGTCCCAACCGGAGGCGGGCAGGGTGCATGCGGGATTTCTAGTTTATCCCCAGGCTGTTCAAATGGCTAGTATTTGACCAGAAAAGCCCCTTTGTCTCGGCATCACCGCACCAATGAAGGTGCGCGTGCGCTTGACGGCGCAGCCTCGATGGGCCGACATCACCCCCGCTCGACCTCGTCGAGGAATATCGAGTCTTGTCGATTCAACAGTGAAGGGTGGCCTTTGCGCGACGTCGTGCGGCGTTTCTTTCTCCTGTCGTCCTGCGACGTTTCGCCGCTCGTCCTCTCCCGCATGCTAATTTGGTCGTGCCGATGACACGTCCTTGTCCGCAGTGCGGAAACGGATGCGACGAATCGCACAAGTTTTGCCCGCTCTGTGGCTTTCCCATTTCGCAAATTGCAGGAACGGCCTCCGTCGAGGATCCGTTCATCAACCGCACCTTGCCCGGCGGCTACGTGATCCTCGATCTCGTGGGCATCGGCGGCATGGGACGTGTCTATCGCGCCGAGCAGCGGATGCTGGGGCGCACCGTCGCCGTCAAAGTCATCCATCCACACCTCGTCGGCGACGAGAGCGCTTCGGCGCGCTTCATCGCCGAGGCGCGCGCCGCCAGCCGCCTCAACCATCCCCATTCGGTGGGGGTCATCGACTTCGGGAAGACCGACGACGGCCAGCTTTACCTGGTGATGGAGTTCTTGCGCGGCCGCGATCTCGCGCGCGTCGCGTACGAAGAAGGGCCGCTCCCGATTCGCCGCATAATCGAAGTCATGCGCCAAGCGCTGGCCGCGCTCGCCGAGGCGCATCACCTCGGCATCATCCACCGCGACCTCAAACCGGAAAACATCATCCTCGAGCCGCTCCGCGCCGGCGGCGACTTCGTCAAGGTGGTGGACTTCGGACTGGCCAAGATGGTCGAAAGCCCGCGCCCCGCCATCACCACGCCGGGCATCATCTGCGGCACGCCCGACTATATGGCCCCCGAGCAGGGGCGCGGCGCGGTGATCGACGCGCGCGCCGATCTCTACTCCATGGGGATCATCCTGTTTCAGCTGCTGACGGGACGGCTCCCCTTCGAAGCCGACACGCCGACGCAAGTCGTGCTCATGCATCTTTCCATTCCACCTCCCGACCCGCGCCAGGTGTCCCCCGAGCGCAACATCCCCGAGGCGCTGGCCGACGCCGTCGCGCGCTCGCTCAACAAAGAGCCCGACGATCGCTGGGCCTCGGCCACGGAAATGGCGGAGGCGCTGACAGCCATTCAGGCCGAGCTCGAAAATCGCGGACGGCGGGCGTCACATGCGCCGCCGAGCGACTGCCCCTCGTGTGGCCAAACGGTGCCCGCCGGTCAAAAGTTTTGTGGCGAATGCGGCGCGCGCATCAGCATCCGCCCGTCGATCCGGCCTCCGAGCGGCGACCGAGCAGGACAACCCGCGTCCGGCCCGAGCGCCGCACCCCAGTTGCCCTTGCCGCTCACCCATCGCCAAGAAGATCTCGCTTTTCTCGAGCACCATCGGACGGAGCTGCGCTCTTCGCTCACGGCGACGCGCATCGTGGGGGAATCAGGGGTCGGCAAGACGCGCCTCCTGCGCGAATTTCTGGCGATCGCCAAGGCTTCGGGCGATTTCGTCGTGGAGACGGGACCCGACCCGTGGTGGGCCGAAGTAGGGTACTACGCGGCGCGACGATCCATCGGGCAATTGGCGGGGCTCGGTCCGGCGGGAGGCGACGAGAAGGACTGGGCGGGCGCGAGCGCCGAAGCGCGGCGCGGCATCATCGAGGTGTTCGGACGCGCCGACGCTTTGTCCTCGGCACTATCCCCCAGCGAAAGGCGTTACACCGCAGCCGAAGCGCTGCGCTGGGCGCTCACGCGCGCCGCGCGGCGCGCGGGCAAGAGCCGCGTGGTCTTGGCCATCGACGATTTGAACCGCGTCGACGGCGCGAGCCGCAACGCCTTTGCCGATGCGCTGGCCGAGCCGCCACTCGTCCCGGTGCTCATCGTCGCCACCCACGTGCCTTCGTTCGATCCCGGTTGGTCGAACGGCTCGGCGCGCCCCATCGCCGGGCTCCCCACCAGCAAAGCCGCGGAGCTTGCACGCGCCTACGGCGTCGCCGAGCGGATCTCACTTTTGCCCGGCGCACCCGATCCGCATCACACCACCGTTCTTCCGCTTTACCTCGATCAGTTGGTGCGATTCACGTTCGAAGGGGGCAGCAGCCCGCCGGCGCGGCTGGCCGATCTCGTCGCGCTCCGCATCGAACGCCTCGCCCCGGCGACACGCCGCGTGCTACAGGCGCTGGCCGTGTTGGGTGACAACGTGGATCCACACCAGGTCGAAACGCTTTTTGCGGTGACGGGAACTGACGTGGAGGCCCCGGAAGAGATACGCGCGGCCGTGGTCGGCAGCATCGCGGCCCTCGAAAACACGCAAATGATCGAGCGCTCCGGCGAGCTGCTCCGCCACACGCACCCCCTGGTGCGCGAAATTGCGGGGGCCAGCATTCCGGCGGCCGTGCGCCGCGAGCTGCAGATCGCGGCGGCCCGCGACGCGGAAGAGAACAACCTGCCCATCGAAGTTCGCGCGCTCCACACGCTCTACGCGCAAGATTCGTTCGAAGCGCTCCTTCTGTCGGAGCAGGTGGCCGAGCGGGCGCTCGCCCGCGGCGACGCCTCGGGCGCGGTGCTCTGGCTCCATCGCGCGCTCGAGCTCGCGCGCCGCGAGCTCTTCCGCGGCGAGCTCGACGATCCCATGCGAGCGGTCCTCATTTTCAGTCGCAAGCTCGGCGAAGCGCTGACCGTGGCCGGCGATCTCACCGACGCCGACGGTGTCCTGCGTGAAGCGCTCGACGTGGCCGGACCCTCGGGGCCAGACCGCGCCAAAGTGCTCGGCGCGCTTGCCACCGTGGCGCACGAGCGAGCTCGTTCCGGCGACGCGCACAACTACCTCAGCGAGGCGCTCGAGCAAGCGTCGAAGTCCGGCGCAGTCGAGCTGGTCGCCTCGCTCGAGGACATGCGCCGCGCGTGGGCTTCGTGATCCCGTATATCGCTCGCTGGGATCTCGACAAAACTTATCTCCAGACCGAGTACGCGACGCTGCGTGACCTGCTACGTACCGCGTTCGAGCGCCCGGACCAAAAGCGCACGGTGCCCGGCGCCGCGACGCTGCTGCGCGAAATCGCGGCGACCGGCGCGTCGGTGCACATCCTATCGGGCAGTCCCGAGCAGCTGCGCGCCAAGCTCGAGGAAAAGCTACGGCTCGACGGCGCCCGCTGGGACACCTTCACCCTGAAGCCCAATCTCCGCAATGTGCTGCGCTTGCGCTTTCGCGCCGTGCGCGACCAAGTGGGGTACAAACTTCCGGCCCTGCTCGGCGCACGCGCCGCGCTGGTGTCGTCCAAAGACGCCCACGTCCCTTTCTTGCGCGAAGTGCTGATCGGCGACGATGCCGAATCCGACGCCCTCGTCTATTCGCTGTATGCCGACGTCGTCGCCGGCCGGGTCGGCGCGCGCGAGCTCGAAGCCATTCTGACGCGCGCCGCGGCTTACAAGGACGCCATCGCCGACGCCATCCGCTACGCGCGCATCGTCGAGCGCGGTGACGCAGTGGAGCGGATTCTGATTCACCTCGACAGCCACAGTCCGCCCAGCGATTTCGCCCCCTACGGGTCGCGTTTGGTGCCCTTCTATAACTACCTCCAAGCGGCGTTCGTACTGGAAGAGGATGGGCGTCTTCCGGCTGCAGCCGTCATCCGAGTGGCGGTCGATCTGGTGCTCGATCATCGTTTCGACGGTGAAGCGCTGGGGCGCAGTTACCTCGATCTGTGGCGCCGGGGCCACTTGCGAGGCACCGGCGCGGGCGCGATCGGACGCGCCTTCCACGCCATGGCCGAGGTATCGCCGCTGCCCCAAGCGCGGGAAATCGAAAAGATGTGTCGCCGTCTCGATGACGTCGCGAACAGCATCGACAAGGGGACCATGCCCAACGCGCCGCTCGACTACGTCGCCCTACTCGAGCGCCACGGGCGACGTCGCCGGGCTTTCGAATGACTCGAATGCGTCGGCCTAGCGGCGTCGGATCGACCGGCAAGAGTGGTAGCCGGCGCCTGGCGCAGTAGTGGTAGACTCGCAAACCGCATGTCTTCTTTGCACAGTCGCTGTGGCGCGGCTTCGATGCTGGGGGCACCGAGGCCATTCGTATTGGGCGGCACGGCGCGTGTTTACGAGCGCGGCCGTCCCTTCGTGATTCGACATCTCGCGCTCGAGATCGATCTCGATACCGACAAGAAAAGCGTAGCCGGCGTGGCCACCATCGACGTAGAGCGCGTCGATGCGACAGCGGCGGAGCTCTGCCTCGACGCCGTCGCCTTCGACATCGAGTCCGCCGTCTTCGTCGGAAAAAAGAAAACCGCCATTCGCTACGTATACGACGGCAACACGCTGCGCTTGCCCATCGCTGCCGACGTACGAACGGCGAAGATCCGAATCGCCTACCGCGCCACCCCTTCGCGCGGGCTGTATTTTCTCGAGCCGGACGAGCACGTTCAAGACCGGCCCCGCCAGGTGTGGACGCAAAATCAAGACGAAGACGCCCGCCATTGGTTTCCGTGCCACGACAAACCGCACGTCAAGATGACGTTCGAGATCGACGTGCAGGTACCGTGCGGCTGGTTCGCGCTTTCCAACGGCGCGCTCGTCAAGCGGGACGACAAGCCCAAAGCCAAGCGCTGGCGTTACCAATGGAGCATGACCGAGTCGCTGCCGAGCTACCTCATTACTTTGGTGGCCGGCGAATTCTCGGAGATCGACGGCGGCAAGGCAGCCGGCATTCCGGTCACCTATCTCGTGCCGAAGGGCCGCGAAGCGGAAGGCAAACGCACGTTCCGGCGCACGCCGGAGATGATCGAGCACTTCGGAAAGTTGATCGGCGTTCCCTACCCGTGGAACAAATACGCGCAGGTCGTCGTCTCCGATTTCATCTTCGGCGGCATGGAGAACACCACCGCCACCACCATGTACGAGCACATCTTGCTCGACGAGCGCGCCGCGCTCGACATGACTTCGGACGACATCATCGCGCACGAGCTCGCGCACCAATGGTTCGGCGATTACGTGACGTGCCGCGACTGGTCTCACGGCTGGCTCAACGAAGGGTTCGCCACGCTGTTCGAACACCTCGACCGCGAGCACCACCTCGGGCAAGAAGAGCTCTACTACGGCCTGCAAGACGACTTCGACGCGTATCTCGCCGAAGCACACGGACGCTATCGCCGTCCCATCGTGTGCCAAGACTACGAAGCGCCGATCGAGATCTTCGACCGCCACCTTTATCAAAAGGGGGGCCTCGTCCTTTTCATGCTGCGCCGGCTCCTCGGCGACGAGACGTTCTTTGCCGGCGTGCGCGTGTACCTGACGCGGCATGCGCGCTCGATCGTCGAGACGCGGGATCTCATGCGTGCTCTCGAAGACGTCTCTGGCCGCAGCCTCGACCAATTCTTCGAGCAATGGGTTTATCGCGCCGGCCACCCCGAGCTCGAGGTCAAGGTCGAGCACGAAGACAAAGTGCTCACCATCACGGTCAAACAAGTTCAGAAGGTCGACAAAGAAACGCCTTGCTTCGTCTTTCCACTTTCGTTCGACGTCAGTCCCGCGCGCGGCAAGCCCATGCGGCACACGCGCCAAATCGAGAAGATTTGGGAGACCATCGCCATCCCTTGTCCCGAGCGGCCAAGCTTCGTCTCCATCGATCCCGAATTCGCGCTTTTGGCTGACGTCCGGCTGGATGTACCGGCCGATATGCTGCAAAGGCAGCTGAAAAGTGGGCCCACGGCACGCGCGCGCTGGCTCGCCGCTCCTGCGCTCGCCAAACGCGCCGACCCTCCCTCGATGGCAGCCCTCGGCCGCACCCTGGCCGACGATGACGAATTCTGGGGCGTGCGCGCCAAAGCTGCGCACGCGCTCGGCGACACCCGTCTCGGTGCCGCCTTCGAGCTTTTGCGATCGAACCTGAAGACCAAGCACCCCAAGGTCCGCCGCGCCGTCGTCCAGGCGATGGGGCAGTTCCGAACACCGGAAGCCGCCCAGGAACTGAAACCCATCGCCCTCAAAGACCGCAGCTACTTCGTCGAGTCCGAAGCGGCGCGGTCTCTCGGCAAAACGCGCCAAACGGCCGCCTACGAGACACTCATCGAGATCCTCGATCGCACCGCGTGGGGGGACATCGTCCGCGTGGGGGCGCTCGACGGGCTCGCCGCGCTCCGCGACGAGCGCGCCATATCGCACGTTCTCGCGCGAACGCGCTACGGCACGAAGAACCGCGGCCGGCGCGCTGCCATCGTGGCACTTGCTCGATTGACCACCGATCGCAAGTACCGCGAAGCGCTGGAAGAGCTCCTCGAGGATGCCGATCCCTATCTGCGCATCGATGTGGTGCGGGCATTGGTCGAGATGGGAGACCAAAAGAGCAGGTCCGTCCTCGCGCGCCGTCTCGATCGCGAGCAAGACGGTCGTGTACGCCGTCGCATTCGCGAGGCTTTTCACGAGATCGGGGCGCGCGGCAAGGAAATCCAAGCCGAGCTACGCGACGAGATCGACAAGCTGAAGACAGAACAAGCCGAGCTTGCCTCCAAGATGAAGAAGATCGAGGCCTCGCTGACGAAATCGTAACGCAGCGAGAGGGAGCCGCGGCAGGGCACCCGCGTTCGAGTTGACGAGAGGAAAATGTAGGAGCAAATGGTGCCGCTCCGATGTCGACGCCGCCCATCTCTCTGTCGCGCCGCGGATCCGCGGCCATTCTGACGATCGAGCGCCCCGATCGGTTGAACTCGCTCTCGCGCGATACGCTGCTCGCGCTCGGCCAGTTGGCGCGCCAGGCCATCGCGGACAAAGACGTGCGCGCTATCGTCGTCACCGGAACGGGCGACAAAGCCTTCTGTGCCGGGGCGGATCTCAAAGAACGGCAGGGGATGGACGAGAATGCGGTGCGCCTGCAGCTCGGGTTGTACCGTGACGAGATGGGGGTGCTCGATCGCAGCCCCAAACCGGTCATCGCCGCGTTGAACGGCGTTGCCCTGGGCGGTGGGCTCGAGCTGGCGCTGGTTTGCGATCTTCGGGTCGCAGCACCCACCGCGGTGCTCGCTCTGCCCGAAACCACGCTCGGGATCATCCCCGGAGCAGGGGGCACGCAGCGCCTTCCGCGCTTGCTCGGCGAAGCGCGCGCCAAGGAGCTCATCCTTCTCGGTCGCCGCCTCGATGCGGCCGAAGCGCTGGCGTGGGGGCTCGTCAATCGCATTTCGCCGCCCGGCGTCGCCGTGCTCGACGACACCCTCACCTTCATCGAGCCGATTACCAATGGGGCGCCCATCGCGCAGGCGGCAGCGCTCGCCGCCATCGATGCCTCGTTCGACGCGAGCCTCGCGCACGGCCTCGAGCTCGAACGCGTTTACTACGACGCGTGTTTACGGAGCGAGGATCGGCGCGCCGCGCTCGCGGCTTTCGCCGAGAAGAAAAAGCCGCAGTTTCGCGGGCAGTGATCCTCCGGCGCATCGTTTCTCGGGTTGCGGAAAGCTCGGGTGTCGTGGGCGGCCAAACCTGCTGGGGAAGAATGGCGTGAGAAGAATCGTTCACGATGCGCGGCTGAACATCTGCTCGAGCGCACTGCCGCGGCAATGACGCCCGACCGTCGGGCCAATTGCTTGACGCGCTCGCAAGGGATACGGTCGTGAGCGGGTACCATGCGCCCGCTTTTTCTTTCGGCCGGATTGACTGCTTCACTCGCGACACTCGGGGCCGTTGCGCTTGCGCAAACGCCCCGCCCCGCAGCGCCTCCTTCCGTGGCGCCCTCTTCGACCGTGCCGCCCGGCCCTCTGCCGTCGCCCCCGGCGAGCGCGCCAGCGGGAGCACCTGCGGCACAGGGCAGCACGCCGTCATCGCCCGCAGGCACTGCGCCGCCCGCGTCGCCCGCACCCAGCGCGCCGATGCCGCCACGACCCTCCAGCGCACCGACGTTGGAGACGCCGCCACCAGGTCCACCGCCCCCAGGTCCGCCGCCCGGCGCGCAGCCTCCCGTCTATGGACCACCGCCCGGCGGCCAGCCCCCGTACCCTGCGCCCCCGTACTATCCCATTCCCGTTCCTTACTTGGCGCAGGCCCCGCCGGCCGTGCCGCTCGATGCCCACTCACATACCGGATTTTTTCTGCGCATGGCCCTCGGCGGAGGCTACATGTCCACCGCCACGACGCTCGAAGGTCCGTCCTTTCCCGGCAAGGTGGACGCAGGCGGAGGCGCGGCCACGATCGAGCTCGCCATCGGCGGAGCGCTGAGCCCCGGCATCATCCTCGCCGGTTCTTATTCGGTTCTCACGGTCGGAAACGCCAAGCTCACCAATGACTCGCGTACCTACCGCCCCGAGCACGACATGGGGCTCACCCTGCTCGCGGCGATGCTGGACGTGTATCCGAATCCGAAGGCCGGATTCCACTTCGGAGGCGCGCTCGGATTCGCCAGCGTCAAAGCGCGCGCGGACGAGGACGGTCAGGCCAGTTCCGCCGGACAGAACGGCTTCGGTATCGCCCCGATCGTCGGTTACGAATGGTGGGTCAGCAACTATTGGGGGCTCGGCGTGCTCGGCCGGTTCGTGTACGCGCGAACCCAGGGCGACTATGCCGACGGCAAAGAAAAAGACAGCGTCGTCGGGGCCGCGGTTCTTTTTTCGGCGACCTACAACTAGCGCCGCGCGCTGCTCGCGTGACAGCGAAGTCGCGAAGGATCAAATGCCGCCGGAGGGCGGGCGCAGCACGCGGACTTTGCCTTCCAATCGGCGCGAGATCCAGACGTGGTTTTCGGCATCGACGATGATCGCGCCCGCGTCGTCGAACGATTCCACCAGCTCGAGCCCTCGCTTCGGTCCCAAGATGAACACGGCGTCGTCGAGGGCGTCGGCCGTGAGCGCATCCTTGGCCCAGATGGTGACGCTGCGTGAAGCAGTGGCGGGGTACCCGGTACGCGGGTCGATGATGTGGTGAAAACGCTTGCCGGCGACGACATACGAGCGCTCGTAGTCGCCGGCGGTCGAAAACGCATGACCCGTCACGGCCATCTCCGCAAAGTACGCGCCGGCTTCCCCTCGGGGATCGCGCACGCCGGCGATCCACGGTGAACCGTCCGGCTTTCGACCGTGCGCCAAGAGGTCGCCACCTGCTTGAGCCAAAAAGTCTTCGACGCCGTCTGCGATCAGCACCGCCGCCGCGCGATCGATGGCAAATCCCTTGGCGATGCCACCCAGGCTGATCTTGACGCCCGCCTTGTCGAGAAAGACGGTCTCCGCCGTCCTGTCGCGGATGATATGGCGGTAGTCGATGAGCTTGCGGCGCTGCGCCACCTCCTCCGCGCGCGGGGGGTGCGGGTCGACATCTTGGTCGAATCGCCAGAGTCCGTGCATCACCTCGAAGGTGATGTCGAAGACGCCACCCGATTTGTCGCTGATGGACAGGCTCTCGTCGATGACGCGCGCCGTCTCCGTCCCCACCTTGACCGGCGCTTTGCCGGCGTTCTGGTTGATGCGCGCGATCTCGCTGTCATCGCGCCAAGTCGTCATGAGCGCCTCGAGGCGCTGAATCTCGGCGATGGCGCGGTCGATCGCGGCGCGTGTGCGCTCTTCGTCGGCTTTCACCCCCGTGAACGCAACGAAGTTGAGGCGCGTGCCCATGGCGCTCGCTTCGACGCTCACCTTCGTACGGCGCTCGGAAAACGCGGAAGCGCCGCGGTCACCGTCTTGATTCGAAATCGCCGCAGGCGGCGCGGCGGCGTCGACGGCCCGAAGCTCCGATTCAGCGGTGGGATCGCGGCGGCACGCGAAAAGTGCCGCGCCGAGAACGAGCGTCGTCAAAAACTCCCTCGCCCGGCGGGGATCGCTGGCGCCAATGACGACGTTCGTTTTCTTTCTCGCAAGCACGTTGTCGCGCCAACCGTGCGGGATGTATACCGTACCGCGTCACTCAACAGAGAGGTCAACCATGGGTCTTCTTGAAGGTAAAGTCGCGGTCATCACAGGCTCGGGCGGAGGCATCGGACGGGCGGAAGCACTGCTCTTCGCCCGGGAGGGCGCGAGCGTCGTCGTCAACGACCTGGGCGGAAGCCGCGACGGGTCCGGCGAGTCGAAGAACATGGCCGATCAAGTCGTGCAGGAGATCATCGGCGCTGGCGGCAAAGCGGTCGCGAATTACGACTCCGTGGCCACGCCGGCTGGAGCCGCCAACATCGTCAAAGCCGCCGTCGACAAGTTCGGCAAGCTCGACATCCTCGTCAACAACGCCGGAATCCTGCGGGACAAGACATTGCTCAAGCTCGAAGAGCCGATGTGGGACGCGGTCATCACCGTGCACCTCAAGGGCTCGTTTTTGTGCTTGCAGGCCGCGGCCAAGCAAATGATCGCGCAAGGCTCCGGCGGTCACATCGTCAACACGACGAGCCTCTCCGGCATGGTCGGCAACTTCGGGCAGAGCAACTACTCCGCCGCGAAAGCCGGGATCTACGGGCTCACGCGCACCGCTTCGATCGAGCTGCAAAAACACCGCATCACGGTGAACGCGATTGCTCCCATTGCGAAAACCCGTATGACCGAAGATTTACCGATGATGCAGAACGCCGAGACCCTCACCCCCGAACACATTGCCCCCGGCGCGCTCTTTTTGGCGTCCGACCGCGTCGGCGATCGAACCGGGCACGTTCTCGCGATCTCGGGCCCGCGCGTGTACGTCTACAAAGTCGTCGAAAGCGCGGGGAAATTCAAAGAGACGGCAAACGGCGTCTGGAGCGCCGAGGAGATCGACGAGCACTGGGCGGCCATTTCCAAAGTGTGACCGCGGTGGGCTCGGGCGCGCTGCTCTCGCATCGGAGCAGCGCGCCGTACAGTGAGGCGACGTAAGTTGCGGTCGCGACACGGCGCCGCTCCGTCCGCTCGTTCTTTGGCCCGGGTGGATTGCGCGGAGCACGAATCACGTTGGGGCGGTTGCGCAAAGTGCGAATCACGTTGGAGCGGTTGCAGAACGCGCGGATCACGCTAGGACGGGTGTGCGCAAAGAACGAATGCCCTTCCGCGGGCAATGACACGAAGATGACGAAGAAGTAGGCGGAAGAGCAGCGGTGTCCTTTGCGGCGCGCGAGCACGGATGCTAGCGTGCGAATTGTCGCTTCGTTTGCGTCGGAGTCCGTATGTCGCGCGAGCAAAATGTGCCGCTCCTGCTGTGGATCTCCACGGCGATTCTTGCGCACATCGCCACGGGTGGTGGTGCGGAGCAAGCTGCGCGCATTCTCGAGGATAGGTCCGAGCTGCAGTCGTTCGCGCGGACCATCCGCGGAAAATTGCAGCCGTCCCCGATCATCGAAATCGCGTTCGAAAACGTGGCCGTGGCGCCGCCCAGCGAGCCGCCACCCGAGCCCACGCCGAGCCAGGACGTGATCACGGAGAAGAAACGCGACAAGAAAGCGGAGGTCGCCAAGGCCAAGCCGCCCGAGAAGAAGGTGGAGGCCAAGAAGATCGTGCTTCCGACGATGGTGTCGCCGGCCACGCCTCCTCCGCCGCCACAGCCCCCGCCGGTCGACCACCGCATCGCCGTCAAACAGCACGCGGCGCCCGATCAAGACGACAACCCGACGGCGCATTTCATCGCCGACGAGGCGAACCACGTCAAAGAAGAGTCGGCCGCGCAGATCACCGCGCACGACCGCGACGACACCAATCCGACGCCGGGGGGCAATCACGCGGGCGCGCCCGATCGCCCCGGCAATGCCGAACAGACGAAAATCGGCGACAGCGAGGATCATCCCGGCGATCCGACGCACGCGCCCGGCGAGAACGCGAGCAGCGCAGATACCGCGCACACGCAAAAGGGTACAGCCGCGCAAACGCGCGGCGACTCGAACAAGCATCCCGCCCCCGGCCTCGAGCCGAACCCCAAGCTTTCCGGCACGCGCGAGCCTGCACCGCGCGATTCGCAGCCGGCCCTGCCCGCCGTCCCCGGTGCGGGCGGACCGGCAGCTCCCGACGTCGTCGCGTCCGAAAACGGCGGCTACCGTCTCGATCCGGCGCGCAGCGGCGCCGAGAGCGCAGCGGGAAAACCGGGCGACGGTCGCAAGCGCCTGCCCCGCCCTGTGCCGAACTCGCCGCTCGGGATGCTCGGTCTCGGCGGCACACCCACGCCGAGCGGCATCAACTTGAATCTCACCCCCGAAGCGGTGGTTGCCGTGGTCGGCGAAGACAAGCTGACCAAAGAGCGCATGGCCGACGGCGAGCGCCGGCGCAGCGCTCATCGCGGTTCGTGGCAGAACTCGAGCTTCGAGCGCTGGCGCGCAGCGATCGAGAACTACGTATCCTCGGTCAAGCCCGGCAACCAAACGGCGCTCAACACGGCGCGCAGCCCCTTCGGCACCTACCTGGTGACGATTCACAACCGCATTCACCCTATCTTCGCCGAGGATTTCTTGGGTTCGCTCGACGGGCTACCGGGCAACCATCCGCTCAACGATCCCACGCTCGTGACCCGGCTCGAGATCGTTCTCGATCGCGACGACGGGCACGTCCTCAAGATGGGTGTCGTGCGCACCAGCGGCATCACCGCGTTCGACATCGCGGCGCTCGACGCGGTGCAGCGCAGCTCGCCGTTTGGAAAGCCCCCCAAGGCGATCGTGTCGCCCGATGGAAACGTATATTTCCACTGGGAGTTTCACCGCGACCCGGTGTTCGCCTGCTCCACGATCAACGCGCGGCCGTTCATGTTGACCACGCCTCCCCCAGCCGAGCCGGGGACACCGAAACCCTCTTCGCCCCCCTTCCCCGGCGGCGATCCGCGTGAGCAGGGAACGCGCCACGGCTCCCTCCTGCCGCCCAAGCCCACTGTTTTGGCGGGTCGCTCCTCGGAGTAACGCGCGACGTCCAAGGGCGGCATCCTTGCGCCGCCCTCCGCACCCTCGCGTCGCTCTTTGGGCAAATGGGCCGCTCGCGATCTGGTATGGCGAAGAACTGACGCACTAAGGTTAGGATGCCGCGATGAGGTCGCCAGCGTGAGCGGAGTCGGAACGACGTGACCGTCGAAGCCGCGAGCAGAAACGAAACCACGAGGGCTGGGCTGACGCCGCGATACGTGCAGCAGGTCGCGCTCTTGGGTGTCATGGCTGTCCTCTTCGGGCGCTCCCTCGCGCCGGCCCTACGGGGCGCGCGAGAAGGGCTCGATAAAGTCATCGGCTACGCCGATCTTTGGGGCGGCATCGCCAGCTACTTCTTCGCGTTCGTCGGGTTGTCGGCGGTGATCGTGGAGCTGATGCTGACGTTCCGCGAGAAGCGCTTCAGCATGGTTTACCGCGTGGCCGCCACGGTGCTCGGCCTTGCCGTGGTTTCCCTGGTGGCGCCCGCGTTTCGCGAGCCGCTTCCCGAGCGGGCCAGTATCATGGCGGCGCTCGCAAGCGCGCTCGTGGCCGTATTTGCCAGCTACGAAGCGATGGCCGTACCCCGTACGCGGGCTCTCGGCGTGCTCCTCGTGACCGCGGGGACCGCGGCGCTGCTGCATCTGGGTGGCACCGTGCTCGGCTGGTATGCGGGCGAGCACGCTCTTTACCGAGCGGCGGCGATCGCGCGGATGCTCGCGACCGCATCGGTGCTGTTCGATACCATCGCGCTCCTTACCGGATTCGCTTGGCTGACGACCCGTTCCAACGTCTCGACCGTGTGGGCCGCCCGCGTCGCGCTGTTCATCGCCTGCGCGCTCGCGTGGGGCGCCGCGCGCGGAGGGCCCCGCGAGGGTTCACCGCTGTGGCAAATCGTCACGTACCGCGCCGTGGAGCGTCTCCTCGTGCCGCCTGCACCGTACGTTTGGGTCCCCTATCGCTACGTGCTCGAAACGTGTGCCCCGCTGCTCGGTCTTGTGGCCGTGTTCGCCCGTGGTCAGATGCCCGCGGTCATCGGCGCGCTGGCACTGGGCCTCATCGCAC
>DATHEQ010000229.1:0-23618 GCA_035318505.1 Polyangiaceae bacterium | reverse complement strand
CCGGCCCGACCGCGGCGTTCGTCGTGATCCTCGTCCCGATCGTGCACAAGTTCGGCCTCGGCGGCCTGCTGGTCGCCGGCATGATGGCGGGCGTCATCCTCGTGCTGATGGGCGTGGCGCGGCTCGGCCGCCTCATGCAGTTCATCCCGCACCCGGTGACCACCGGCTTTACGACCGGCATCGGCGCCGTCATTGCTACTCTGCAGGTCAAAGACGTCTTTGGCTTGAAGCTGGCAACGCTGCCCGAGCATTACGTCGACAAGATCGCCGACCTCTGGGCCGCGCGCGGGACGGCCCAGCTTTCAGAATTCATCGTTGCTGCCGTCACGTTTGCACTTTTGCTCGCGGTGCCGCGCTTGCTAAAGCGTGTACCTGCCCCCCTTCTCGCCATTGCGCTGGTGGCCGCCGCGGTCACCCTCCTGCACCACCTGAGACCAACCTTTGCTGTCGCCACCATCGGCAGCCGCTTCCATACGACCATCGACGGCGTAGACGTGGCGGGGATCCCAGCCGTGGTCCCGGTGCCGGCGTTACCGTGGGTTGGCACACCGCTCACCTTCGCAATGGTGCGCGAGCTCTTCCCGGCAGCGTTTGCGATAGCCATGCTCGGCGCCATCGAGTCGCTGCTCTCGGCCGTTATCGCCGATGGAATGACGAATACCAAACACGACCCCAACTCGGAGCTCGTGGGACTCGGCATCGGCAACATCGTCGCTCCTTTTTTCGGCGGGATTGCCGCGACGGGCGCCCTGGCGCGTACCGCTACCAACATTCGCGCCGGCGCTCGTTCCCCTTTCGCATCGATGACCCACGCGCTCGTCGTATTGCTGGCCATTCTCGTACTCGCCCCGCTCGTGTCGTACATTCCCATGGCGTCGCTGGCAGCCCTGCTTCTTCTCGTGGCGTGGAACATGTCGGAGATGCATGGGTTCGCGGGCATCGTGCGGGTAGCGCCGAAGAGTGACGTCTTCGTCCTGCTGACTTGCTTTCTCCTGACGATCTTCTTCGACATGATCGTCGCCGTCTCGGTCGGTTTCGTCTTGGCGGCCATCCTGTTCATGCGGCGGATGTCCGAGCTCACCGAATCGCATCTCCAACTCGACTCGTCCGAGGACGGCACCGAAACGGTGCTCCCGGAAGGCGTCATACTCTACGAAATCAACGGGCCGCTTTTCTTCGGAGCCGCGCAGAAGGCAATGGGAGCGCTCAACGCCGCCAGAATCGGCGGCTACCGCGTTGTCGTAATTCATCTGGCACGCGTTCCCGTCATCGACGCGACCGGTTTCGTCGCGCTCGAGAACACCATTGCTGCGGTGCTGAGAGCGAGGCGGCGCGTGGTGTTGGCCGGACCGCTTCCCCAGCCTCACGAGGTGTTCGACAAAGCGCAGCTGCCACACAAATATCCCGGGCTGCACATCGCTTTGGACCTCGATGCGGCACTTCTCATGGCACGCGAGCTGGTGGGGCCTGGTAAGAGCACCCTCGGCGCGGCACCGGTCGTCGAAGCGCGAAGCTAGTCTTGTACGGCTAGGCGATAGCTTGCTTCGGTAACGGACAATGCTCTCGCACGACGCTCAAGATTGCATCTTCGCTCGTCAATCGTTTCGTCACCCGCTCCCGCGAACCCGCCAGATGAACCGCGCTCACACTGACGGGTAGCGCCGCAACGTGCACACCTTCGAGCGCAGCCTGATCGACCATGGTCAGACTTCGCCGCGGTGTAATCGCATCCCACAGAAGTAGACACGGTCGGGGCAGGCGAGCCAGGATCTCGAGGGCCTCGTCAGGGTTGTCAGCGGTGTGCACCACGTACCCAGCCCGCTCGAGGAGCAGCCGCACCTGCATGCGAATGTCGGCTTGGTCTTCGACGACGAGAATACAAACTGACATGTGCTGAACGTAATCAGATAGGACTTCCGTGCGATACGGTCCTACGGCCCAGCCCCCATCGCGTCGCGCACCTTCTCGGCCAGTGCGCTAGCGGCAAACGGCTTTTCGATGTAGCCGGCTTCACCAGGGACCGAGCGACCGGAAATGGGCGCGATTCCGGAGTATCCCGACATGTAGAGGACCCGCAGTCCCGGCTGAAGCAACGAAAGCTCTGCCGCCAGCTTCGGCCCGCTCTTTTCGGGCATCACGATATCGGTCAGCAGAAGGTCGATGGCTTGACCCTCTGCGCAGACATGCAGCGCTTCGCTCGGATGTCGGGTCTCGATCACGGTGTAACCGTTGTCGCGCAAAATACGAGCTGTTACATGCCTGACCGCCTCGTCGTCTTCGACCAGAAGTATCGTGCCCGCCCCTTTGACGGGAATGGTCCGCGGCCGCCGGGGCGCCGCGGGAACCATATTGGCGTCGACGCGGGCGAGATAGACCATAAAACACGTTCCACGTTGGAGCTCGCTATGCAGTCGGATGTGACCGCCACTCTGACGCACGATACCGTAAACGGTAGAGAGCCCGAGCCCGGTGCCCTTGCCAACTTCTTTGGTCGTAAAGAACGGTTCGAAAATCCGCTTTTGCGTGAGCGCATCCATGCCCATCCCCGTATCGCTGACGGAGAGAAGGACGTAAGCCCCGGCGGCGACACCGGGGTAGGTCACGACGTCCTCGCCGGTGAGCTCGACGTTGGAAGTCGCGATGACCAGCTTGCCCCCTTCCGGCATTGCGTCGCGCGCGTTGACCGTCAGGTTGAGAATGACCTGTTCGATCTGCCCGGCATCGGCACGCACGATGCCGAGCGCCGGGGCGAGAGCCGTCACCAGGTCGACGTTCTCGCCGATGAGCCGTCGTAGCATCTTCTCGACGTTGGCAACCACCTCGTTGAGATCGAGCGCCTTGGGCTGAGACGCTTGGCGGCGGCTGAAAGCCAGAAGCTGACGTGTGAGGGCACTCGCCCGCCGCGTCGCGGCGAGGATCTCGACCACGTCCTCGCGCTTCTGGTCGTGGTCGGGCAGCTCTTGCAGGACGAACTCGGCGCAGCTCTGCATGACCAAGAGCAGGTTGTTGAAGTCGTGGGCCACGCCGCCCGCGAGCTGTCCGATGGCTTCCATCTTCTGCGCCTGGAGGAACTGTTCCTCGAGGCGCCGCTGCTCGGTCACGTCGCGAACGACGGCCACGCCACCCGTGCCGCCCGTCTCTTCGTATTTCAGCGGCGTGGCCGTGATGGCGACAGTGACGCCGGAGACGGCTTCGTTCTTGACGAAGAGCTCCATGTCGCGCACGGCTTCGCCGCGCATGGCGCGGACGAGCGGGTGCTGATCGTACGCCACCGGCGTCGTTCGATCGGAGAGGTAAGTACCGTCGATCTCTGCCCATTGCGTGGGGGGAGCGTCCTCGAGCCCGACGCCGAGGATCGTCTTCGCTTGCCGATTGAAGAGAACGAACTTGCCGGTGGGATCGGTGACGATGACGCCCTCGCCCATGGCGTCGAGAATCGAGTTCAGGATTTGCGACTGTTTGCGGTAACGGCGCTCACTCGCCTCGAGCGCCTGCCCGGTCTCCACGCGCTCCGTGACGTCGCGCGCGATGCCGACCAACCCCATGATCTGCCCATCTTTGCCGCGGATGGCAGCCTTGGTCTCGGAGTACCAGCGGCGCCCGTTGGCGTTCTGGTATTCGCGCACCACGTCGAGGGCGGGGACACCCTCCGCCAAAATGCGTGTCTCTTCCCTCGCCAGAGCGGAGAGGTCAGGCCGCCGGATGGCGACGTCACTGGAGCGCTCGCCCACCAGATCTTCCGCCCGGGCGGCGCCGACGGTGGCAGCGAACGCACGATTGGCGCGCAGAAAGCGCAGATCGCGATCCTTGAAGTAGATGCCATCGGGGCTGTTGTCCATGAGATCGTGCAGGAGTTGCCGCTCGTACTCGATCTCCTTTACGAGCCGAAAATGCTCCGCCGCCTTGGCGACTTTGAGTCGCACATCGTCTGGATTCCACGGCTTGGTCACATAGGCGAAAATGCGCCCGTCGTTGACGGCGCGAATGACCGCGGAAAGATCGGCGAAACCCGTGACCATGATCCGCGTAGCGTCGAACGAGCGCGCCAGGCTCACCAAGAGCTCGTCGCCCGTCATCTTCGGCATCCGTTGATCGGTGATGACGACGGCGATGTCGCGCTCGCGTGCGAGCACGTCGAGCGCGCTTTCACCGGACTCGGCCTTGAAGACGACGAACTCCTCGGAAAGGACATCTTCTAGAGCGACGAGAATCTGAGGCTCGTCATCCACCAGCAGCACGCGATCTCTGACTTCAGCTAGCATGTTGTCTCCGTCCCACGATGGGTAGGCGAATTGAGGCCGCCGTGCCTCCTCCTTCGCGCGGCGCGAGGTCGAGCGTGCCCCCGTGCTTGCGAACGATGGAGTAGGTGATCGATAAGCCAAGCCCGGTGCCCTGGCCAACGGGCTTGGTCGTGAAGAAAGGCTCGAGCACACGCTCGCGGAGCGCATCCGGAATCCCCTGCCCGGTGTCGCTCACCGTGATGACGTAGGCATCGCCTTCTGCGCCGGTCGCGACGATGACGCTGCCCGGGCCTTCGATGGCGTCAATGGCGTTGGATATCAAGTTGAGCAAGGCCTGGTTCAAGAGTCCAGGAAAGCAGTCGATTTGATCGGGTTCTCCCAGGCGCGTCTCGACGCGGATGCGCTCACCCATCCGATGCGCGAGGATCATCAGCACCGAATCGACGCATTCGCGCATGCTGACCCGTTTCTGCTCACCTTCATCGAGGCGGGAGAAAGTGCGCAGCTTGACGACGAGCTCACTGATACGTTCGAGCCCGGTGGTCATCTCTCGCAAGCGGCTCGCGGCGCGCTGCCAACCCTGCTTGCTCGCAGCCGACAGGGCGGGCCCGCATTCAGGTTCGAGTTTCTCCAAAATCCGGCGCGCCGTATCGAGGTGGCTCGTCGCAAAAGACAAGGGGTTATTGATCTCGTGCGCGACACCGGCGACGAGCTCCCCCAAGGAAGCCATCTTGGCAGACTGGATGAGCTGACCCTGGGTTGCTTGCAGCTCACGGTAGGCGTGGGCAAGGTCTTCGTTGGCGACCCGGAACTTCTCCGCCAACGCGGCATTGGAGTCCGCCAGTTCGCGTAGCTCGGCGTTGGTCCGTTCCAAGGCGGTCTTGGCATCCGCAATCTGACGGCGCTGCGCGTAGAGCTCCAAGAAAACCCGCACTTTGGAGCGGAGGACGGGGGGATCGATGGGTTTGTACAGAAAATCGACGGCCCCCGAGCCGTAGCCGCGAAGCACGTTGTCTTCGCTGTGCCGTGCCGCGGTCAGAAAAATGATGGGCACGTCGCGGGTCGCGGGATTATCGCGCGCATGGTGAGCCACTTCATAGCCGTCCATCTCCGGCATCTGGACGTCCAAGAGAAGAACGGCGAACTCGCGCTTGAGCAGTTGGCGCAAGGCCTCGTTACCCGTCTTGGCGACCACCACCTCGCAGCCCAGTCCGTCGAGCAGCGCGCGCAGCGCCACTAAATTCGCTTCCACGTCGTCCACGATCAGGATCGGCGCCCCCGTCACACTCGCCGGCGGTGCGCCCTGCAGCGGCCCCTCTCTGCGGTTCATGATGCCCCTCGTCGACGGTAAATCCGCTGATCACGGGTAAAGTCACAGTATGCGTCAGCGCACGCTGGCGGCAGGTGCTCGCTGCCCCCCAGGCAAAGGAAACCACCGCGGCAGAGGCTATCGGCAAAGACACCGAGCACGCGCGCGCGCAGGCCCTCGCCAAAATAAATCAGAACATTGCGGCAGAACACGACTTGCATCTCGCCGAGGGCGTAGTCGGAAACGAGGTCGTGTTGAAAAAAGACGACATTCTGCTTGAGCCTGTCGTGCACCGCGATGCGCCCGTACGCGGACGAGTAGTAGTCGGCGAGCCGTCCTCGCCCACCGGCTTGTAAATAGTTCTCGCCATAGAGATGGGCTTGCGCGGCCGGGTAGATCCCCTCGCGCGCTTGCTCGACCGCACGCCCGCTCATGTCGGTGGCGTAGATTTGCGTGCGATCATAGAGATTCTCTTCGCTCAGCAGAATCGCCGTCGCATAGACCTCCTCGCCTCCTGCGCAGCCCGCGTGCCAAATCTTGAGCTGCGGATAGGTGCGCAGCATCGGCACCACTTGCTCCCGAAAAGCGCGGTAAAAGGATGGGTCGCGAAACATCTCGCTGACCTGCACCGTGAGGTCGTCGAGGATCGAAGTGAAGAAATCGGGCTCATTGAGGAGGCGATGTTGCATGAGACCCAGGTTGCTCGCCCCTGATCGTGCGAGGGCGGCCTGCACGCGGCGGCGCATCGATCCCGGCGAGTACTCGCGGAAATCGTACCCGTAGCGGGCGTTGATCGCCTCGAGCACGAGACGCACTTCGATGTCTTCAATGTCCTTGTCGGGCGCCATTGGAATCGCTCTTCCTCAGCCAAGACTGCAGGGTGGCCAGCAGACGATGGCTGTCCACGGGCTTCGTCAAGTAATCGCTGGCGCCCGCTTCGAGGCACCGCTCGCGTTCCCCTTTCATGGCCTTGGCTGTCAGCGCGATCACGGGCAGGGTGGCGAACCGCGCGTCCTGTCGCAAACGTCGCATTGCTTCGTATCCGTCCATCTCCGGCATCATGATGTCCATGAGCACGCCGCTGACGCGCGGATGGCCGTCCAGCATCTCCAGCGCCTCTTTGCCGCTGTCGGCGACGAGCACGTCGGCGCCTTTGCCGCGCAGAAGCGCGGAGATGGCGTAGACCGTGCGCATATCGTCTTCGGCCAAGAGGATGGTCGTTCCTTGGAGAGAGGTATCGGTCTTGTCTTCCGCCGATTTCGGCTGGCGACCCGCGGGTAGGCTCTCCGTCACATGACGCACGAAGAGTCGGAGCTCGTCGAGCAGACGCTCCTGGCTGCTTCCATCCTTGAGAATAACGGCCTCGGCGTAGAGCTCCAGTTGGCGGGCTTCCTTGCGCGTCAAGGCGCGCCCGGTATGCACGATGACCCGCGGCATGACGAGCTCCGCCTGTTCCGCGACGGTCTCGAGCAGTCCAAGACCGTCCATGTCGGGTAACCCCAGATCGAGAACAATGCATCCGTACGATTCACTCTTCAGTGCATCGAGCGCGGCGCCGGCGCTGCGCACGTGAAGGACATCGAGGCCCTCGTTGCGCAACACCTCGACGATCGCTTCGCCGTCGGTGAGATTATCCTCCACCAGCAAGATCCGACGTGATTGGTCGCGCGAGATGGGCGTCAACGTGCGAATGGCCCCCGCCAACTCCGCCCGACTCGCCGGCTTCGCCAGGTAGCCGACCGCGCCCATCGCCAAGCCGCGCTCGGGGGCGTCCACACCCGATACGAAATGGACGGGGATCGATCGCGTGACGGGACCGCGGCGCAGCCACTCCATGACTTCCCAGCCATCGATGTCCGGCAGCTTGACGTCGAGGATGATCCCGACCGGCCGCCGTTGATGCGCAAGCTCGATCCCTTCGCGACCATTGCCGGTCACGACGACTTTGAGCTTGCGCGCGCGAATGATCTCCACGAGCTGCTCCGCCAGTATCGGGTCGTCTTCGATGACGAGCACGTGGGCATCGTCTGGACCGAGCAGCGCGCGATCGTCGTCGACGCGCGGGAAGAGGTGCGGCGGCCGCGTCGTCTTGCCCCCGCCTCTTTCGATGGCTGCCGCTTGACCTTCGGGCAAGTAGCAAGTGAACGTGCTCCCTTGACCGGACGCGCTCACGAGCTGAAGCTCGCCCCCCAAAAGCGTGGCGGATTCGCGCGCGATGGCGAGCCCCAGCCCGGTTCCGGCGTAGCGCCGGTCGCTGCGCGTTTCGACCTGCTCGAAAGGAGCGAACACCCGATCCTGCGCTTCGGCGGCGATACCGATACCGCTATCCGTAACAGCGAAGCCGATCGTGTGAACGGAGAGCAGATCGCCACGCTGAAAGTGAGTGTCCGGCCGAGGACGATCGATGCGAAGGGCCACTTCCCCGTGATCGGTAAACTTGATGGCGTTCCCGAGCAGGTTGTTCAGAATCCTTTCGACGCGCAACCGGTCGGTGACGATGATGGCCGGCATCTCGGCCGCGACTTCCACCACGAACCGGAGCTTCTTCTCGTGCGCGACCGGCGCGAATACCCGCCGGGCGTGCTCGGCGAAGTGCCCGAGCGGCACGGGTTCCAGCTCGAAATCCTGTTTACCGGCCTCGATCTTGGAAAGATCGAGCACTTGGTTGATGAGCGCCAAGAGATCCTGGCCGGCGCCGTGGATAGTCTTACTGTGCTCGACCTGTTTGGGCGTGAGATTGCCGGCATCGTTGTCGGCCAACAGGTGCGAGAGAAGGAGCATGCTGTTGAGCGGCGTACGAAGCTCGTGCGACATGTTGGCCAAGAACTGGGATTTGTAGGAGCTCACCCGTTCCAGCTCGTCCGCCTTTTGCTGCACGCGGCCGCGAGCTTCGTCGAGCTCCACGTTCTTGTCACTCAGCGCACGTCGCTGCGACTCGAGCTCGTCGTTCGCCTTGCGCAGCTCTTCCTGCTGCACCTGGAGCTCCTGGTTGTTGGAGCGAAGCTCCTCCTCTTGAGCCGTCAAGCGGGCGGCCTGCTCTTGCGACTGCACCAAGAGCTCGCGTAGAGCGGCCTGGGATCGAGCCGCCTCGAAGGCGGTGACCAGCATCAAGCGAACCGACGTCAAGAGCTCGCGCACCTCTTCGGTGCACGGTTTGAAAAGAGCGAGCTCGATGATGCCTGCCGCTCCGTTGGGACGAACCAGTGGTACGAGCACGAGCGCTCGGGGAGCGGACTCTCCCAGCCCCGATCGAACTTTCAGGTAACCCTCCGGCGGATGATCGATGACGGTGATGTCGTCGCGCAGCGCCGCTTGACCGACCAGGCCTTCCCCCTCGGCGAAGCTCGACCGCGGCTTGGCCCTTTGCTCGCCAGAAGTTGCGGTCTCTTCTCTCGCCAGCGCGTACTGCGCGGAAAGCCGCAAAGTGCCGTCGTCGTCTTTCGTGTAAACGGCCCCCACCTGAGCGTCGATCCAGCGCGCCAGAAACCAGAGAGCGCGCGTGGCAACCGCGCTGGGATCGAGCTCGCCCCGCAGCTGATCGGACAAGCCGGCCTGCCCCTCGCGCAACCAATCGCTGCGATCGCGCTGCTCGTTGAGCCTTTTGAGGCTGGCCGCCATCTGGTTGGCCTCTTTCGCCACGCGGGCCAGCTCGTCGTCGGTGGTCACCGGAATTTCGTGACCGAAGTCGCCGATGGTAAAGCGGGCAAAGCCGTCCGACAAATTTCGGAGCCCGCGCAGCATTCCCCGGCTCATCCACAGCGACAGCGCGAGCCCGAGGGCGAGCCCGACCAGGCCGATTCCGAGGCGGAACTGGTTGGCGCCCTCGTTGGCGGCATGGATGGCCGCGAACGTCGCACTGAGCTCGTCGCGATCGAAGCCACTCGCCTTTCGTATGAGGACGACGGCGTCCCGCTGCATGGCCTGCATACGCGTCATATCGGCGACGATCGTCTCCCCGGTTTCCCCCGCGAGAAGGCGGCGCGACACGTTCATGGCCTTGTCGTAATAGTCCTGGATCTTCCAACGAACCGAAGCGGCGTCATGCGGTTCGAGCGCATCCCCCGCGGAGGCGATTAATTCGAAGAGGTGACTCTTCTCGGTCGAAGTCTCTTCCAGCGCGCCGCCGTCTTGCGCCGCCACCGCGTCCTGTAGCCGCCTTGCCAGGCGCTCGAACTCCGATTCCAACTGGGGTGCCAACAAGAGCCGCGGCACCATGCGCTGTTCGACGTTCACCAAGGCTCGTCCCTGGCGCACGCCGCTCACGGCGCTGCCGGCGATCACCGCGATCAGTGCAAGCACCGAGCTTCCGACAATCAACAGCAATTTGATGCGAAACGTAGCTTGCACGGATTCCGCTGCTCCTACTTCACGGTGACGACTTTCGTTCGCCCCGACCTCGTCGAAGCCGAGACGTAGCCGACCGCACCCCGGTGCTCGCTAACGTACCTTACGATGGCGTCGTCGGAATCGAGCTCGGGCGGAGGCACGTCGCGCCCGGAGAATATTCGTTGTTGCCAATAGCTCCTGATGGCGCCCACGCTGCGTTTCAAGACGCTTTGTGAGAACCCTTTGCGTGCCGTCGACTCAGGGCGCTGATCGACGGGACGAATGAGCTCGCCATCGGGCCAGCGTGTGCTCGTCTTCAAAAAGGCTTCCGCGAGAAGCTCGCGGGGGGCGGATGTGGTCGAATTGTCGGGGTCCACGATCACCCGGAATTCCGTTTCCCCTGCGACCGCCGATGCGCCCGGAAACGAGCCGAGTGCCGTCAGCCATGCCAGAGCTCCGAGCGCGAGCATACGCGGCCGCCTGGTTCGCGGGTTTCGGACGCGCATTCGTCGTGATCGAAAGGACATTGCTGTCTTGAACTCCCGAGTTCAGAAATAAGCGGTTGTCTTGAGCAACAAGAGCCCCCAGTCGGCGGCGAGAGTCTTCGTCGGTTGGTTGTCGTTCTGCGCGCTCGCGAGTGCACCGGTGCCGTGCATGTAATGGCCCTCGAGCTTGAGAAGCCAATGGTCGGTGAGGTCGAAGCGCAAGGTCGCGGCCACGTCGTGCTGATAGGCGTCCCGGCCGCTGCGGTGGTCGACGTCTTTGAAGAACACGGAGTAGTAAAGACCGGGCGACAACCACGGCGCTGTGCGGTAGGAGGTCATGAGGTAACCGCGCTCGCTCACGGTGTCGGTGTCGGCCACCAAAACTTGGATTGGGCTTTCGAGCTTGGCTCGCCAACGGCTGTATTCAGCGGCGAGGAGGAGATCCCCCGTCTGGTATTCGACCGAGCCGACCGTGAGAAGAACGGGCGCTTCGATCTTGAGCGGACCGCGAAAATCGGCTGGCAGAGAGCCATCCATTTGCAGCTTAGTTACGAGCGCCGCCGGCGGCTGGTAGTCGAGGTCGAGCCGTATCGCCTGCACGCTCCCCCCGACTTGCAGACCCTCGAGCGGCGTTTGCCATATGAGACGCCCCCCGACGACATAGGGAACGGTGAGCCTGGCGATGGTCGAGGCCGAGGCGGTCGTATCGAGATAGATGGTCCCGCCGTAGGCGCGGTACTCGAGACTGCCGGCACCCTCGAGCGGCACCCGCCCGTAGAGCTCGGCCCCCGTTTGCGCCAGCAAATAGTCGCGGCTGGTGATGGGGTAAACGGACTGCGGCAGCAGGATGGGCACCCGCGCCGAGTCGATGTCGTTCGTCTCGTTGTAAAGACCGAACGGCAGCTTCGTGCGCCCGGCCCTGATTCCGAGCCAGTCCCAAAAACGATAGTCGAGATAAAACCAATCGAGCTGGGGCGTATAGTTGCCAATCGGCCCGAGATCGCGCGTGAAGAGCTGTAGGCCGACGCGCAGCTGGTCGGTGAACGATTTGGTAAAATTGACGCCGACCTCGGCAAACTCGAAGCTTCCCCGCTTCGAATCGGCGAGGTAGTTGTTTTCAGTCGTCTTGATGAACCCTTGGCTCACGAACCCGTGCACCTCGACGGGCGACGACGCGTCCTCAGCGTGCGCGGTTGGCGCGAGCGCAAAGAGGAATGCACCCGCGCAACACACTGCGCAGAAAGAACGAAACGCTCGCCCTCGGCACAGCCTTTGCGCGTAATCCCCCACGATATGCGAGTCTCTCTCCCCGCCCACCGAGGGTCAAGATCTCGTCTAGGAATCACCCTCGAATGCTAGCGCGCGTTCTCGCGAATCATATGCGCAGGCGTCATCCGACAGCAGATCACGTAGGAGCCGATTGTGCGTCCGCTATGACGTCCTGCCGCCGGAGCATCGAAGCTTCGCTACTAATTCTTCGACGCGCCCTGTTTGATCCACTGCACGAAGTCGCAGAGCTCGGGCTCCGTCAAGCGGCTGCCGCGCGGCATCTGGTAGTTCGGGTCACGGGACTCGAGGCGAACCATGAAGGGACTGCACTTGGGGTCGTTCGGCAGCACGCGCTTCGGACCCCCCTTGAGGCCGAGGAGCGTGTCGTAGGTATCGTCGGCATTGGCAAGCACGATGCCACCCATCGCGCCATCGATCCCATGACAGCTCGAGCCGAGCGTGCACTGCGGCTGGATGATCCCCGTGAAGATCTTGGAGTAAACGGGCGGGTCGAAGCGGAGTTCCTTACAGTCGATGTTCAGATTTTCAACGCACGACGGTGGGGGCGGCAGATTCCCACCGTCGTCACCTCCGCTGCACTGAATCGATGAAATAGCGCCGGCCAAGAGAACAAGGAATGTGGCTCGTGTGGGCGACTTCATCGACGGTCGGAGCTTGCTCGTTTCGCGCTGCGCCCGCAAGCGCGACTTGAAGCAGTGTCATCCGTTCTCCGCAACTGATCGCGACTCGGAGTGGACGGAGCGCGTGCCCCACGAGCTCGAAAGCGTGCTCGGGTCTGGCGAAAGAGCGGGTCGTGTCGTACTAAGAGGGCCGTCTTCCACCATGCTCGAAACCATTGCAGCACGATTCAATTCGGTCTTGCCCAAGGCGAGCGATTGCGCCTACTGCGCGGCGCGCATCGTCGAAGAGCGCTCGGAGCGGATGTCCGTACGTCAGGACGTCCTCCAGCCCCTCGCCATCGACCACGATCTCGGCGTCATGATCACGGTCATGCACGGCGGCGGTTACGGCTACGCCGCCACCAGCGACGTCAGCGAAGCTGGATTGCGGGCGGCGGTCGACCGCGCTCGAACTTGGGCGGCGAAGACCGCGTCGCGCGCCCTCGACTACGGATCCATCGCCTTGCCGCACCCGCGCGGCGCCTATCGCACGCCGGTCGCCAAGCACTGGGCCGGCATGAGCTTGGGCGACAAGATCCGTCTTCTCTCCGACTATTCGCGCAAGCTGAAGGTGCACCCCGACATCGTCGATTGGGAGGCATCGCTGTGGCGCTGCGAGCAAACGACGTTGCTGGTGACCAACGGCGGCGGCCGCGTCACACAGGAGCTCACGTTCGTCGCGCCGCGACTGTCGGTCACCGCCAACCGGGGCGCCGAAACGCAGACGCGCAGCCTCGGCATGTTCGATCGCAGCCAGCAGGGGGGGCTCGAGGTGCTCGACCGTGCGCGCCTCGACCATTGGTGCGAAGTGCTCCCGCTCGAGGCGATGCAGCTGCTCACCGCGCCGAACTGCCCCACTGGGCCACGCGATGTGGTGCTCATGCCCGACCAGATGATGCTCCAGATCCACGAGTCGATCGGGCACCCCCTCGAGCTCGATCGCATCCTCGGCGACGAGCGCAACTACGCCGGGACGAGCTTCGTCACCCTCGATATGTTCGGCACCTACCAATACGGTTCCTCGCTGCTCGACGTTACCTTCGACCCATCGCGCGGCGAACAGCAGGCCAGCTACGCTTTCGACGACGACGGCGTGCCCGCCGAAAAGGTGCATGTCATCCGCGCCGGCGTTCTCGAAAGGCCGCTCGGCAGCGTCTTTTCTCAAGCGCGGGCCAAGATGGGAGGCACCGCCAACGCGCGCGCGGCGAGCTGGAACCGCCCCCCCATCGATCGCATGGCGAATCTCAACGTCGAGCCCGGCACTTCCACCTTCGCGGCGATGATCGCCGCCGTCGAGAAGGGCATCGTGATGACGACGAACTGCTCGTGGTCGATCGACGACTCGCGCAACAAGTTCCAGTTCGGATGTGAAAAGGGCCAGCTCATCGAAAACGGCCAGCTCGGCGCCGTCGTCAAAAATGCCAGTTACCGCGGCGTTTCGGCCACCTTCTGGCGGAGCCTTTCGGCAGTGGGGGACACGGCGACCATGGAGGTGCTGGGCACCCCGTTCTGCGGCAAAGGGGAGCCGAACCAAGTCGTCCGCGTCGGCCACGCTTCGCCCGTTTGTCGTTTCGATGGAGTCGACGTTTTCGGAGGAGAATGATGCGCGCGTCGTTCGATGCTTTGATCGATCATTTGCGGGGCTGTCTCGCGCCCGCGGAAGCGTTCACCGCATGGTTTCAGGGTGAGAGTTCCGACTTCGTCCGCATGAACCAGGGCAAAGTGCGCCAGCCCGGGAGCGTCAGCCAGCGCACGCTGAGCATCGATCTCATTCGTGGGCAGCGTCACGCGGGCGGTACCATCGGCGTTTGCGGCGACGCGAACCTCGATCGCGAGCGGGTCACGGTCATGGTGGACACGCTGCGCGCCGCACTGGCTGACGTGCCCGACGACCCGTTCCATCTCTACCACCACTCCTCCGAGCACACGGAAATGGCCGGCCGTGACGCTTTGCCGGACGCCGCGGAGGTGACGGCGCGCGTGCTCGATCGCGCCCGCGGGCTCGACTTCGTCGGTATCTATGCTGCCGGTCGTGTCTATCGCGGGTTTGCCAGCTCGTTCGGTCAGAGAAATTGGTTCGAGCGGGCAAGCTTTCACCTCGACTTCAGCGTCTACCTTCGCGCCGACAAGGCGGTGAAGGGCGCCTACGCCGGCGAAACGTGGAACGAGGACGACTTCGCTGCCCGCTTGCAGACGGCAGTGGCCGAGCTCGAGGTCCTCGGTCGCCCGCCCAAGACCATCGAACCGGGAACGTACCGTGTCTACCTCGCGCCCCCGGCGATGGCCGAAATCTTGAGCGTTCTTTCCTGGAGCGGCTTCGGCGAGAAGAGCCATCGCACGAAGCAAACCGTGTTTCTCAAAATGCTGACCGGCGACGCGCGGCTCGACGAGCGCATCACATTGACGGAGAACACCGCCGACAGCACGGGGCCTGCCTTCGGTTCGGCGGGTTTTCTCAAGCCGTCCAGGGTCGAGCTCATCAAGAAAGGGCAATACGTCGGAATGCTCTGTTCGCCGCGATCGGCGAAGGAGTACGGCGTGCCTACCAATGGCGCTCGCGACGACGAGATGCCACAAGCGCTCGACCTTGCACCCGGCAACATACCGACCAGCGAGGTGACGGCGCGACTCGACACCGGGATTTTCGTGAGCCACCTCTGGTACCTGAACTACTCGGATCGCCCGGCGGGACGGATCACGGGGATGACCCGCTTTGCCACCCTGTGGGTAGAAAAGGGCCGCGTCGTGGCGCCGCTCAACGTGATGCGCTTCGACGAGACCATCTATCGAATCATGGGGTCGAACTTGCTCGGTCTAACGCGCGAGCGCGATTTCATTCTCGACAACGACACGTACTATCAGCGATCGACCGGCTGCACGCGGGTACCCGGGGCCCTCGTCCGCGACATGCGCTTCACGCTGTGAGCAGGTCGCGCTGCCCCTTCGAGCGGGGGCGCCAACGAAGCGCGTGTCAGCGCGCGGAACTCGACTGCGCCTCGGCGACGAGGGTCCACGACGCGCCCCGTTGGGCAACGACGAGCGCCGTGCCCGTCTCCGACATCCAGCGAAAACGCGCGCCCGCCACCGTAATCCTCGGCTCTGCCCCGAGTTGACGAACGGGCAGGTACACTTCCGAGACCGTTTCGCCCTCCCCCTCGACGGAAAGCGTGAACCGCTTGGCCGCGGCGTCCCAACCGAGATCGATGATCGTGCCATCGATGGCGCGCGGCACTGGACGATCGAGAGCGGCTCCCCATGGGCGCTCCGATCCGTCGCTCGTCAGCACCGAGAAGTCTTCGTGGTTCCAGAGCGTATCGGAGATCGATGCCTCCCACGCCATGGCCGAAGCGCGGCGCGCATCCGCGGCATCGAGCACCGCGCTCGAGAACTCCGCTTTTTGGAGAATCGTGTTGGGCGCGCCGAATTCGCCGATGACGACCGGCGCTCCCCATGCCTCGGCGCGCGCCAGGATGGCTGAAACGTCGCTGCGGATTCGCTCCGGATCCACGGGCCCGCCGATGGTGGTGATGATGTCGTAAAAGTGCGGACCGTAGGTGAAGCGTGCGTGCGTCGGTCGAGCGAGTCGCGCGACGTCGTTGGTCGTGGCGATGGGGTCGTCGCCCAAGACGGCGGCCGGACCAACCTCGGCCTCGATGGCCGCGGCCACGCGATCGTAGATCGCCGGCAAAATCGTGGCTCCGGCCATCTCGGCCGTCAGCGAGCCGGGCCCGGGCTCGTTGATCACTTCGAACGCCGCTACCGCAGGATGTCGGCCGAATTCGCGCGCTACGCGGACCCACATGGCGACCATCGCGTCGAGCACGCCATCGCGGTTATTCCACAACCCGTCGAAAGCGCGACTGACATCACTCATGGGATCGAAATACGGGAGCGACCAGGCGAAGCCGGCGCAATCGTAATGCGGAGGGCCGTGCGCGATGTCGCCGAGAGTCCACTCCGGAAATCCATCGCCGCAGAAAGCCGCTTGGAAGACGTCTTGGTGGAAATCGATGATGACTGCGAGCCCAGCGTGATCGGCGGCGTCGAGCAAAGTGCGGTAGCGGTCGATGTACGCGCTGTCGAAAACGCCGCGCTCAGGTTCGAGCGCTTGCCACGACAACGTGAGGCGAATCCCGTTGGCCCCCAGCTTGCGCACGGCGGTCATGAGCTGCTCGGCGCGGCCGGGAACATCGGCGTCGGTATTGATTTCGAAAGGAACGAAAGGCGGCATTTTGCTGCGGCCGCCCACGTTCAGCCCGCGCAGGATCACCTTTCTTCCGAGCTCGTCGATGAGCGCACTGCCCTGCGTCACGAGACGGCGCGACGTCAGCTTCGGCGCGACGATGACCGGCGGGGGACCGCCATCGGACGGGACGCTAGGGGGCTCGCTGTCGCCGCACGCGGCCGGGCCGATCATGCAAAGGATGGACACAAGAGCCGCAAAACGATGGGAGCAGGGGGTCACGGGAGTCGAGCATAGACGCTAGCGACGAGCGCGGGGAAAATGCGCGGCATGCGTGACCCAGGTATGAGTTACTTTTTTGATGACCTGGCCGTGAGGCCGTGGTAATTCGGCGGGGTTCCGAACGATCGCGCGGAGCGACATGGTGACGAAGCTCGATGGCCATTTTGCAGCGTTCGCCTTGGCGTGCGCCGTCACCGCCGCGTGCAGTAGCACGGACGAGAGCGCGTCGCGTTCCGAGGGGGGTGCGGGAGAACGCGACGCGAGCGCCAGCGCCGATCGCGACGATGGGCCTTTTATCGATGCCCCACGCACCGACGTCTCGATCGATGGCAGCAAGACCGACGCCGACGCATCCACGCACGATGCTCGCGACGCCACCGTCGATCGGACAATCGCCGACGGCAACCGGGTCGACACGGACGTTGGCCACGCCGGCGACGTTGCCGCGCCGGACGTCGCAGACGGCGACGCCGCGACGCCCCCCATCGTCGACGTCGAGCAACCGTGCGATGGCGGTCTCGTCTTGCGCGTGACCGTGCTCGACGACCGCTCCGTCCGCCTTCACTACGTGCGCGGCGGGGCACCTTCCCTGGATCGCGGGTGGGTGTTCGACGCGCGAGGATTCACGGGACCGACGTCGATCGCGGTCGACCAGAGCGCCGCCAAGTTGTCCGTCACCACCGCGGCACTCGCGGTGGAGGCGAGTGGTGCCGCGTGCTCGCTCGCCATTCGCGATCGGGCGGGCACGGTTCTTTGGGAAGAAGCCGCCCCCCATCGCGTCGAGGCTTCCGGCGCGGCATCGCTCGGTCGCAAGCTCGACGACGGCGAGCACATTTACGGTCTTGGCGAGAAGACGGGCGCCTCCGATCGGCGCGGCCGCAGCTTCGAGATGTGGAACTCCGACCCGGCGTGGTCCGATCCGATGGGGCAGTACCGAACCGTCAGCGACCCCATTTACCAATCGCACCCTTTCCTTCTGTCGCTGCGCCAAGGGGGGCGTGCCACGGGAACCTTCCTCGCCAACACCCATCGAACCGGTTTCGACGTGGGGAAAACGTCCTCCGATGTGCTCGCGATGAGCACCGTTGCCGGGGACGTCGATCTCTTCTTTTTCGACGGGCCTCTGCCAGCCGATGTTCTCGAACGTTACACGAGGCTCGTGGGTCGTCCGTTTTTGGCGCCGCTTTGGGCGCTTGGCTATCACCAATCGCGCTGGTCCTACACGCCCGCTGCGCGTGTCGAGGAGATCGCTGCAGAATTTCGACGGCGATCCCTTCCCGCCGACGGCATCTGGCTCGACATCGACTACATGGACGGGTTTCGCGACTTCACCTGGAATGCGAGCACTTTTGCCGATCCCTCCGGCATGCTGAGCCGCCTCGGCGGACGCGGCTTCAAAGTGACCGCCATCCTCGACCCGGGCATCAAGAGCGAGCCAGGCGGACAGTACGGCGCCTACAACACCGGACTCGCCAATCGCCATTTCATCTTGGGTGCCGATCAGAATCCGGTGGTACGCGAAGTATGGCCCGGAGCCGCGGTGTTCCCCGACTTCACCCGCGAGAGCACGCGCCAATGGTGGGGCGATCTCATGGGCGAGTTTTCGAAGATCGGTTTGCGTGGATCGTGGATCGACATGAACGAGCCGGCCGTTTTCACCAAGGACGGGTTCCCGCTCGACGCGCGGGTGGACGGCGACGCAAACCCGACGACGTTTGCGGAAGTGCAAAACGTGTATGCCCTCCTCATGGCCCGCGCGACGTATGAAGGATCACTCCGCGCGGCGCCCGATCGAAGGCCGTTCATCCTCACTCGCGCCGGGTTTGCCGGGATACAGCGCTACGCAGCGGTGTGGACCGGCGACGCACAGAGCACCTGGGATCATTTGGCCATGACGCCATCCATGTTGGCCGGGATGGGCGTCTCGGGCATGGCGTTGGTGGGCTCGGATATCGGCGGTTTCGGGGGAAGTCCGGCGCCCGAGCTCTATGGTCGATGGTTCGAGCTGGGATCGTTTTCCCCGTTCTTCCGATCGCACGTGGCAACCGGTGCGCCCGATCAAGAGCCGTGGTCGTTCGGGTCGGAGGTGGAGAGCCTGGCGCGCCGGATGCTCGCTCTACGCTACACGCTGCTCCCGTATTGGTACGGTTCGCTCGTCGAGGCAACGCACACGGGCACTCCGATCGTGCGCCCTTTGTGGTTCGAGTTTCCGAGCGACGATCAGGCTTCGCGGCATGACGACGAGTTTTTCATCGGACGCTCGCTTTTGGCAGCGCCCGTCACTTCCGCCAACGTGACGATGCGCGACGTCTACCTACCGGCGGGCGTCTTCTACGATTACTACACGGGCGCGAGCTACCAAGGACCGGCGACGGTGAAAATGCCGGCCCCGCTCGGGCGCGTCCCGCTCTTCGTGCGAGCGGGGGCGGTCCTACCGACACAAGACGTCGTCGATTATGTGGGCGCGCCTTCCAACGGCACGACCTACCTCGATGTCTTCCCGGGACCGGCGGGATCCGCGTCGTCGATCGAGCTCTACGAGGATGACGGCGAGACGAATGCGTACGCGGCGGGCGCATTCGCGAAGACGACCGTAACCATGACCCTTACCGGCGCGGGGATCTCGCTCGACATCGCATCGCCGATGGGAGCCTACAAGACCGCGGCTAGTGCGCGGGTGGTGCGGGTGCATGGCGTCGCGTCAGCGCCGAGCGAGCTGCTCGTCGACGGTGCGAGGGTCGCTGTGGGTTACGAGCCCGGCACCCGTGTCGTCACGGTGCCCGCACAGAGCGCGGGGGCGGCGCACACCGTCGTCGTCAAGTACGACGCGACGATCCCCGCCACGCCGCGCCAAGTGAACGTCGACTTGTCGCTCGCGCTTCCGCCGTCCACACCGGCCGGCGACATTTTCATGGGGACTAGCGCGCTCGCGTGGCAACCCGATGGTGTCAAGCTGACGCGCACCGGTAACACCGCCAGCGGTCTTCTCACCGTACTGGAAGGCACGCTCGTCAAGCTGAAGGCAACGCGCGGTACTTGGGCAACGGTCGAGCTGACGGCGAGCTGCGGCGATCTCGCCAATCGCGAGCTGGTTGCCGACTACGGCGCCACTGGTACCGTCGCGGCGCAGCTCAGCGTCGCTGCCTGGGCCGATCGTTGCCCATGACGCCTTCGACGAGCCACGCCGTGGGTTTCATGTGCTTCGCGCTGCTCGCCGCGGTGAGCTTGCAGGGAGCATGCAGCGCGGAAGAGCCGGTGCTGCGCCCTTTCGATGGCGTTCCGGATCGGTTCGACGGAGGGCGCGATGTGAGCGTTCCTTCCGATATCGCCACCGACGTCGGCAACGAGAGCGGCAACCACGGAGGCGAGACGTCGTCGCTCGACGCGACCGTCGACGATCGCGTCGAGGCAAGCACGGCACGGGACGTAACGAACGACGGCACTGCAGACGCACGCGATACGGCCGACGGCGTTTCCCAGGACTCGGACGCGACGGCGACGGACAGCTCGAGCGACGCCCTCGATTCCGATGCATCGACCGCGTCGCCTTGCCTGACCCCGTTTCGTTACGTGCCCGCGCCTGGCATGTCGCCTGCCAGCGTACAAGTGACGGGCGAATGGAACGGGTTTGCCAATCCTGGCACGCCGCTCCGCGGTCCCGATGCACAGGGCGCCTTCATGGGCGAGGTGCAAGTTGCGCCGGGACTCGTTGCTTACAAGCTCATCATCGACGGCCGCTACGAGCTCGACCCCGCAGCCAGGCTCCGCAAGTACGTGGGCGCCGTCGAGAACAGTGCCTTACGCGTCTTCGACTGCCAAGCCCCGGCGCTCCGCTTACTCACGCAATCGAAGACGCGATCCTCGCCCGGCCAGGGCGATTTTCAGGCGACGGTCGCGTTTCGTAAAGGCCGAGACGCGCCTTCGCTCGGCCCGGCGTCGGTCGCCGCCACGCTGCGGCATGACGGGGCGCTGTCGCCGCTCGCCGCGACGGTCGACCGCACTACCGAAACCATCACCGTCGATGCTCCGGCGCTCGCGGATGGAAAATACACGATCTTCGTCGATGCCAAGGATGCCGCGGGTCACGCCGCCAAAACGCTTCGCCTCGTTTTCTGGATCGAAGCAGGAGCGTTCTCTTGGCAGGACGCGCTCATCTACATGGTGATGGTCGACCGGTTCAAAAACGGCGATCCGAGCAACGACGCCCCGCGCACACCCGCCGCCGACGAGCGCGCGGATTTTCAAGGCGGGGACCTGCAAGGGGTTCGCAACGTCATCGCCTCGGGGGCGCTCGATCGCCTGGGGGTCAATACGCTTTGGCTTTCTCCTTTTCACAGCA
The DNA here is from genome assembly GCA_035318505.1 of Polyangiaceae bacterium. Lineage (GTDB taxonomy): Bacteria > Myxococcota_A > Polyangia > Polyangiales > Polyangiaceae > DASWDH01. The sequence goes on along the minus strand of DATHEQ010000229.1, from coordinate 2,504 downwards.
ATCCCATCGGTCCTTACCTCGCCCAAGACGGCGTGCATCTTTCGACTGGGTACCACGGCTACTGGCCGACGCGCGCTCGCCAGGTCGACGGCCGCATCGGCGGCGACGCCGCCTTGAAGGCATTGGTCGCCGAGGCGCATGCCCACGGGATGCGCGTGCTGCAGGACTTCGTCGTGAACCACGTGCACGAGGAGCACGAGTACGTCGCGCAGCACCCGACGTGGTTTCGCACGGGATGCGTGTGCGGCACGGCCAACTGCGATTGGACGGCGCACCGACTCGACTGCATGTTCAGCGACTACCTGCCCGACGTCGATTGGACAGTCGCCGAGGCGAGCGAGCAGTTCGGGGACGATGCCGTGTACTGGCTCGACACCTTCGACCTCGACGGCTTTCGCATCGACGCCGTCAAGCACGTGGAAGATGCGTGCATCGTCAACCTGACGGCGCGGGTGCGCGATGAGTTCGAAGCCACGGGTACGCGCGTTTTTTTGACGGGCGAGACGGCCATGGGCTGGAACGGCGATTCGCCTTCCGCCAATCAAGGCGAGTACGACACCATCAACCGTTACATCGGCCCGAGCGGGCTCGATGGACAGTTCGACTTCGTGCTTTATCACGCCGCGGCATACCGCACGTTCGCCTACGACGAGAAGGGTCTCCTCCACGCCGACTTCTGGGCACAAGAAAGCGGGCGGCAGTACCCGAAGGGCGCCGTCATGACGCCGTACATCGACAGCCACGACACGCCACGCTCAGTCACCGTCGCCACGTACCGCGGTCAAGATGGCAGCCATGCGCGCGCAATCGCCACCGACAATAAGTGGTCGAACGTCGCCGGTCCCCCCACCGATGCCGAGCCGTACCAAAGGCACCGGCTCGGCCTGGCCTGGCTCTTCGGTCTGCCGGGCGCGATCAATCTCTATTACGGCGACGAATATGGGCAATGGGGCGGCGCCGACCCCAACAACCGCGCCGTATGGCGCGGCGATCAAGCCTTGACGGGAGAAGAAGCGACGACGCTCGACTTCGTGCGTAAGCTCGGCGTGGCGCGGCGCGAGCTCGTCGCGCTCCGTCGCGGCATTTACCGGCCCATCTACGGAACCGATGACGCCCTCCTTTTTGCGCGCACCGCCAACGCGGGCGAGATCGCGCTCATCGCGCTCTCGCGCCTGGGTACGGGGACCACGATCCAAGCAACGCTTCCCCCGACGGTCGGGCTCGTCGACGGAACGACGCTCCGCGATCGCCTCGGAGGCTCCGACGTCGTCGTCACGGGCGGCGCCGTCTCGATCGCACTCGGAGCGCGCGGCGCCGCCATCCTTGCTCCGTGAGCGAGCGCACCGCTCGATGCGGCGCTCCCGTCCTGCAGTTTGGTCAAGGCGTCAGCGCGAAGCAGTAGATCCCGCCGTACCCGCCAAGTGCGCCGACGGTGCCGCTCGGTCCGCTATCGGCGCCGGGCGGCGTCACTCCCGGCGCGCACCCGCCTTCGTTCAACACCGATATCCAATGGATGAGCGATGAGCGCGGCCAGGAGACGCCGCATCGCGGCGCGCCGCCGCCCGATACCGCGCTCGTCCAATCCTGGCAAGTGTCCGACTTGTTCGTGCCGTTGACATTGCCCATCGTGTTGCTTCCGGTGAGCACATTGTGATTGTCGATGACGGTGCCATCGGGATTGTGATTGGGAACGCCGAACTCGTTGGGAAAGTCGTTGAGGATGGCGGGATCGGCGCCCGTCGGCCGCTGGTTCAACAGATCGGTCTTCGTCATCGCGAAGACACGGCCGAGGCGGTCGTACCAGGGACCGGTGCCGATGCGGTCGACGGCGTTGACGGGTGTCCCGCTCGGCCCGGCAGTAACGCTCAAAAATGCCCGCCACGTCTTGCCGTTGCCCGGCATGCCGATTTCCGCCACTTGTTTGCAAATCTCGTCGGCACCGTCGAGGCCATTGGTCTTGCTAAAACGAAGGTCACCACCGAACCCGTTTTGATTGGCGGACAGTTTTCTCATCGAGGCGAGACTCGTCATGAAGAAGCTGAAGCGAGCACCGCTGGCGTCTCCTGTCGTGCCGCCGCTGTCCATCGTGCCGCCAGCTTCTTTTCCGGCATCCATCGTGCCGGCGCCCGCGCTGCCGCCGGTCCCGGTGCCGCCATCCGCGCCACCTTTTCCGGCGGTTCCGGCGGTGCCGCCCGTCCCGGCCGCGCCCCCGCCGCCACTTCCCGAGCTCCCACCCGTGCCAGCACTGCCCCCGGTGCCGCCCGTCCCTCCCGTTGAAGCGGTGCCTGCACTTCCGCCTTTTCCTGCGGCGCCGCCCGATCCGCTAGCTCCGCCAGTGGTCGTCGTACCACCGCTGCCACCCGTCGAGCCACCGCTGCCGCCCGTCGCGCCGCCCGTTCCAACCGCGCCGCCTTTTCCGCCGCCCGAGCCGGTCGCACCTGCGCCGCTCGATCCTCCGCGCCCACCACCCGTTCCTTGACCGCCGGGGTCGCCGCATCCGAGCG
>DATHEQ010000228.1:0-17730 GCA_035318505.1 Polyangiaceae bacterium | reverse complement strand
CCGATCAGGATGGACGGCACACGAAGCCGCGGGCGCAAGAACCGCAGCAACGCGTCGATGTTGATGTGTTTACCGGCTCCCGTCGCCAGGGAGGCGCCCAACATCGCGAGCCACCATGTGAGCTCGGTTCCCACGCCGCGCAGACCGCCGAGGAGCGTGAGCCAGGACGAGTCTTGCTGCCAATTGAGCACGTTGGAAAAATAGCCCGCCCCCGCGTTGCCCGAAGCGCGCCCGATCGCGAGACCCACCGCTGCCCCGACCATGCCGACCGTTGCTGCGGTGCGCGGCGGCAGCCGGCGCGCGATGCGATAGGCCACGACGCCGAAGACGATGGCCGCCATCACGGCGCGGAAGACGAGTCCAGAATGGTTGGTGTCCGAGCTCGTTGCCGACAGGCCTTTCAAACCTATCCAAAGGGTGAACGCCCCCACCTCGAGCACGAGCACCGCCGCGCAGAGGACCGACTCGAACCTCGTCCAAGCGGCGTCCCACCGCGCAAGGCGCGCTCCGAAACTCGATCTCGATTGCACCGCTAAAAACCGCAGATCGCCATGCGCGACTTGCTTAGATACCGACGAGCGCGCCGCTTGGCGATGGTGTTTTGCAGCCGTTGCTCGGGTAGCGCGTCGGGAGCGTCGACCACCTCCCGCAGCGTCGCCTCGTAGTTCGCCTTGTCCCCTTTCATGCAGTAGTAGGAGCGCGCGAAATGGAACTTCGGTAAAAGCGCCTTGCCCTGGGTCAGCTGGATGGCGCGCGCGAAATGTTTCTGCGCGGCATCGAGCTCGGCCATCGCGGTGCGGGCGTGATAAGAGCCGAGCGCGGCGTGACCGTTGGCGTAGGCGGCCGTTTCGTCGAGAGCCACGCTGCGCTCGAGAAGCGCTTCGCCCACGTGGAGCTCGGCGACGATGGCCGGATCGTCTTTGGCCATGTTGACGCGGGCGAGCCATGCCTGCCCCACCCAGAGGAGCGTGTTGACGTCGCGTTTGTCGAAGGCGGAAAGGTACTGTCGGATGGAGGCGCTGTTGTTCTTCGCCTTTTCGAATCCCGGCGCGCGCATCTGCAAGAGAGCGATTCCGTATTGGATGGCGCGGTCGTAAGCGGCGCGCGCTCGCGCGCGATGGTAATCGGCCTTCGCCTCGTCGTCGGCGTCGATGGCCATCTCGTAGTCATCCTCGATGAACCCGAAGCCGGTCGCCGTCCACCCCTTCGTCAACAAGAAGAGCGCGTCCTCGTTGTCCGGAGCGAGTTGGTGCATGCCCTCGAATTGCCCGAGCCCGGCGAACGCGATCCCGCGCGCGACTTCGTAGTCGCTCAGCGTATCGACGGCCACCGACCCGTCGCGGGTGCCTTTAATCTGTCCGTTGAGGATGGTGCTCTTGATACAGCCCACCGTCGCCGCGAAAATGCCGAGCACCCACAAGAACGACAAGCGCGCTTTTCTCATTTGGCTCTTCTCTATAACCCCAACCGCGCGCTTATCACAAGAGCGCCTTTTCTGCGGCTTACACCGATCTCCTGCGAGCAGCGGCGGCACCGGCCTTCGTAGATGACGGCAGGGTTATGGCGCGCGCGCGGAGAGCACCGCGCACGACGCACGCATGCGCACACCGGGGTGCGCGTCGGCCAGCAGATCCGCCGCCCTGGCGAAACGGCCCGCGGCGATGAGCACGTTCATCGCCTGCAGGCGCGCTTCCGCGTCGCTCGACGAAAGCTCTTTGGCCACGCCCTCCGCCGCGACGGGATCGCCCGCGCGGGCGAGCGCGAAAAGCGCGTCGTGCGCCCCCCGGTCGGCGAGCTTGCGCAGCTCGGCCCATGCTTCGGTACGCCTTTCCGTCAGCTCGGCGAGGCGAGTCAATGCCGACACCTTCACGGGCACGTCCAGATCCGTGGCAGCCTTGTTCACCGCCTCGAGAATGTCGCGTTCGCCGATAGGCGCACGACCGATGGCGAGCACGCGATCGCGCGACAAGCCCTCTTGGATTGCCCGCCGGAGCGCGCGCTTGCCAGTCGCTTTCGCGTCGGCATCGCTTCCCATCTGCCAAAGGAGCGCGCCAGCTTCGATGGCGGGGGCCCCACGCTCATTTTCGGCGACTGCAATGATCTCGCGTTGACCGCCGGCCTTGGCTAGCTCGGGTCGACCCCAGGCATCGACGATCGATTGGCGCAGCCCCTCGTCGGCGGTGGCGTACCGGTCGCGCAATGCAACGACGACTTCGGCGCTGGCGAGCCCTCCCGCCGCGCGCGCCGCGAGAGCCTGGGCCACGGGGTTCGGGTCGAGACGCGCGGCTTCGAGAAGCGGCGCCCCGTCTGCAGGATCTGCCCCGTCGAGCGCTGCTCGTAGCGCAGCCAAGCGAACCCGTTCGTCGGGGTCGAGGTAGAATTTCCGCCGGGCGTCTCCGAGCTTTGCGCCGACCGCGGCGCGCGCCGCCACCGCTCGCCACAGCGGATTGGGCGATGCGGCGTGCTTTCGTCCGAGCGCATCGCCGTCGCGCGGTCGATTGGGCCGGCCATCGAGGAGGGCCAGCGTTGCTTCCGCTGCAGCATCATCGGACCGTCGCGCGCGTTCCTCGAGCGAATCGGAAAGGGGCCGCCAACACGCGCGCGCCTCATCGATCCTGGCCAGCGCCTCTGCTCCCGTCGCCTGCCGGATTTCCCTCTCCGCGACGGCCCTGGCCACCTCGCTCACGCGCTTCCTGTCCAGCTTTCCACTGGCCCGCTCCTGCGCCATGGCTGCCTTGAGCCCGATCAGATCGCCACCCGCGGCCGCCTTGACCGACATGGGCGCCGCACATCCTACGCCGAACAACGCCGCGAGCCCTGCGCTCCAAAGCAAAGTCCGCACGCGCGTGCCGCGGCGCTGCAGGGTTTTCGCTCGCTTGTTCATGAGCCCAGCCTCACGCACCTAGCACACTTCTACATGACCGAACTATGACCCATGGCCGAACAGACCCTGACGGGGCGATGGCACATCGCCACCCCCGCTACTTTACCGTAGCTGACGGCAGGAGATCCCGATGGACCAGGTCGACGTTGCAGATGTCGCTTCTCCCGGCGAAGGTCGGCCGACGCCGCTCGCGAACACGCCCACCCCCGCCGCGCACCGATCGTTGGGGCAAGTCTTCAACGCCGTCGGGATCGTGCTGATTCACATCGGTACCGTTTACGCGTTCTGGCGCGGCGGCGACGCGGGCCTCGTGGCAATGGCGGCCCTTTTCTATTTCGTGCGCATGTTCGCGGTGACCGGTGTCTACCACCGCTATTTTTCGCATCGCACTTACAAGACCTCACGCGTCTTTCAGTTTCTTCTCGCCTTCCTCGGAACGTCGGCCACGCAAAAGGGCCCCCTCTGGTGGGCCTCGGCGCATCGGCGTCATCACAAGTACTCCGATACCGACAACGACGTGCACAGCCCGAAGCAGCGCGGGTTTTGGCACGCGCACATGGGGTGGTGGCTCGGCCGCGAGCATGAGGCGACCGATTGGGCCCAAGTGCGCGATTTAGCCAAATTCCCCGAGCTCGTGTTTCTCGAGAAAGGGCACATCTTCGGCGTCTTCACGTGCATGGGGCTCGCCGCTCTGCTGCGCGGGTTCGACGGATTCCTCTGGGGCTATGTCGTGTCGACGTGCTTTCTTCTGCACGGAACGTTCACCATCAACTCACTTGCCCACGTCTATGGCTCGCGTCGCTATGAAACGACCGATACCAGCCGCAACAACGTGTGGCTCGCGCTCATCACCATGGGCGAGGGGTGGCACAATAACCACCACCACTACATGAACAGCGCCAACCAGGGTTTTTACTGGTGGGAGATCGACATGAGCTACTACGTGCTGAAAGCGCTGGAGAAAGTCGGCCTCATCTGGGATGTGCGCAAAGCGCCGAAGCTCACGGTCGAGCAGCAACCGGCGCCGGCCCGCGCTGCCGTTTAGCTAGTTGGCGTGCGAGCTCGACTCTGTGCTCGTCTGCGCTTTGCCGCCGCTCTTCACGCGAATCGCCTGCCTCTCGAGCGCGGCGCTCACGAACCGGGAGAACAGCGGGTGCGGCGCAACGGGACGGCTCTTGAATTCGGGGTGGAACTGACAGCCGACGAAATAGGGATGATCGGGCAGCTCGATCATCTCGACCAGGTGCTGGTCGGGTGACGTGCCGGAGTAGACGAGACCGGCGGCGCGCAGTCGGTCGCGGTAGGCATTGGCGAACTCGTAGCGATGCCGATGTCGCTCGCTGATCTCGGTCGTTCCATACGCCGCTGCGGCGACGGTTCCTTCGAGTAGAACGCACGGATAAGCGCCGAGGCGCATCGTTCCGCCCTTGTCGACCGTGTGGCGCTGGTCGGCCATGAGATCGATGACCGGGTGCGGCGAGTCTTTGTCGAACTCGGTCGAGTTCGCGCCATCGAGCCGACAGACGTGGCGCGCGAATTCGACGACGGCGAGTTGCATTCCGAGACAGATGCCGAAGTAGGGGATCTTGCTCTCGCGGGCGAAGCGAATGGTGGCGATCTTTCCTTCGGTCCCGCGCTCGCCGAAACCGCCCGGCACCAGAATCGCGTCGAGGCCCGCCAGCGCCACTTCCGGTCCGAGCCCTTCGATGTTTTCGGAGTCGATGTACTCGAGATCGATGCGGCAGTCGTGCGCCAGACCGGCGTGGACGAGCGCCTCGTGCAGCGATTTGTAGGAATCGCGCAAATGGACGTACTTGCCGACGACACCGATCTTCACCGCGCCGCGCGACGGCTTTTTGAATCGTTCGACGATGCGTTGCCACGGCGAGAGATCCGGTTGGCGTGACCAGATATTGAGCCGCTCGACCAGCTGCTCGTCGAGCCCCTCGGCGTGGAACAAGAGTGGCAGCTCGTAAATGCACGACACGTCGATGGCGGCGATGACGCTCTCCACCTGTACGTTCGAGAACAGCGAGATCTTCTCTTTGATGCTGCGCGAAAGCGGCCGATCGCAGCGACAAAGCAGGATATCCGGCTGAATGCCGATCTCGCGCAGCTCCTTCACAGCGTGCTGCGTCGGTTTCGTTTTGAGCTCCCCGGCACTCGCGATGTGGGGAACGAGCGTGACGTGCACACTCACGCAATTCTGCGGTCCGAGCTCGACCTTGAGCTGCCGGAGCGCCTCGAGAAACGGCAGGGACTCGATGTCGCCCACGGTTCCACCGACTTCGACGATCGCCAGATCGGCATCGCCCGCGCCCGCGAGCACGCGCGCTTTGATTTCGTCGGTGACGTGCGGAATGACCTGCACCGTCGCTCCCAAATATTCGCCGCGCCGCTCTTTGGAGATGACCGCTTCGTAGATGCGGCCCGTGGTGAAGTTGTTGTGCCGGTTCATCCGCACGTGCGTGAAACGCTCGTAATGGCCGAGATCGAGGTCGGTCTCAGCGCCGTCGTCGGTGACGAAAACTTCCCCGTGCTGGTAGGGGGACATCGTGCCGGGATCGACGTTGATGTACGGATCGAGCTTGATGTGCGTCACGCGCAGCCCGCGCGCTTCCATCAACGCTCCGATCGAAGCGGAGGAGAGCCCCTTACCGATGGAAGAGACGACCCCGCCCGTCACCATGACGAACTTTGTCCGCTTGCTCATCGCTTGCCTCCTTTGCATTGGATACGCTTGTGGATGGACCGAGTCCGTCTGCGATCGGCGGCTACGGGCGACCGACGATCTCAACGCGCGGGACGGCCCTCTCGCACGCCGAATAGGGGCATTCTAGAGGGACTTTGCGTCACGTCAAAGGAGGGACAAGAGCCGGCCGATGTGGTAAATGATGAGATCCCAGTGCTGGTGGCGTAGCGACGAGCTCCGACGCCTCTAGTTCCCCGGGCCGCCGGGTCGGCGCGGCGAAAAAGTTCGAGGAACCGCGCGAAAACCGGTGCTAAAACCCCACCGTAAGGAAAGGGGCACGTCGCTATGGAGTCGCTCGGAATCATCGGCTTCGATTCGTACCACTTCGCCGTGGAGAACCTCGAGCGAAGCAGGTCGTTTTACCGGGAGAAGCTCGATTTCGACGAAGTAGCGCGGGCGGGCAACCTTCTCACGCAGCGAAGTGGACAGGCATCGAGCGTGTTCGGGGCGGGCGATGTGCGCGTCTGCGTGTCGACCCCTCTGCACGAGGATTGCCGCGCGGCTCGCTACCTACGCCGGCACCCCGCCGGCATCATGAGCCTCTCTTTCCGAGTCGAGGATCTCGATCGCACGATGCAGCTGCTCGAGAAGCGCGGCGCCACCATCCTCGCCGATCCCATCGAGGATCGTGATGTCGCCGGCGGGCGCTACCGCTCGTTCGAAATCGCCACGCCGCTCGGCGATGTGGCCTTCCGCTACATCGAGCGCACCGATTACAGCGCCTTCGGGCCCGGCTTCGAGCAACTCGTGGCGCGGCCCAAGCCGAACCGCTTCGGTATCGAACGCGTCGACCACGTGACGTCCAACGCGCTCACCATGCAGCCACTCATCCTCTTTTATCGTGATGTGCTCGGGATGGAGGAGTTCTGGCGCATTAGCTTTCATACCGCCGACTTCGCGCGCGAGATGAAAGACAAGAAGTCGAGCGGCGGCACGAAACCGCCCCCCGATCCCGATGTTCATGGCACCGGGCTTCGCTCGATCGTGATGTGGGATCGCCAAGGTGACATCAAGTTCGCCTCCAACGAGCCCCTTCGTCCCCATTTCCGCGAAAGCCAAATCGCGCGGTTCTGTTACGACAACAGCGGCCCGGGAATTCAGCACCTCGCCATGCGCCTGCCCGCCATCGTCCCCGCCGTGCGCGAGCTGACCGAGCGCGGGCTCCCGTTTTTGCCCACCCACAAGAGCTACTACCGATTCATGCCCGAGCGCCTCGACAAGCTTCGCATCGGCAACGTGAAAGAGAGCCTGAAAGATCTCGAAGATCTCGAGATCCTCATCGACGGCGAGAACGACAAGTACATGCTCCAGATCTTCATGCGCGAGGCAGCGAGCCTCTATCGTGACGATCGCGCCGGACCTTTCTTCTACGAGCTCATCCAGCGCTGCGGCGACGAGGGATTCGGCTACGGGAATTTCCGCGCGCTCTTCGAGAGCATCGAACGCGAGCAAGACACTCAAAACCACGCCAATTCACCCCCAGGCTGAGACGTGATCGACCGGCACACCCTGGGGATCGTCCCCGAAAAACCGCACACCGCCGCCCGCGGCGCCGACGGCCGCATCTACTACGAAGAGATGATCACGCGCCAAGGTTTCGATGGCGCCTTCACCTACCTTTATCATCTGCACCCCGCGCCGACTTCCACGCGCGTGCGCACCAGCGAGCGCGGGTTCGCCGTTCCCAAGGTCGACCGCGAAGCGTGCGAGCCGCTGCAGCGCCGACTCTATGACTCGGGGCGTGTGACGGGCGGATCGATGCTTTGCTACGACCGAACCCCACTTTTTTTCAACGAGCACACCACGATCTGGCTCGCAAAACCGAGCGTCACCGACGAGGTGTACTTCGCCAACAACGACGGGGACGAGCTCTGGTACGTGCACGAAGGCAAGGCGCGCCTCGAATCGAGCTGCGGCTTCCTCGACGTTGCTTCCGGCGACTACGTCTTGATTCCGCGCTCGATGGTGCATCGGTGGCATCCCTCCGGTGAGCTGCGTTTGCTCGGCGTCGAAGGGCGCTCTGGTTTCGAAATCCCGGCTTCCTACCGCAACGTCATCGGACAGCTGCGCATGGACGCACCCTATACGCACCGCGATTTCATTCGTCCGTCGGCGCCCGTGGCGCGGCCCGACGAAGCCGTGACGGGGCCAAGCGCGCTTCTCACCAAAAAGCGCGACGCGTTCTCATTGCACGATCTTCCGCGCTGCCCCATGGACGTCATCGGTTGGGACGGCTTCGTCTACCCATTTGCTTTTCCCATCGAGAGATTCCAGCCGAAGACGGGCGCGCGTCACCTTCCTCCCACGGTGCACTGCACCTTCGTCGGCAGCAAAGTCGCGATTGGGTCGTTCGTCCCGCGCATGCTCGACTACGGAAAGGACGCGATTCCCTGTCCGTACCCGCACTCCAACGTGGATTGCGATGAGATCCTTCTTTATCTGCGTGGCGATTTTACGAGCCGCCGCGGCGTCGGACCGGGTGCGATCTCGTTTCACCCTTCTGGTATCACCCACGGCCCACATCCGGGCGCGTACGAAGGTAGCATCGGGCGCGCCTACACCGACGAGCTCGCCGTCATGATCGACACCTTTGCGCCTCTATCGGCGACGTCGCAGGCCGCCAACCTCGAGATCGCGGGCTACCACAACACCTGGGAGCCATAGTCGCCACCTCGGCGAGCACCGGCCGCGCTCGGGCTGCGCTCAGAAGCGACCGACGACGCCGAGTCCCACGCCGCCCGTTCCGAGCGCCATCGGCGTGGGGATCCAAAAGAGATTCTTGTCGTTCGACTTCGGCGGTTCCGTGGAAGGCGTGGGCTCGGCGGGCGCCTTGGGCGCGCGGCGCACAGGCGATGGCGGCGCATATTGAGTGGGCATGAAAATGCCTTCGATCGCGACGAAGATGCCGCCCGCTTGCGCGAGGCCGCCGATCGCGGTGCCGATCGTTCGCAGCACGACCCACACCTGGCTGCAGTCCGGGTCGTCGGCAGCGCAGCCGTTGTGCGCGATGGCCATCCACGGACCGACGATCGGCGTACGCAAGTCCTTCGCACCGGGTGCATCGGGGAACCCGTAGGACATCCCTGCTGCGGCGCCGTAACTGATGGCGGTGGTCGCGAGTCCCACGCCGATCACACCCCAGCGCGCCATAGGCGGCGGATAGGCCGGTGCGTCGGCATCGCTTTTGGCCGTGTCGCTCTTCACCCTGTCGGCCTTGATGGTCTGACCCTTTTCCGTTTCGCCCGATTCGGGCTCATCGGCGTGGGCCTGGGCGCCGAGCACCATGAGGAGCGCCGCGCACTGGACGGCAAGGGCTACGGGGCGCATGGGGCGACCTCTTTAGCATCGTTGGGCGATTGTCACCACGGCGACAGCCCCCAACGTACCCGTCTCCAAGAACCGAGCTTTTCTGCTCGGCGCCGCCGTTGTACGGCCTAGTCCATGCGAGGCGTGACTTTTTCCGGCGTTGCCCCGGCGCTCGGCCTTTTTGGGCTGCTCGCGCTCGCCTGCAAAAGCCCGGCGGATTCGGCCGCCACGGACTCGGCCAGCGCGTCGATCGCGACCGACGCGCTGGCCGCGCTGCCGAATTCGCGCTCCACGGCGAGCACCGCGTCCGCGCCGCGCCCCAATGGCTCGGCCCCTTCTCTCGTGACCGCGGCCACCGTTTCGCTGCCCGCCGAGCTCACCACGCCGATTCCCAACGCGGTGCCGGCGCTCAAAGAAGCCGTCGCAGCATTCACGCATCAGATCGCGGAATACGGCGGCCACCTCGGGGTCGCGATTCTCGACGTCGGTTCGGGGGAGCTGCTTGCGGCACAGAACGATCACCGCCCGCTCAACCCCGCCTCGACCGCGAAGCTCTTCACTTCTGCTGCGGCCCTCTCCGTGCTCCGCGGCAATTACCGGTTCGAGACCGGCCTTTATGGTGAGGCCAAAGGGGGCAGCGCCAGCAAGCTCGTGCTTCGCGGTCACGGTGATCCGTCGCTCGCCACCCAAGACCTCTGGGACGTGGTCCAAGATCTCAAAGGGCTCGGCGTCCGGCGCGTCGAGGGGGACATCCTCGTCGATCAGCGCTTTTTCGACGACAGCTTCGTCCCGCCGGCCTTCGAGCAGCAACCGAACGAATGGGCCTATTTCCGCGCTCCCGTCAGCGCCCTCGCTCTCAACGGCAATACGGTGCGCATGATGGTGCGACCGACCACCGCGGATGCCCCCGCGCTCGTGAGCTTCGATCCGCCGGGCTTCGTCGACATCGACGGCGCCGTCAAAACCGCCGCCGAAGGCACGCCACAAAGCGTGAGGCTCGAGCTCGTGCCGAACGGAAGCCGGCTCAGCGCGCACGTCGGGGGCGTCATCGCCGAAAAGGATCACTCCATCGGTTTCACGCGCCGCTGCGACGATCCGAATCTGCTGCCTGGTTACGCATTCAAAGCTCTTTTGCATAGCGCTGGGATCGCGGTGGAAGGCGGCGTGCAGCTCGGCGGCGACGCGGCCAAGGCGCTCCTCGTCATGCATCGCTCACGCCCGCTCGCGCAGCTGCTTTACGAGCTCGGTAAAGACAGCGACAACTTCTACGCCGAGATGATCTTGAAGACGCTCGGCGCGGAACAAAAGGGCCGCCCGGGAAAGAGCACCGACGGCGCCGAAGTCGTCGTGAAGTACCTGAAAGAGATCGGCGCTTTCGAAGAGGGAATGATCATCAAGAACGGTTCCGGCCTTTTCGACGCCAACCGCGTCACGGCCGCCGGCACGGTCAAGCTCTTGCGCGCCGCGTACCGCGACCCCGCCATCTCCTCGGAATTCGTCGGACAGCTCGCCATCGGCGGCGTCGACGGCACGTTGCACAAGCGCTTTCGCGAGCTCAAGGACAAGCGTATCTTGCGCGCGAAGACCGGCACACTGGAAGCGACGTCCGCGCTTTCGGGCTACGTGTTCGGTGCTCCGGGCAAGGCGCCCCTCGCCTTCGCCATCGTCGTCAACGACGTGGCCGGCAAAGTCTCCGGCACGAGAGCCGCGATGGACAAGCTGATCGATGCCGTCGTCAAACACGCGTCGCGGAGCGAAACGCGCCCCGGTGAAGCCCGGGCAAATGAGCGGCGGAACTAGCCCGGCGAGCCGGGTACACGCGAGATGTGCTAAGCGTCTCGGATAGGTCGGCGTCGCCGGAATGCGCCGATGCCAAGCCGATGGCGCAGTCGATTGCGAGCAGGAAAGGAAGGGCAGCGATCACGCTGGCCGTACTCTCCGCCGTGACGCGCACCGTCCGAGCCGAGGAAGAGCCGCTGATTCGATATCGCGCGTCGCCCGCTTGCCCCGATGGCGCCGCATTCATCGCGCGCGTGCGATCGCGCACGCTTCACGCAGCTCTCGCCGGCGAAGGAGCCGCCGCCCGCTTCGTCGTTACGGTCAGCTCATACGACCGAGAGACGGTGGGACGCGTCGAATTCGCCGGCTCCGGCGAGGAAGGCGTGGTGCGTCACGTCGCGGGCAAGACATGCGATGAAGTCGTTTCCGCGGCCGCCTTGATCACCGCGCTAGCTATCGAAGCAACCGTCGAACCCGAGCCCGTCCCGGTGGCGAGGCTCGATGATTCCGACGAAGCGCCGCAGAAAGAGCAGACGACGCCCGCTCCAGGTGCCGCGCCCCTGCGATATCCTCTTGGATGGGGAGCCGGGGCGACGGTAGGAATCGACGGATGGAGCGCCCCGAGGGGCGCGTATACGTTCGGAGCCTTCGGCGAGATGAGCGGTCCCACGGGGCTTCACCTCGTGCGCTTCGGTTTTCGTGGCGCCACTGGATCGGCGTCGATCGACGAGCGATCAGCGGCTTTTGTCATGCTCGGCGGTCGCCTTTCGCTGTGCCCCGTATCACTCGATCTCGCCACGCATCTCGAGATCGCTGCCTGTGCGGGCATCGAACTGGGGTATCTCGGCGGACGAGGCCAGCCAAATGCAGCGCTTCCTCGTGCCGGCTCGGCGTCCATCTTCTGGTCGGCGGCATCGACGGAGCTTCTCGTACGTTGGCGCGCCGGTCAGATCGTCGTTCTGGAGGTCGGCGGCGAGCTTGGATTTCCATTGGTACGGCATAACTTCATCTTCGAAGTGCCGACACAGTTGATCCACGAGGTGCCGTCCGTCGGCGCAGGCGTCCGTGTGGGTGCGGCATTGCACTTTCGTTGATCGAAACCCGCACCCATCGGGGATAACGAACATGATGGGAGTGGCGCGATCCATTGCCCTCCCTCGTCGACCGCGCGTGGGCCGCCATGAAGAGAAGTGATGTTTCGCGCGCCCTCGCGGACTACGAAGAACATTTCCCGGAGCTCGGGCTTTATCCCGAAGTGCTCTTCGTCCGGATGGAAGCCGACGATCGTCGAGGGCAACTCGCGGCCGCAAAAATGCACGCATCACACACCGTTGCGTCGTATGAAGAGCGCGCAAGCGGCTCGAGCGCGAGCGCTGCTCAGCCGCCCATTAGCCGCGGTGGGTACCGTGTTACGTCAGCCGGTGATCGATTCCGCGCGTCGCGGGGATAAGCCCTTATGAGATTCGTCGCTGCGTTGCAGAGTTCTGCGTTGCTGATCGTTGCTGCTTGCGGCGGAGGCACCTCGTCGCTGGTCGGGGGCACGGGCGGAGCGGGAGGAGAGGGCGGCTCGATTGGGAGCGGGGGCACGTGTGCCGCCCCGCCCTGCAAGGACGGTGCGGGTGGCACGGATCCGAGCGGCGGTTCGGGCGGTACGCCAAACCCGAGTGGCGGCGCTGGCGCGGGTGGTACCCATCCCGACGACGATGCTGGCGGCGCTTCTGGTACAGGCGGCGCCGCGGGCAGCTCTACGGGGAGCGGCGGCGCTGGTGCGGGAGGCGCCGGCGGTACGACGATCGATGCGTCGGGCACCGGCGGAGGTGGGAGCGGTGGTGCTTCGACCGTGGACGCGACGGTTCCCGACGCCGGCTTAGGGGCGATGGACAGTGCTTCGGGGTGCACGGGCGAGATCCTCATTCCGGATCTCAGCGTCCAAGCGGCCGTGTCGGCGGCGATCAGCAAGTCGCCGCCCTTCGTCGCCGAAGACGCGGCTCGCGTGACGACGCTGGCCGTCGAGTTTTTCGAGTCGAGGCCGCTGACGTCGCTGCGCGGCCTCGAGTGTTTTTCGGCTTTGGAGTCATTTAACGCAGAGGGACCGGATCTGCGTTCCCTGGGTTCGCTCGATCTGTCCCCCCTCGCGACGCTGGGTCATTTGACGACCGTTTCGATCACGCGAAATGACGAGGTCGACTATGGTCCGCCGTTTGCTCATCTGGACCTGACTCCTCTCGGAAGGGCGCCGACCATCACCGCTCTGTGGCTCAGTACGAACGCCGTAGCGAGCATCGCTCCGCTCGCCCCGATTATTCCCAGCGTCAGCATTTTTATCGTGCATAGCGACGCGCTGTCCGATCTATCCCCCCTGGCCGCCGCCACCAAGCTCAGCAGAGTTGCCATCTCCGGCAAACTCATCACTGACATCACGCCGCTCGCGGACGGCCTTGGGGCGAGCAACACGCGCGGGATCAGCCTCGGCCCCAGTGCGGTTCGCGATCTGTCGCCGCTCCTCAAAGCTCCGAACCTCACGAGCGTCGCGGTCATGAAAAGTCCAATAGCGGATGTGGCACCGCTCGCCGCGATGCCCAACCTGATCGGGCTGAGCCTTGTCGATTGCGGAATCTCAGCCATCACGTTGGCTCCGTCGGTGACATCGCTCGATCTCTCGGGCAATCAAATTACCGATTGGTCGCCGCTCGCGTCGAGCAAGGTTCACAAGCTGACCGTTCGCCGAAACGGTATCACCACTCTCACGCCCTTCGTGCAGGTCTCCGCGCTCGACAATGGCGGCATGCTCGACGTCCTCGAGAACCCATTCGACTGCCCGACGCAGATCACCAACATCTGGGCCCTGCAGCAGCGCGCCGTCGACGTAAAGCAAGACTGCCAGCCGTAAGTCGGAGCTGACTTGTAGAGGACGGCCGGCTGCCGTCATCGGTGCGACAAAACGCCGAACGCGCGCTTTCGCGCGCGTTCGACTTTGACTTGGTTAGGGCTTGGCGGCCGCGTTCTCAGAAATCCCGCATCTGCTTGCGGATCTTGCCGAGCGCCTGCTCTTGCAGCTGCCGGATGCGCTCGCGCGACAGGTTGTACTTGTCGCCGATCTCTTTCAGCGTGAGCTCGTCCTCGTCGTCGAGGCCGAAGCGCCAGCGGATGATGCGCGATTCGATGGGGGTGAGCGTGCCGAGCAGCCGCCGCACCTCGTCCGCCCACTTCTGGTTGGCGAGGTTGTCGTACGGCGAGAGGGCGTTCTCCTCCTGGAGGAAGTCGATGAAGCGCCGCCCGTCCTCGTCGCCCACGGGGCGATCGAGTGAGAACGGCGTCTCGGCGTAGAAATCCTTGACCTTCTCCAGCTTCTCGCGGGGAATGCCGGTCTCTTTCTCGAGCTCGTCGATCGTCGGCTCGCGTCCGACGCGGGCGATGATGGCCTGCGTCGTGCGCGCCACGCGATTGTACGTGTCGAGCATGTGCACGGGGATACGCACGGCGCGCCCCTTGTCGGCGAGAGCGCGGCTGATGGCGTGGCGAATCCACCACGACGCGTAGGTCGAGAAGCGGTAACCCCGGAGGTGGTCGAACCGCTCGACCGCCTTCATGAGGCCGATGTTGCCCTCTTGAATGAGGTCGATGAGCGGGAGACGGCCGCGGTTGTAGCGGCGCGCGATGGAGACGACGAGACGGAGGTTCGCCTTCACGAAGCGGTTCTTGGCGTCGTGCTGGCGGACGTAGGTCGACTCGACCTTTTCGATGTAACGCCGGTACGCGGGGGTCACTGCAATGACCGAGCGCGTCACGTCCTCGTCGTCTTCGATGTCGCGCTCGCGCACGACATCGCGGGCGATGCGGTTGGCTCGCGCCATCCACAGGCGGTCGCTGTCGGGCAAGCGGATGGACCGCGCCAGGGCGGCGCAAAGATTGGTCCAGCGGCGCTCTTGGTCGGGCGAGAGCCGGGCGCGCTGCTTTTTCAGCGTCTTCAGCGAACGCCGCATGTCGGGGATCTGCGGAGCCTGGATCTCGGGATCGTTCGCCTTGCGGATCTCGTCTTCGATGGCGTCGAGGATGAGATCGCTGATGGAAACGAAGGAAAGAAGCGCGACCCAGTGATCGACCTCGGCCTGCTCGACGGCCTTGGCCGTCTGCAGCTCCTCGTCGGGCCCCATGACCTGATGGGCTGCCATGTCACGGAAGTAGCGGGCGAGCATCGAGTCGCCGCCGCCCTCTTCGATGGCGCGCAAGTCCTGGGGCGAAGGCGCCGGAGGAACGCTGCTGAGCGCCGTCTCGGCCTGTTCAGGCCCGGTCAACTCGCCCCCGAAGTCACCGTCGGCGTCCGCGGGGGGGGGCGTCGAGTTCTGGCTGGTGGCCAGCCGAACCGACGCCGGCTCAAGGTCGTCGTCGAGAGGCACTAGCTTGGCGGCGGTGGCGCGGTTTTTCATATCGATCATAGCTGCTCCCTGCACCTTTGGGGTGCGGGCCTCCGGTGGCGCATGAAGACGACCGGGACTGCGGATTGGGGTTCTACGGGTGGAAAAGAGGAACGTCCGATTACAACCTTCGTGCCAGCCGAGACATTCCCGCGGGGATTCCCCCTTCCCCTGAAGGGGACCCCCTCTAGCATAAAAACCAATCTGGGTCCGGTGTTCTCGAAAGTCATCTTGTGAGTTCCCAAACTCGGTAGCCTCGGGCGGTCGAAAACAAGTACGATCTCAGAACTTTAAGAATTGCAAAATGCGATCCAAAAATAATCTTCGTCAATCGTGATTCCGTATTGACCATGGTCGCCGGAGGGCGCTCAGCTCGGCCAACTTTCGTCGATCGAGCTCTTCGAACTTCAACTCTCTTGGATATCGTTTCCTTCCGATAGTTTCGGCGATGACCCCTCAAAAGCCCGGTTCTGTTCGTGTCTTCTTCTTCTACGGCGGACTCTGTCGGAAGGTGTTAGTGCATCGGGCGCTTTTCTCCGGCTTCGTCATTGCAGCGACACTGCACGGGATTGGGCACGGTCTCATGGCGATGGCGGCTGCATTGTTGGGAACGGCATTCGTTGAACATTCCTCGCCGGGTCCCTCTCTTTTCGGAATTGCCTCGCCTGAAACCCTGGCTTTGGTCGGAGTGGTCGCGGCACTGGCAAAAGGGGCGGGCGCCATTGTGGGCGCGACACTGCAGTCGCGGTTGGCGCAAAAGGTCGCAGGATGGGTACGGCGTGACGTAGCGGCACGGCTCTTGGCGGGCGGCAGCGTGCTCCCGGACGGTCAGCTGGCCGCCCGTCTGTCCGTGGGGTTGCGGGACGTCGAGCGAGGCGTGGAGGAAGGCTTCCTGGGGGCGTTACGAGCGGGCCTCGCCCTGGCCCCACTCGCGGTGGCTTTGGCGCTGGTGAGCTCCCAGCTGGTTTGGGCGGCGGTCGCGCTCCTCCTCCTTTTTGCAGCCCTGCTGTCGCTGGCGCGCAAAGCGTGGAAGCGAGGCTATGTGCGCGCTGCGCTGGTCGCGGAAGGCATTCACCAGGAGGTGGACGAGCTCGTTTCGCACATGGATGTGTGGCGGGTGTATGGAGCGGCGGAGAGGGTCTGCCGAACGCTCGATGATCTCGCGGAGGACGCAGCTCGGGCTGCGAGCCGCGCCGAGGGATCGAGAGTGGCGCTGTCGAGCGCCAACGAGGTGCTCGCAGCACTCACGCTGCTCGCGTGCGTCGCGTTCGCGCGATGGTTTTCTTTGCCGCTCGGAGACGGGACGTTGATCGCGTTTGCGGTGCCCTTCTTCATGGCGTACCGCCCTCTGCGTGATCTGGGGGACGCTCGAACGGCGCTCGAACGAGGGGCCGCATCGCTCGCGATGCTCGAAGAAACGGCACGTATGCCGAAGACGT
The DNA here is from genome assembly GCA_035318505.1 of Polyangiaceae bacterium. GTDB lineage: Bacteria > Myxococcota_A > Polyangia > Polyangiales > Polyangiaceae > DASWDH01. The sequence goes on along the minus strand of DATHEQ010000228.1, from coordinate 1,155 downwards.
TGCCGCGCGCCGTCGCGCCGACCTCTCCCGCGGCGACGCCGGATGGGCCCGCGTCACGCAGGTGGGAACGCGCCCGGCTCGACGTCGGCGCGCTCGGCGTCGCGAGAGGCGAGGAGGGCGCCACGCGCACCTCGTTCACGGTGTCGCCGGGCGAAATCGTCGCCGTCGTCGGTCCGACCGGATCGGGTAAGACGACGCTGCTCCGGGCTCTCTTGGGTCTCGAGCCGGACGCGACGGGGTCGATTCGCTACGGCGCCGAGGAGCTCGTACGCACCGGCGTGGGACCGCTCGCGCGACCGTTCGCCTGGGCGCCGCAAGATGCTCCGGTGCTCGCCGGCTCGCTCGAAGAAAACGTGCTCTTTTTATCCGCCGATCCGCGCGCGGTAACGGACGTGCTCCGTTCCATCGGAGCGGGTCGGCTCGCGCAAGAGTGCGCCGGGGTCGAGCTCGGCGCGTCGGGGCGTTCCGTGTCCGGGGGGGAGCGCAAATGGATCGCGCTGGCGCGCGCGATCGCGTCCGGGCTGCCCGTGCTGCTTCTCGACGAGCCGACCGCCGGTCTCGACGCCGCGGCGCAGGCAACGATGCTCCAAGCGCTGCAGCGCCTTCGCGCGACGCGATCGATCGTTCTCGTGACGCACCAGCGCGACGCGATGCGCTGGGCCGACCGCGTCGTCGCGATTGGCTCGAACGCGGACGATCAGAACTGGGCCAAAAACCTGGGGTCGTTCTCGAACAGCAATCGAATGTCGGGGATGTCGTAGCGGAGCATCGCCACCCGCTCGATGCCCATTCCGAAGGCAAACCCCGTGTAGCGCTCGGGATCGATGCCGGTGTGCTCGAAGACGACGGGGTGGATCATGCCGGACCCGAGGATCTCGATCCATCCGGTGAACTTGCAAATGCGACAGCCGGGGCGCGATCCGTCCGCCTTCTTGCAGAAGACGCAACCGATGTCGACCTCGGCGCCCGGCTCGACGAAGGGGAAGTAGCTCGGGCGAAAACGGACCGGCGTTTTAGGTCCGTAGATACGTTCGGCGAACGCGTTGAGAACGCCTTTCAGCTGGGCGAAGGTGACGTGCTCGTCGACGAGAAAACCCTCGACCTGATGGAACATCGGCGAATGGGTGACGTCCTCGTCTTTGCGGTAGACAGTGC
>DATHEQ010000227.1:0-2353 GCA_035318505.1 Polyangiaceae bacterium | reverse complement strand
TTGTACTGCGCCTTGACCGTCAGCGTGCCGCCCGTCACGACCGTGTAGGCGCCGTGGAACTGGGTGGGCTGGAGGGTAGAGGCGGTGGTGCTGTCGACGCGGACCGGGACGTCGATGTCGATGGTCGAGGCGCCATCCACGATGACGGGCTTGAAATTGCCGAAGTGCCCCGTCACGTCAAAGACCTTCAGTTCCATGTCGATGAATAGAACGTCGCCAGCAATCGCGCCAGGCACCGAGAGCGAGTAGTTCGGGATGTCGACGTAACTGGTCGAGGAGCTGTTGGCAAAGATGCCAGTCGCCGGAGACGCGAAGAGCGCCTGGACGTTGCCATATTGAATGAACGCAGCGTCGATCTTGCTGGCAGGCGTCGGCGAGATGCCAGCGCCGCCGAGGCTGATCGGGCCGAGCGTTACGAGTCCGAGGTTCACGTTCAGCAGAGAGAACAGTGCGTGGACCCACGCGCCAGCTCCCATGCCGGTCGCCGGATACACGAATGAGTTGTCAGCAACGAACGCTGAGCCAGAGTCGTAAACGTAGATCCCTTGGAACGCGCCGGCTGCCTCGACAAGCCAGACCGTTTTGTTGGTGACGCCTGTGGCAGCCACCATCGCGGCCGCCGAACCGCTGCGGATCTTCTTGATCCCGAGCACCTCTACGAGCTGCTGGAGATAATAGGTGCGGTTGGAGAGCGGCTGAACGAAGAGTGCCAGCGACGCTGCCGTCGCGGCTTCGGTGTCGTTCGGCCTGACGACCGGCGACGTAAACGCATTGGAGTCAACTATGTTCGTGGGCATGCTGGTTACTCCTTAGGAAGGTTGTGGTCATTCAGGAAAAACGCCCCACCGGTGGGACCCCGAGGAAAGCGGGGCACCCCACCGGCGAGGACTTTTGCCGTCGACGGCATTGACCGCACTTCACCATCAGCGAAAACGCATGCGGACAACGAGGTGCCGGAACTCCGCACCTTGCCGGGGACCAACCCAGCTCCGCCAGAGATCTTCAAAGCTTCGCGAGCTCCGCGAGAATCTCGGTTCGGTCCTTCATCGACTTCGCCTGCGAAAGCTTCGCAGCGAGCTCTTCGCGTTCCGCCTCATTCGCGGCTTTAGCGACGGCGTACTCCTTCGGATATTCGGTCTTCAACTTCGCACGCGACGCGAACGACAGCTTCGCGTAGAGCTGTCCGGTGGTGACCATCTCGGGCGCGCCGCCATCGACCGTCAACTTGATGATGGGCTCGCTGCTCGCCGTTGGGCGCGCGGGAACGAGGCGCGCGCTGGAGCGCATCGCTGTCGGCTCGCCTTGGAACGGCGGTAGGTAGTTGAGGACGCGCCGTGTTTCGGCGGCGAGCTGCTGTGCTCTTTCGAGAATATTCATGATCAGACTCCTTGCCCCAAAACTGAGAACTGGAACGCCGGCGACGTACCGGCGATCGTCCACTTCGGCCGAACGAATCGGTGGCATGGACCGAACACCTTCCACTCGCTCGACACGCCCGTCTTTTGCGCGAACGCGGCGACGTCTGCCCACGTGGCACCGTCGGGGCTGTGCTGCACGACCACGTCGAGCGTAGGCAGCGTGCCGCCAATCGCGACGACGACGAGCTGGAGCCGCAAGGTCCCGCATCGCTCGATTTCGAGCTGCGGACCGACAGCCGCGCCCGTCCCGGTGGAGTTGTGGGTGTCGTACGGCTCGCCCCAGCCGACATCGTTGAGGCGTGGTGGCTTTAATCGAATGTTATGCATTTGACAGTCCTTTCGGTGTGCGGAGGAAGACTCCAAAAAAGCTGAGCACGTGATCGCTGCGCTCGTGCGCGCCTGGCGAGACGTGGAACGTCCGCCACCATGCGGTCACGAACCAAGTGAGGTTGGGCACGCGAATCGATTCGAAGGTGGGACCCGTCGTCGGCCTGAACTTGATGACGCCGCTGGACGTCACCACCTCGACTGCGAGCGTGCCGCCCGGCGTGACGCTCTTAACGTCTAGGACGACCTCATAGTCCCGTTGAACTGCGCCGAGATTGAGGTCATCGCCGCGCGAGTTGCAGCCTCGATAACCTTCGGTGAGAAGTATGCGTTCCATCGTTGCTCCTAAAGTCCTTTCGGTGGGCGTGCGGTAACGGTGAATGCGAAGAGCGGCGAGCCCTCGTCGAAATAGAAGCGACGAAGGGTATTGGTGCCCCGGGGAAGACTCACCGCGGTGCCGCGCAGGAGCTCGCACCGCGCGCGCGCGCCGCTGCCCGCGTTCTGCACGCGGACGGTCTGGCAGCCTGGACTCGTGGTCGGTTTGAATGCCGTGACGGTCCCGTGGCAGGACAGGATGTCCACGAGCAAGGTCGTGCCGGCAGGAAGCT
>DATHEQ010000226.1:0-6344 GCA_035318505.1 Polyangiaceae bacterium | reverse complement strand
CAGCAAGATCGTTTTCGTTGCCATGCGCTCCGCAGCCAACGAGCGCCGAGAGCAGGAGCCCCGACGCAACGCGGTGGAGCGACCTTGCCCCGACTGTCCCTACGCCGAACCGTTTCATCTGCCCTCTATCAATTCATGAGCTTGACGCAATCTCCTGTCAAATACCGGCGCTTAACAGCGCGTGACGATGATGGCGGGTCCGCGCAAGCGACCCGAAGTGGGTGGGGAAGTGGGAGCATCTCAGCGCCTCCATTCTTCGACGGCGATGCCTGCCGCAAAAAGCGCTCTGCCCTGGTTCGCCTATCGTTCATTGGATGTGCACCCGTCCGGGGAGGCTCTCTCTGAAACTGCGTGTTGGTCGCGGCCAGCGCGACCCTCGTTGAGAATGCGTCGAGCTCTCTCTCGAACCGGTCCAGCGCGTCGACGCGACTGCGCGGCCGTTCACCTGTCCCAGGATCGTGCTTTCATTCGGGCGGTTGCCCGTCCTTGGCCATCGCGATGGACTTCAGCGCTCCTTGCGCGAGCACGGCGACTTCCTCGGCAAGCGCGGGCGTCTCGGGGATCGCGGCCGCGCCCAGGCTGGTCACGAAGCGCGCGAGCCGCCCGATCGCGGCGGTATGCGCGATGACACGCACGCCGTCATCGAGCTCCTCGGTTGTCACGCCCTCCAAGAGGTTGTTCTTCACCCAGCGCGCCTCGGGATTGCGCACACGAAAGGACACCGGCACAGGTGCGCCGCCTTCGTTGAACCCGTCGAGGCTCGCCCGACAGTAGGCCTCGATCGCCGCGCTGTCGGCGGCGATATAGGGTTCGGCGTCAGTGAGACGTGCGTTCATGATGCTGTCCACGCGAAATGTCTTGAGCGTCCCACTCCGATGGCAGGTGGCCACGAACCGCGCCGGTGGACCGACGATGACGCGATGCACGGAGGCGTGGCGCTCGCCCGCCACCCCGCGGCTCGCGGTGTAGTAGCGCATCTGAAGCGCGACCCTGGCGTTGCCGGAATCCTCGACCACGCCGAGATACTGGTTCTCTTGATCGCTCGTCTCCCGCGTCACGATCAGGCCGGGTGCCGTCGGAGCCTGTCCGCTGGGGAGCCGACTCAGGACGAGCTCGAGGAGCCGCGCGCGCCCGGGGCCATGGGGGATGCGGCGGAGCTGGCGCAAGAGGTCCGGAACTTCTTCGCGTTTGAAGAGGACGCTGCTGGGAAACCAGTCTTTCGGGACGCTCCAGTAGACGTGAGGATGGTCGTCCTCGCGGTGGAGGGGCATGCCTTGCTCGCGGAGTTCGTGGAGGACGCGGCGAAGGGGTTCGACGCCGATGTCGAGCGCCTTGGCCAGGTCCTTTTGCTTCCAGGTCCGGCGCTGGAGGAAGGCCTGGTAGATGCCGGCGAGGGTTTCGGTTTGGCTGCGCTGCCCCACGGGGGGCATGATAGGCGCTGTGGCGACGTGCGGAAAGACTGGCGATTGCCCCTCGACGTCGCGCGTTGCCGGAATGGAGAAACGACGGCAACCATTCTGAGAGAATTCCCTAGTCTCAACGACGACGATGTTCGGTCCGTGATTGCCTTCGCCGCAGCTTCCGCAAGCGAGGATCTTCCTGCCCCGAGTCCGGTCCCTCGTGACGTGAAGGTTGCGTGAGACTAAAACTCGACGAATGAAGCGGGCTCGCAGCCGTCCATGTCGTAGCGGTCAAGCACGTGCTCCACGACCGAGTACGGTGGTCCGGTGTCTCCGCTATTGGCAAGGTCGTCGAGGAGGACCGCGCAGATCGTCCGGGTGCCGACGTCGGTGCAGATCCATGTTCGGTCGCCCATCGTGAAAGGCCGCCCGATTTCGAACGCCATCGTATCGCGGCGCCAGACAGCGATCGCGTCGTTTCTCAGGTGGTGCCACAACCTCAAGAGTCGTTTCACAAACTTGGGTCGCTTTTCCCATCGGGCGAGCGTGGCGACGCGCTGCGGTCTCGACTGCAACCAATCCGAAGGGCGCTGTCCTTTTCCCAACCATTGGTAGCGGTAGTGGCGATACTTCTTGGCGCGGAGAAGAGCGAACGGACGATCGATCCAGAACGAGACCTTCACCTTCGACAACGCAATGGCGGGTCCGCGCAAGCGACCCGATGTGGGCGGGGAAGCGGGAGCATCTCAGCGCCTCCATTCTTCGACGGCGATGCCTGCCGCAAAAAGCGCCAAGCCGACCGCGATGGATATCGCGGTCTTTCGCAGCGTGAAGCCGTCCTTGGAAAAGGTCGTCGCCATCGTGCCGATGACGGCCACGAGGAGGCCAGCCTTGCGGAGCGCCTTACCGATCATCTCGGCCCTGGTTCGCCTATCGTTCATTGATGTGCCCCCGTCCGAGCAGGATCATGCCGCATCCTTCTTGCGCAGCGCCAGCAGATGCTTCTGCAGCGCCAGTACCTCGGTCTCCAGCGTTTCGCGCAGCTTTTCGGCGCATGTGGTCACCTTGTCGCCGCGTTGCTTGATCTGTCGTCCGCTGCGGATGATTTCATCGACGACACCGATTTGATTGGCGATGGCCTCGATGCTGCTATCGATCTGCTCCAGATTGGCCTCGTCCTGCGATGCCGCCATCCGCTCGCGGACACAGAGCGCACGCGCGACCGATACGGCGAGCCGCAGGTTCAGGTCGGATGCGACATCTTCCGAGTCCCAGACGACGAGGATGTCTTGTCCCACGCGCCGCAGTACTTCCAATCCTTCGGGAGCGGTCGCCCGATCCATCACCACCAGACCGACCTGTGCATCGCGGTTCTTGCGCGCGAGCGCGATCTCCTCGAGCGCAGCCTTCTCCGTGTATCCCTTCCTTGCCTTCGCTTCGCAGACGATGCGCGCATCGGGCGCGCCGCTGTCGGGGTTGAGGGTCAGCACATGGTCGCCGGTCTTGCGGTCGGCCTGGCCCTTGATCGTACCGACCGCCTCGTAGAGGTCGTTGGCGCGTTTCGCCTCGCCGCATAGAAAGTCCCCCACGCTGGCCTCGAAGGTGTTCCCGTGGCGTGGCGAGCGCGCGGCTTCCTCGCGGCGGACCTTGATACCCTCGAGCGTGGCACGCACCTCGGTCTGGAACTGCGTGTTGGTCGCTGCCAGTGCGTCGAGCACGCCGCGCAGCTCCACACGCAGACGCGAGAGGGGCGACGCGGCATCGTCGAGCGTCAGGCTCGTTTGCACGGCCCTGCACGTCTTGTCGAGCGTGGCGGAGAGGCGATTCAGCGCCGAACCCTCGTGGTCGAGCGAGAACTCCTTGGTGATGGCCTGAAGCACGTGGTCCGCCTGCGCGTTGAGCGCATCCTGGATGGTGCTCTCCAGCGTCGCGACCAGTCCGTCGCTCTGCTCGGGCGAGAGCAATTTGAAGAGGGGACTCTGCTGGCCAACATGCTGCGCCAGTGTTTGCGCGAGACCGGACCTCTCACCGTCGACGTGTTTGGTCAGCATCAGTTCGAGCTCGCCGCCACCTTGCATCAGGCGCTCGAGCCGCAGGGGCAGCGATCCGGACATGGGGTCGAAATAGCTGCCGAGAACCTTGGTGACTCCCTCGGTGAATTGTCCGGTGCGATCGATGAGCATCTCGCGCACGGTGCCGAGCATGCGCTCGCCCTCGCGCTGGATGGTCTGCGCATCGAGGCCACCACTTGCTTGCCGCAGTGCGAGTACCCCGAGACGAAGGGCGTGCCTGGCATACACATCGCGGGATTCCCCTTCCGTCTGTTGCACCAGCTCGTGCACGACCTCGGGATCGGTGACGAGGAGTGCGAGGCGGAGATGGGTAGAGTTCTCGTTGGCCGCGATGGCGAGGAGAGGGGAGGTAGTCATGACGCGCTTTTCCTTTCGAGGGCGGGGATGATCGCCACCCACGTTGAGAATGCGTCGAGCACGCTCTCGAACCGGTCCGGCGCTTAGACGCGACTGCGCGGCCGTTCACCTGCTGCCGGATCGGGCGTGCTTTCATGCGGTTGCCCGTCCCTGGCCAGCGCGATGGACTTCAGCGCTCCCTGCGCCAGTACCGCGACTTCCTCGGCGAGCGCGGGCGTCTCGGGGATCGCCGCCCCGCCCAGGCTGGTCACGACCGCCAACATCGAGCTTCGCAGTCGCAACCGGGGACCGGCATCACGCCGGGGCCGGCGTCGTTGCCCGTCTCAACGCCTTCAAACCCTGCGTCTCGCCCGGGCGTTCTTCGACCTGCGCACCGCCAGAGGACGCTTGGCTCCGCCGTGCGCGGCATCAAGTCCATGCGGCGCGGCCACGCGGCGTAAAGGGGAAGCAGACGGGGAAGCAGTCGAATCCGGCGCACGGGCGAGTTAGGCTGGCGGATTGATGGCCACGTTCTCGCGGGGGCTTTTTGGAAAGATGCCGAGAAGACGCTCTGGGCACGGAGGAGCGCTATGACCACCTTCGCCCCGCGCTTCACGATCACCAACCGCATCACCGCCGCGCTCACGACTATCGAGCGCGCTCGCGGCTTCCTCGAAGCAGCCACGCTTTCGAAAGATTGGGTGCGACGAATGAGCCGGCGTGCGCTGCTTCTCGAAGCGCACTACACGACGCATATCGAGGGTACCCAGCTCAACATCGAGCAGGCCGAAGAACTTTGGGCAGGGCGGGACGTGAAAGGCGCCGACGCCGATGACGTTCGCGAACTACTCAACTACCGCGGTGCGTTCGAGCTCGTCGGCGAATACTTGTCGAGTGGAGCGCCGGTCAGCGAAGGCCTCATCCGCGAGATTCATAAGAGACTCGTCGAAGGAGTACGCGGCGGGCGGGCCAAGCCTGGCGAATGGCGGACCGTGCAGAACTTCGTCGCTAACAGCAAGACGGGCGCAATCGTCTACACGCCACCTCCGACGGACGACGTACCGGCCCTCATGCACGAGCTGGTCGAGTGGCTCCGCGACGAACAAGGTATCCATCCTGTGCTCATGGCAGGCGTCGCACAATTCCAGCTCGTTCATATCCATCCCTTTGTCGACGGCAACGGGCGGACGTCGCGACTGCTCTCGACGCTTTGCCTTTACCGAGCTGGCTATGACTTCAAGCGCCTCTTCACGATCAGCGAGTATTACGATCGCGACCGCGCGGCCTTCTACGCGGCCCTGCAGGGCGTACGAGAGGCGGGTATGGACCTCACCGGATGGCTCGAGTTCTTCATCACCGGTCTATCGACGCAGCTGCAGGAAGTGAAGGCGAAGGGCGAACAGGCGATCCGCGCCGACGTCATAGCAGCGGCCAAGAAGTTGAACGGACGGCAAACGGGCCTCGTGGCGGCGTTCCTTGATCGGTCGAGTTTGTCCCTCGCGGACTGCGAGAAGTTGTTTCCCGAGGTAGCGCGTCGCACGCTGCAACGTGATCTCAAGCGGCTCGCGGATGCCGGGCTCGTCGGCGACGTCGGCGCCGGACCGACCGATCCGACTCGGCACTACGAATGGCTGGGGGGCGAGCTGTGACAAGAAGCTGTGACAAGCTGTGACACCGAGCTGTGACAAGCTCCGCGTAGCTGGGAAAACGTCGAGCTGGCTAGTCGAGACGGGCATCTCAACATTGGACGCGACTGCGCGGCCGTTCACCTGTTCCTGGATTCCCCGCGGGTTTCACCGATTCACGCGGATCGCGCTGCACGCTCACACGGTCGCGGCCCTCGGGGCACATGCGCACGAGCCGGGGCTTGCGGACCGCGTGCTCTAGGCGGCGCGGGACAAAACACGAGTCGATCTGCGTTCAGACTTGGCCGCAGCATTCAGCTAGCGGTCAGGGGACTAACGTACGGCGCGCCACCGCCGAAGTTTGCTCTCCGCTTTCTCGCCTGCGCCACGAGGCGATGGGCCTACCGACGTGCTGGAAGATCTCCAACCACGTGCCAAACTCGGCCCGTGGCCAGGACCCTCGAGATTGATGACGTTGCTTACGCGGGCTTGCGCGAGCTCGCCGAGCGCGATCACATCACCTTGGAGGAGGAGCTCGCCAAACTGATCGAGGCCGCACGGCGCGAAGCCTCACGGCACGAGGAGTTTTTTCGAGATATGGAGCGCGGATGTGCTTCGATGACGCCCGAGGAGTGGGCCGACTATGGCGCCGACGTCTGGGACCAGACCTCGGGCGATGGCCTTGAAGACGAGCCTCCGTGCCCGCTCGACGGCGACGACCCGAAGAAAGGCGCCGTCCGGTCCTGAGCAGCGCTGCTCGTACGCTGCCGTGGGATCAAGGTCTCTCGGCGAGCACCGCGATAGAGTCTTGAAGCCGACGCTTGTCGGCGATCGGTCGCTTGTCCTTCGCGCCGTTCGCTTTGTGAGGCTTACAAAGCAGGCAACCGGCGCGCCGGTTCTTGGGCCGTCCT
>DATHEQ010000225.1:0-6284 GCA_035318505.1 Polyangiaceae bacterium | reverse complement strand
ACGTGGCAATGGCAGCTCACGGGCACGATCGACACCTCGGTCAACGCGGAGATGTACGACATCGATCTGTTCACAACGCCACAGGGGACAATTGACGCCCTTCACGCTGCCGGTCGAATCGTCATTTGCTATTTGAGCGCGGGCACGTACGAGCCCGGGCGGCCCGACTCGAGCAGCATCCCTCAAGCTGCCCGGGGAAACGGCGTCGACGGATGGCCCGGCGAGGAATGGCTCGACACCCGCGACGCAACGGTCCGGCAGATCATGACAGCACGTATGGACCTGGCGGTGCAGAAGAAGTGCGACGGCGTGGAACCCGACAACGTGGACGGGTACCAGAACAATCCGGGCTTCCCGCTCACCTCGAGTACGCAGCTGGACTACAACAAGTTCCTCGCCTCCGAGGCCCACTCGCGCGGACTCTCCGTGGGACTGAAGAACGATCTCGATCAGGTCGACGCGCTGCAGTCGAGCTTCGACTGGGCGCTCAACGAGGAGTGCTCGCAGTATAGTGAGTGCAATACGCTCGCTCCCTTCACCCAAGCAGGCAAGGCAGTCTTTCACGCCGAGTACTCGAGCGGCTGCCCCGCAGCCGTGCCCGGGCTCTCGACCATCGTGAAACACCTCTCCCTCGACGCCTACCGTCTCGTGTGCCCCTGAGCGCCCTCCTGTGGTGGCTGAAAACACGTACGCTGCCTTCACCCGGCTCTCGAATATCGGTGATGAAGGCCAGCTGCGCGAGGAAGCGAGATGGAGGCGCCGGGAATCGAACCCGTTGGGAAATCGGCAAACCCAAGGAGACAGAGAGCTTCGCAAGCGTTTGGGACGCGATCGCGGATGAGCAAGATCGCCGCGATCGTTGAAGGAAACGGATGGACGCAAACAGAGGCGGCGAACCGTTGCGGTGTGACGCGGCCACGGGTCAATGATCTATTGCGAGGCCGGATCTCGCGGTTTTCACTCGCGGCCTCTTCGGCAGCCAGCCCCGCCGCGTGCTCGGTCGCGCACAAAGCCGACGACCCTAAAGAGGCAACGGTTAAGTCGTAGCAGCGGGTAAGGAATTTACCTCGGGGGATTCCCGGGCTGCACCAACTTCTGCACCGGGTCCATCGCGCCCCACGAATTTGGGCGCACCGGGCCTTTTCGCTGCCGCCCGCTCGGACCGGTTGGGCGACTGCGGCATTTCGCGGAACGCGAGCCTCTGCCGTTTGAAGGCTGCATCCAGGTGTCAAAGTAATGGCAATCGATCGTCGCGATGTCGCGGGCGCAATTTGATGGCTCGGGTCGACATGTCGGCACCGTGAGGAGGGCGGAATTAGGACGAAGTCCTCATTTATTTTCAGCGAACGTGAAAGCCCATGGTTTGGGCGCGTTGCGCATGCGCGGTCGGCCGAAAATACGCTTTGGCGCCGGCAGGCTACACCCGGTCGCGCCTTGCGTTAGCGGACTCGAAGCCCACTATCGTCGCACGTCTTCGGAGCGTGAGCGTCACTGGTGATCCGCATCGGTGCTCCTGTCGTTCGTGTCGACGTCGGAAACACGAGGTGTCTGCAATGCGGGCAGTCCTATTCTTAACGGTCCTGAGCGGCGCCTTCGGCTGCATGATTTACGACGATTTGGGGTTGCTTCCACCGCAGGCCGAGCAGGATGGAGCTTCGCAAACTGCAGGGGGAACTGCAGGCACTGGCGGGGGCTCGGGCGCTAGTGGAAGTGCAGACAGAGGTGGAAACGCGGGCACGGGTCGAGACGCGGGCATGGATGGCATTGCCGGCAGTGGCGGAAGCACGGGCGCTAGTGGAAGTACAGGCAGAGGTGGAAACGCGGGCACGGGTCGAGAGGCGGGCATGGGTGGCGTCGCCGGCAGCAGCGGAAGCACGGGCAACAGTGGCAGCGCGGGCATGGGCGGGAGTGGCGCCACCGGCGCAGGAGGGACCGGACAGGGGACACCCGATGCGGCCGGCGATGGTCGTCGTGACGGAGCGACCGCTGGAAGCGGCGGAAGCGACGCGGGCGTAGGAAACGACGCGCCGGGGGCAAGCGGTAGCGCTGGCAGGGACAGCGGGCTGGCCGACGTGACCGCCGACGCGATCGGGGATACCCGAGAGGCGAGCGTTGCCGACGGCCCGCTCACCGGCGCGTGGCTCCATACGTCAGGCAATCACCTCTACCGTGGTGCGAGCGTCTTCCACGGCCGAGGCGCCAACTTTCATGATACGCGAAGCTGCAACGCTTGTACCTATGCTCCGCCCGTCGTCGCGGAGGTCAATCGACGCACCGACGAGCTCATCGACAACTGGAAAGCCACCTTCGTCCGACTCGACCTCGAGAACTCTCTCACCGCCGACAATCGCGTGCAGTGGCAAGGCGTGCTCGATGACCCCGCCTATCAGGCCGACATCCAATCGATGGTCACGCACGCCACCGCCAAAGGGGCATACGTCCTGCTCTCGCTGAAGGAAGAGTCCACGAACAGTGCCAACGACCTGCCCACCGACGCGACCAACGCTATCTGGAGAAAACTGGCCGATATGTTCAAAAACGAGCCAAATGTCCTCTACGGCATCACCAGTGACCCGCGCAATGACACCGACAGCACGGTGTGGAACGCGATGAACGACTCCGTCGCCGCCATCCGCGCCGTAGAAGCGCAAGCGGGCGCGCCGTCGCACATCATCGCGGTACAAGGTACGCAACAGTGGGGTCGCATCCTCGACTACTACGTCACCCATCCCATCGCGGCTGGCGGAGGCCAGAACATCGTCTACGAGACACATGTCTACAATCCCGCCAGCGACTTCAACATGCTCTTCGAAATCCCGGGCCAGACTCTCCCGGTCATCATCGGCGAGTTCGGGGAGCAAGATGCTGACGATCTCATGCAGCGGGCGGAGGCGGCTGGCATCTCCTACCTGGCGTGGACGTTCCACGGGCGTTGTCCCCCCAATCTGCTGGTCGATAATTCCGGCGGTGGGTGCGGTGTAGGCATGGAATTGGTGCCGACGGCGTTCGGCCAGCAGTTGAAAGACAGGTTGGCCACTCCCTGGTGAACGAATCGACGATTCTGCCGCTCGGAGCAACTCGGCCGAACCGTCGTCAAAATCGTGACGTCTCGACATCTGCCGATTGGAGCGCGCCAACCAAGATCGTCGGTACCCGCCAATTGCGAATAAGAGGTGCTACGTTTCCCGGTGGGGTGATGCGCAGTCACCCGAGCTCGAGGGGGCAAATACTCAATGAAGATACAATCTCGGTACCCCACGGTGTCCAAGACGCCCACAGGGATTCGCGGGTTCGACGAGATCACCGACGGTGGGCTACCTATGGGCCGAACGACCCTCGTCATGGGTGGACCGGGTTGTGGCAAGACCGTCTTTGCTCTTCAATCGCTGGTCAACGGCGCGCGTGGAGCGAAAGAGTCAGGCGTATTCGTCGCGTTCGAGGAGAGCACCAGCCAAGTCGTCGCCAACGCCGCCACGTTCGGCTGGGATCTTCCGGCGCTCTCCAAGAAAAAGCTCTTTTTTTTGGATGCTCGCCTCGCCCCGGAGGTCGTGAAGGCGGGGGAATTCGACCTGGCCGGCATGCTCAATCTCCTTCAGGTCAAGGCCGAGGAGATCCATGCCAAGCGCATCGTCTTCGACGGGATCGATGTGCTGCTGAGTCTTCTCGACGACCCCGTCGCGGAGCGCCGAGAAATCTATCGCATTCGCGACTGGCTCGCGCGGACGGGATTGACCGCCATCATCACGCAAAAGGTCGGCGTCTCCGAAGCGGAACACCGCTACAGCTTTCTGCAGTTCATGGTCGATTGCGTCGTCGTTCTCCGGCATCAGGTGGTCGATGGATCGACCTTTCGCAACCTTCGCGTTATGAAATACCGCGGGTCGGGTTTCGCGGGCGACGAATTCCCGATCGCGCTCACCGCCGAGGGTCTTCAGCTCACCAACCGCGGGCCCACCGAGCTCGAATACGAAGTCACCGATGAACGAATCTCGTCGGGCCTTCCGCGCCTCGACACCATGCTCCATGGTGGCTATCACCGCGGCAGCAACGTGCTCATCTCGGGCGCGCCTGGAACCGCCAAGTCGACCTTGGCCGGACTCTTCGCCGCCGCGGCGTGCCGCCGCGGCGAACGTACTTTGTATGTGAGCTTCGACGAAGGCGCCGCGCAGATCGTTCGCAATTTGCAGTCTGTAGGTATCAAGCTGGCCCCACATCAGAAATCCGGGCTGCTCAAAATCTACTCCACCCGCACCCGGGGTCCCAACGTCGAAGACCAGTTCCGGGCGCTTCGCGCGAGGGTGCAAGCGCACGGTGCGCGTTGCCTGGTGCTCGATCCCCTCTCTGCGCTCTCTACCAAGCTTACTCATATCGCTTCGGCCGACGCGGCCCAGCAGTTCTTGGACTTTCTCAAGGGGGAAGGGATCACCGTCGTAAATACCTCCTTGATGGACGGGATTGACGCCAACGAGGCGACGGCAACCGGCATCTCGACCATCGCCGACACCTGGATTCACGTTTCCTATGTCGTTCAGGATGGCGAGCGCAACCGCGCCCTCACCATCGTCAAATCGCGCGGCACCGGGCACTCCAACCAGGTTCGAGAGCTGACCCTTTCCGACGACGGTGTGACGCTCACCGATGTCTTCGTCGCCCAGGGAAAAGTACTCATGGGCGTAGCCCGCTGGGAATGGGAACAGCAGGAACGAGCCACCAAAAAGCGCACCGTAGCGGAGACGGAGCTCAAGCGACTGCAGCTGCAACTGGCGCAGGCCGAAGCCGCAGCGCGGCTCCTCGTCGTCCAAACGGAAATGAAGGCCCGCAGCGCCGAGATTGCCGTCCTGGCTCTCGCCACCGGATCGGCGTCCAAGCTTCTCGTGACCGAACGCGAGGTGCTGCGCAAGATGCGTCACGCGGACAAGGAGCTCCACGGGGACCCGCGACCGCTGCCCAAGGGCGACCGGGCCAAAAATGGTCATCGAGGAGCGCTCTAACGTGGCCCGCCTGATCAAAGGCACACCAAAGGGACGGCTTCTCCTGCGCCTCTACGTCGCCGGCAATGCTCCGAACTCGACCGCCGCGATGGCCAATGCGAAGACGATCTGCGACGAGCATTTCGCGTCCGCCTATCACCTCGAAATCGTCGACATGCTCGAGAGTCCGCGGCGAGCTTTGGCCGATGGGATCATCGTAACGCCGACGCTCCTCAAGCTATCGCCACCGCCCGTTCAAAGAGTGATAGGCAACCTCAACGATACGAAGCAGCTGTTCATCCTATTGGCGGGCAAATGAGGGCAGTCGAGCTGCTACCGGCACGAGACCTGGCACGGCGGCTCGCCGAAGCCGAAGCGGTGATCGAGGCCCTGCTATCCGGCCAAATCGACGCGGTCGTCGATTCCAAGAGCAAGACGCCGGTCCTCCTTTCCAAGGCGCAAGACGCCCTGCGCGAGAGCGAAGCTCGTTTCCGTTGCATCGTCGAGACCGCGAGCGAGGGGATCTGGACGATCGACACCGAATTCAAAATTACTTTCGTGAACCAACCGCTCGCTCGAATGCTCGGCTATCCGGCCGAGGAGATGCTGGGCAAAGCGCTCGTTCAATTCGTACCGGAAACCGCCGCGGCGAGCGCGATGCTTCGAGGCGAACACTTGCGCCCGGAAAACTCGGATGAGGACGAGATCGCCTTCGTGCGACAAGACGGATCCGAGTTGTGGGCGCTGCTCAAGACCAGCCCGATTCGGGATACCAACGGAATCTACGTCGGCACCCTCGCCATGATGACCGATCGAACGCACCATCGGCAGGCCGAAGAGGCGCTGCGCAAGAGCGAGGAGCAATACCGCCAGATCGTCGAGGCCACCAGCGATGGCATTTTGAAGGTCGACACCTTGGCGCGAATCGTCTTCGTCAACCGGCGTTTTGCGGAGATGCTCGGCTACGAGCCGCCCGAGATGATCGGATTGAGCGTGTTTGCCTTTTTGAGCGCCGCGGCCAAGGAGATGGTGGCCGACTCGTTCAGGAGACCGCCGAACGGGCGAAAGGATGCCCTCGACACCACTTTTCGTCACAAGGACGGAAACGACATCGCGGTCAACATGGCTGGTTCTCTCCTCGTCGACGGAGAAGGCCAACACATCGGCAATCTGGCGGTGGTTCGCGATGTAACCGAACGAAAAAAGCTCCAGTCCCAGTTGATGGTCAGCGACCGAATGGTATCGATGGGCACCCTGGCCGCCGGCGTCGCGCACGAAGTCAACAATCCCCTGACGGCGGTGATCGCCAATCTC
>DATHEQ010000224.1:0-8192 GCA_035318505.1 Polyangiaceae bacterium | reverse complement strand
GACGTTGCCGCGACGGCTGTCGAGGGCCCGCGGCACCTTCCATGTTCTGCCGAGACGCTCTGGGAGCTGCTCCAATCGATGCTGCGCGCGCGGCATCTCGATTGGGCCGCGCACGAGCTGCGCTCGACGGGGCACGGCCATTACACGATCTGCAGCACCGGCCACGAAGCGAACGCGGCGCTTGGCCGTCTCACGCGCCCCTCCGATCCCGCCATCGTTCACTACCGGAGCGCGGCATTTCAGTTGGAACGTGCGCGGCAGGTGCCGGGAACCCACGCCGTACGCGACATCGCGCTCTCGTTGGTCGCGTCGAGCAGCGAACCCACGAGCGGCGGCCGTCACAAGGTGCTCGGGGGCAAGCATCTCGGTATGATTCCTTCGACCAGCACGATCGCTTCGCACTTGCCGCGCGCGATGGGCCTTGCTTTTGCCATCGAGCGAAAAGCGCGGCTCAAGGGGGTCGAGCCCGGCCCGCGCGACGCCATCGCCGTCGCTAGCTTCGGGGACGCGAGCCTGAATCACAGCACCGCCCTCGGTGCGATCAACGCCGCGGGCTGGGGCACGCACCAAGGGTTGGCGGTTCCGCTCCTTCTGATTTGCGAAGACAATGGTCTCGGCATCAGCACGCGAACACCGCAAGGGTGGGTAGAGAAACGTCTCCGAGCCGAGCCGCACCTCTCGTATTTTCACGCCCGCGGCTGGGACGCGTGCGAAACGTACGTCGCCGCGCGTGCGGCCGTCGAGCACGTGCGCAGCACGAGGCGTCCCGCCGTGCTCCACCTGGAGTGCGTGCGATTGCTCGGCCACGCCGGAAGCGATGCGGATGTCGCTTACCGCACCCAAGCGGAGCTCGATCGCGCGGGCGATCGCGATCCCGTGCTGAGGCTCGCCATCGATCTCGTTCGGGGCGGCGTCTTCGACGGCAGAGCCGTGCTCGCGCTCGACACCGAGATTGCCGCCGAAGTGAAAGGTGAAGCGGAGCGCGTCAAGCAGAGCCCACGCATCACCACCCGGGCCGCCGTCGTCGACGCACTGACGACCCCCATCCCAGCCGCGTTCAATGCCGAGGCATCGCGCACGAGCAAGCCGCCCACCTCGAAAGGCGGCGACTTGACGCTCGCGCAAGGCATCAATGCCGCACTGGCGGAAGCGCTCGAGCGCAACCCGGGCGCGCTCGTGTTCGGCGAGGACGTGGCCAAAAAGGGCGGTGTCTACGGCGTGACCAAGGGCCTTTTCTCGAAATTCGGAGCGCACCGCGTCTTCAATACATTGCTCGACGAGCAGAGCATTCTCGGCATCGCGCTCGGTGCGGCGACGCTTGGGCTTTTGCCCATTCCGGAGATTCAATACCTGGCGTACCTGCACAATGCGGAAGACCAGCTGCGCGGCGAAGCCTCTACGATGCAATTTTTCTCCCAGCGCGCGTACGACAATCCGATGGTGCTACGCATCGCCGGGCTCGGCTACCAAAAGGGCTTCGGCGGCCATTTTCACAACGACGATTCACTCGCGGTGCTGCGCGACATTCCGGGGATCGTCGTCGCTATCCCCGCGCGCGGCGACGATGCGATAGCGATCTACCGTTCGGCGTTCGCGCTCGCCGAAGAGGCGCGGCGCGTCGTGGTGGTCATCGAGCCCATCGCGCTCTATCACACCAAAGATTTGCTCGACGGCGACGGGGCGTGGCTTGCCCCCGCACCCGAGGGGCGAGCCGAGTGGCCGCGGGCCCGCGTGTACCGCGAGAGCGCGGCAGACCTCGTCATCGTGACGTACGGCAACGGCGTTTGGATGAGTCTGCGCGTCGCCGTGCGCCTCGAGCGCGAGCATGAAATTTCTGCGCGCGTCATCGACTTGCGATGGATCGCGCCGCTGCCGCTCGATGATGTACTCACCCATGTCCGTGCGGTCGGCAAAGTCCTCGTCGTCGATGAGTGCCGGCGTTCGGGCAATGTATCGGAAGCGCTGGCGGCCGCCGTTCTCGACACGAACACGCCATGCCGCTTCATGCGCGTCACCTCGGCCGACAGCTTCGTGCCGCTGGGTGACGCCGCCAACTTGGTTCTCCTCTCGGAGGACGAGATCCTCGCGGCAGCGCTCGCGCTGGCGCAGACGAGCGGCTAATCGCCGTCCCAGTCGTCGACGGACCGAGATTCACGAGGCGCGGCCCGCAAGGCCGTCCGACGGAAGATCGAAGGCGCCGCAGGCTCGGTCATCGGCTCCATGGGGAGCGCGCCTTCGTCTGCGCATAGTTGGGGAGAAGCCGAGCGACCCTACGCTCGGGGAAGGTACAACATGGGCCAATCTCGGCATGAACGAGGACCGCGAACCAGTGAGCACGCGACGGCCGTGGATCGGCGCACATGGCTCGCGAGCGCAGGCGCGTTGATCGGCGTGGCGGGATGTCAGACGAAGGGGCGCGGCGAAAAAGTCGTGGCGGAATCCCGCAACGTCGCGGGGGCGAATCGTCCCATTCAGCAGCGCAGCGTCGGCTTTCAGCTCGCGCAGGAGCAATTCACCATGCCCGAGCTCGTCGAGCTTGGTGTGCTGGCAGAGCAAGCGGGATTCGACGTGGTCACCGCGAGCGATCACCTTCAGCCGTGGCAAGCCAATCAAGGCCACTCCGGGTTCGCGTGGCTCACCCTGTGCGCCCTTGGCCAGCGCACGAAGCGCGTATGGCTCGGAACGACCGTCACGTGTCCCACATTTCGCTATCACCCGGCCGTCGTGGCACAAGGATTTGCATCGCTCAGTGCGCTCTATCCGGGGCGCATCTTTCTCGGTGTCGGGTCGGGCGAAGCGCTGAACGAACAAGCGGCCACCGGCGAGTGGCCGAACTGGAACGAACGCTCCGAGCGGCTCATCGAAGCCACCGACATCATTCGACGGCTCTGGTCCGGCGCTAAAACCGAACGACAAGGTCGTTATTACAACGTCAATGCGCGTCTCTATGATCCGCCGTCGCAACCGATTCCACTGCTGATGGCGGCCAATGGTCCGAAGGCCATGCGGCGTGCCGGCCAGCATGCCGATGGGCTCGTCACCGATTCCAAAACTTGGAAGCAGCACAAGGGGGAATTCGAGCGCGGCTGGAACGAGGCGGGGAAAACCCACGCCGCCAAGTCGGTGTTCATCGAGCACTATGCCGTCGTCGGCAACGAGGAGGATGCCCGAGCCGCCGCCGAGCTTTGGCGCTTCGGGCCGAAGGCGTGGAAACCCTATGTCAATATCCCGGACCCGGCGCGCATCGAAGAATTGTCCAAATCCGAGATCCCGCTCGAAGAGGTCTACAAGGATTGGGTCGTGAGCACCGATCCCAACGTGCACGCCAAGGCCATTCTCGACTTATTCGAAAGCGGCGCGACCGAGGTCAACATCCATTCCGGGCAGGCCGACCAGCGACGCGTCATCGCATTCTACGGCGACGAGGTGTTGCCCCGACTGGCGCGCGGCTCGGGGCGCCGTGACACGCGCCTCCCGTGAAGGGTCTCGTCGCTGGTTGCCGGGTAAAGGGCTGGCTTTGGTCGGATCTGGGGGCCGAGGCCGGTTTCCTTTGTGGCGTAGACGCTTACGTTTGCCGAATGATCGCTCTGAACGTCAAGGTCGATACGCACCGGCAGCACATCGAGGTTCCTCAGGGGGAGTTCCGCGTCTACCGCGAGGACGACCGGTACATGGTCGGCCGCGTGCCTGACGGCGCGCTTCTCGGCTTTTTTCGATTGGAGCTAACGACGAGCGGCAAAGTGGGGGTCAAATCCCATTGCGTGGGTCAGCTCGGACTCGGCACCTTCGACGAAGCGCGTGAGCTACTCGACGTCATCGGGCGCGCCGCGTTCGAACACGGCATCGCTTCGGCTTGACCCGGTTCGCCAAGGAGCCGATAACGCGGCACACCTGGCATGAGCACCTCTTTTTCGCAATTGCTGCGGCGCGCGAAGCGCCAAGAAGGATATTTCGAGCTCGACGTCCCCGCCGATTGGATGCAGGGGCGTAGCGTGTTCGGGGGCCTGCAGGTGGTCATCGCGCTCGAAGCCATGCGTACCTGCGTCCCGAGCACCGTGCTTCGCACCCTGCAGGCCACGTTCGTCGCGCCCGTTCCGGAAGGGATCGTCGCTGCGCGCGCTCAAGTGCTTCGGCGGGGCAAGAACGCGACGCATGTCGAAGCCCGTCTCGTCGACGGCGACGCGACGTTGGCCGTCGTGATTGGCGTCTTCGGGAACGCGCGGTCCTCCAAGGCAACGCGGTCGCCACGGCGGCCAGAGGTGGATACGTCGCAAGCGCTGGAGCTCACCTTCGGGCCTGGTTTCCCCAGCTTCACCCAACATTTCGCTGCTCGTTGGCTGCGCGGCCCTCTTCCCTTTTCGGGCCAACCCGCTCACGAACAGGTCGTCGAGGTCGCGATGAAAGACGAAGGCCCTATGACGGACGGGCACGTCATCGCCATTGCCGATTTCATCGCCCCCGTTGCGCTTTCGTACCTCGACGCTCCCGCCCCGGGAAGCACGCTCACTTGGATGCTCGAGTTCCTCTGCGACGACGTACATCACCAGCCCCTCACGGGTTGGCGCATCGACGCCGAGCTCATCGCGGCGAGGGACGGCTATACCAACCAAGCGGTCACCGTGTGGGGCTCTGATGGAACCGCCATCGCGTTGAGCCGGCAGAGCATGCTCGTGTTCGGATAACGAACGCGGTGGCGCATCGCGGCCGGTCGAGTTACGTTGTGGAAGGCCTTGTCATCTTGGGCCAAGCATGCCCGCGAAACAGCGTGAACGATCAAGCTCGGGCAACGACGAGCACACGTTACCCGGCGTCCATTTACTGCATCTCGTCGAGCTCGTCGCGCGATGGCAGGTGACGCCAGCCGAGCTTTTAACGGGCTCGAACGTGACGGAGGCGAGCCTTTCCGATCCTGCGACCCGTCTATCGCTACGAACCTTCGAACGCCTGATCGAGCGGGCGCGCACGCTCACGGGGGAGCCGGGCCTCGGCTTTCATCTCGGTCTTTCGATGCGCATCTCGGCGCATGGCCATCTCGGATTCGCGGCCATGACCGCGACGACCCTGCGCGGCGCGCTCGAGATCGCCACACGTTTCGCGCCGACGCGCAGCACCGCGGTCGACTTGCGGCTCGAGGTCGACGGCGATCGCGCTCTGGTGGTCGTCGAGGAAAAGGGCGCTTTCGGGAGCGCGCGCGACGTCATCATCACGTCCCTCATCGTCGGCATCTGGCAGATCGGAAATGCACTGACCGGGCAGTCCTTGCGCGGCGGCGTGGACTTGGCCTTTCCCGAGCCGTCCTACTTCGCGCGCTTTGCGTCACTCGCACCTGGTCCGGTGCGCTTCGATCAACCGCGCCACCAGCTCATCTTCGACAAGTCGATCCTGGAGCTGCCCCTCGTGCTCTCCGACCCCGCCGCGCAGAGCCTCGCGCGTGAGCAATGCGAGCGCGAGCTCGAAGCGATCGGCCCGCGGGCCGCGGTGGTGGCGGGCGTACGGGCCGGCCTTGCGCGCGACGAAGGCGGGTTTCATGCGCTACCGCGTATTGCCAAGCAGATGCACATGTCGGTGCGCACGCTGAAGCGCAAGCTCGAGGCCGATGGCACCTCTTATTCCGAGCTCCTCGACGAGCAGCGGCGCGGAAAGGCCATGCTCCTTCTGCGTCGCGACGATCTCGCCATCGAAGAGATCGCCGATCGGCTCGGCTACTCGGACGCTGCCAATTTCACGCGCGCGTTCCGGCGCTGGACCGGCACGACGCCCAAGGCTTTTCGTGCGTCGGGGCGGCAGTGACGTCTATTCGACTTCGGCTTCTGGCAGGCGCGAAAAGAACTCCCAGATGAGAGCCCCCGACCACGGCGGCGGGTTGTGCCAGCGCTCGGCGGGATCGCCCACTGTCGCCTTTTCCCGGCGCCAGTGGTCGACGAAGCCGACGGGATAAGCGGTGTCGCAGTTGAGATAGTTGCGTGCGACGGGCGGCATGTCGTCGTTCGCCGTGGGGGCAAGGCTTATCGCCGTCGGATAAGGCTCCTGCGCCATTTGATTGCATTGCTTGGTGGTATCGGTAATGCCGTCGATGGCGTGACAACCACAAGCAGGCATCTCGTCACAGGTATTGGCGCGCAAGTAGCGCGTGCATGCGCCGATGGCGCCGCTGTACTGTACCGAGGTGTCCTTCGGGCTGTGGATCTGAAGCGTCGCGATGCGACCCGTGCACCCGGTCTGGCGCGCTGCGCATCCGGCCACAGGAGCGATGGCGCGAAACGGTTTGCCGCGGAAGCATCCCAGCGCATTGGACATGCATCCGCCGAAGCTGTGCCCGGTCGCGAAGATCCGTTTTTGATCGATACAGAGCTCACTCGAATATTGGGCGATGAGCGCGTCGATCAGCAAAAGATCGACGCTCGTCGCGGAGAGGTCCCACTCGTTCACACCGCCATCGCTCTGTGGCGTTCCGGTCGGGTAGATGAAGACCGCCGCTTGGTTGGCGGGCGTTTCGACGTCCATGTAGCCGCGTAGCTGGTCGCGGGTGCCGCCGCTGCCGTGCAATCCGATGACGAGCGGATAAGGCTTGGCGGGATCGTAGGTTTTCGGCACGGCGACGAGGTACTCGCGCGTGGCGCCGCCGATCACGATGGTGCGTTTCGCCACCTGCATGGGGGCGCGACCACTGCGCATCTCTTGGGTGATGTCGGCGCCCGTCCATGGCTGGCCGCAACCGCTCGTGCCTGCGTCGGTCGGCCCGCCGCCGCCCGTTCCGCCGCTGCCCGCCGAACCCGCGGTTCCGGCGCCGCCGTCGATCGCCGTTCCTGCTTGGCCGCCCTTTCCGGCCGCGCCGCTTCCCGCGGCTCCGCCGGTAGCGCTCGTTCCGGCCTGGCCACCTGTGCCTCCGGTGCTTCCGGCGCTTCCACCTTTGCCCGCTTGTCCGCCGGTTCCGGCGGCTCCTCCACTCGTTGATCCCGCGCTGCCGCCTTGGCCACCGCTCGTTCCGCCGCTGCCTCCGGCAGTGGATCCTCCCGCGCCGCCCTGGCCGCCATTCGTTCCGCCTGCGCCGCCGGTGCTCGATGCGCCATTGCCGCCATCGCCACCGCGGCCGGCCGTCGAGCCGCCGCCGCGCCCTCCATCGCCGCCGACGTCGCCGCCGCACCCGAGCGCGAGGAACATCGTACCCGAGACGAGCCACACGGCGGCGTTTGCCACCAGCGACGACCGATCCGAGATGCCGACAGGCACTCGGTCAGAGCGTGTTTGCAAACGCACGGCAGCGCCTCCTATCGTGTTGTCAGTCTCTTTGGTACTTCGTACGCGCATTGAAGGCAAGCTTGGTTGCCCCTCCCTTGGGGCGATGTGGTGATGTCGCAGCGCATGAGGATTTCAGTCTGCCTCGTATCTTCTAGCGAGCGCGTAGTCGACGAGCGATTGTTGCTAGCAACGCGTGTCGCTCTTCTCGTGATCGACGAACCGCCGGGGTAAGCGGCGAGTCAGCGATCCCGATGACATTGCGTTCTCCCGTTCAGCGCGCGCGGCGCGGCATAGACGACGAGGGCAGCCATCGTTCGATGCGAGTCGACGGCGAGCCTCCGAGCGAATGTATCTCGATCGGGTGTTCGCTTCGTCACACGAGCCGAGGTCTTCACGGTCGGCGGATCGGAACGATGCGTCCGCGCGTGCCCGAGCGCAGCGCGGCTCTCGGTCATCCATGTCGGAGGGAGGCCCACGCATCCCCTCTGACGGCTGCGTCACGCGTTGCACTGTTAATGCAAAATTGCGATGTAACAACAATAGCCAGCCCGACGCGTTATTTTGACGAGCCGTTCCGCCCAAATTCGTCCTCATCACACTACTGGATCGACGGAACATGGATACCGAACGCACCAAAGGACTCCAAGGGGTCGCGCAACAGCCGACCACCGGGACGCAGCCGGTGGCGACGCATCGTCCTCCGACAGACGCTGCAGAAGCCATCCTCGACTGCATCGCCGTTTACGTCGGCCCCGTGACGGCGCGAGCGGCCCTCGCGGCTTGCTGCGACTCGCTCGGCCGTGAACCAGACGCGCTCGGTCTCGAGGACGTGCCCCCGGTTCTCGCGGCGCTTCGCCCGATGCTAGGCACCCTGCTCGGCGGGTCGAGCTGCCGGATTCTGCTTGGCCGAATCGAGAAAGATCTCCACGCGTAGTTTGCATCTCGCGCATCGG
>DATHEQ010000223.1:0-20026 GCA_035318505.1 Polyangiaceae bacterium | reverse complement strand
GCCATGACCGCGGCCGGGGTAGCGGGGTGCGCCACGCTGATCACGAGTGCCAGCACGAGGACGGACACGGCACCGAACGCGGCGACGACGCCGGCGACGATCGTAAAAACGGTGGTTGCCGATCGGGCCACGGTGGCCTTGCGGAGGAGCTCGATCAGCGCCGTCGATCGATTGACCGCCGGGTCGTCGAACGGAATGCGCACACCGCCGCAGAGCCGGCAGATGAACCGCACATCGGGCGCCGGCTCGACGTCGACGATGGCACGGCAATGCACGCAGCGCTGATGCTCACCGAGCGCGATACCGCAATTGGGACAGCGGTCAGCCCCCGGCGGCAAAGGCTTGGCGCAGGCCGGGCACGGCGCGGCAGGGGCGAGCTCCGCCTTCGATCCCGGGGACTCTGTTGGCTCAACGGACATCGGCCTGACGATTACTTCCTATGGCGAGCGGCGGCCAGTTGGTTTTGCGGCGACGGCTACTTTGTGGTGCCCGCGCGCAGGACTGCCTCGAAGATCTGCCGCCCGTCCGAACCGCCCACGAGCGGCTCGCTCATGCGCTCGGGGTGCGGCATGAGGCCAAGGATGTTCTTGCGCGCGCCTCCGTACACCCCCGCGATGCCCTGCACCGATCCGTTCGGATTGGCAGCGTCGCTGACGCGTCCGGTTTCGTCGCAGTAGCGCAGCGCGATGGCGTTGTCGGCCTCGAGCCGCCGCATGGTGGGCTCGTCGGCCTGGTAACGCCCCTCGGCGTGGGCGACGGGCACCCGCAAGACCTTGGAGAGTCCGGAGGTAAAAGGCCCGTCTGCAACCGGGGTCATGAAAATATCGCGACATTCGAAGCGAAGGTGCTGGTTGCGCGTCAGAGCCCCGGGCAAGAGCCCCGCTTCGGTGAGGATCTGAAAACCATTGCAGACGCCGAGCACGTACCCGCCACGCTCGGCATGCCGGCGGATGTCGGCCATGATCGGACTCACCTTGGCGATAGCGCCGCAGCGCAGGTAATCGCCGTGCGCAAATCCGCCGGGGATGGCCACGAGGTCGGTCGGTCCGGGCATCCGATCGTCCTTGTGCCATGCAACCGTCGTCGTCATTCCGACCACGTCGCGGAGCACGTGAATCATTTCGACATCGGCGTTCGATCCGGGAAAGACCACCACGGTCGCGTGCATGGCCCCCGATTTAGCTCGGCCCGCGGGTGGATGCCACCGGACACCGAGCGGCTTTTGCCAAAATCGCCTAAGCTCGCGGGGCTTCCGTCTTCCCGACGGGGGCGTAGGTGCAGCTTGTCGGGGCGGCTCGATGTCCTTTGTGCCCCTTCATCGGCGAAGGTCGAGAGCAGGAGACGGTTCATGCGGATCGGATGGCAGAAGTTTCTCGTCGCGAGTGTCTTGTCTGGGCTGGGCATCCTTCCGGCGTGCACGATCGAAGTCGTCGAAGGACCCCCCGCTGACGGGAGCATGGGCGGCTCGGCCGGTACCGGCGGCGCCGGAGGCGCAAAGGGTGATGCGTCGCCCGACGGCGGGGTGGCTGACGCTCCGGCGGCCGATGCGCCGAGCATGGATGCGTCGAGCATGGATGCGCCGAGCATCGACATTGCCGCGGATAATGTCATCCCGGAGACCGGCGTCGATGGGCCGGCCGGCGACGTATCGACTCCGTCCGACGCTTCGTTCGACGGCGCCGACACGAGTTCTGTCGACGTGAACACGCCGGACAGCGTCGTCCCCGAGGGCGGGATCGGCGACGCGCCGCCCGATGCCGGGCGTGCATGCTTCGCCGAGAACCCATCCGACGCGGGCTCGACGAACGACTGCACGACGCTGCCTTATTACGGGAGGCGCTGCCCCGATGACGGCGGCATCGATCCCACGGCCGGTGAAACGCTCTGCACCACGCTGGATGTCGATCTCAAGGCGACCGCGTTTCAGGAGCTCATCACCTGCCTCCGGGATCTTCCCGGTGGCGACGGCGGTATCGACGCGTGTGGCAGCGCCCACGAGCAGGGATCGGCCGATTGCAGCCGCGCCATCTTCAATCGATCGATGTGTCCGGTGCCGGAGAGCGCGGTCGAGGGTGGTCTTTACGGTTGCGGGCAAATCGCCGCTTCGTGCGGGCCGGATAGCGGCGACGGAGGAATCCCCGTCGAGCTCTGTCAGGCGTGGCTAGGGCCGTTTCATGCTGCGGCGCGCCAGGGGATGATCGATTGCTACCTCGATCCCTCGAACCAAGGCGCGACGTCGTGTCGCGACAAGTTCGAGAACTACTGCGTCTTTCCCTGAGACAAGGCAGCGTCGTTCCGCCGATGGTCGCAGAGCTGCTTCTCCATGAACGAACGCTCCCCAACGGGGCGCTCGAAAGAACGTGGCTCGAAGTCGAGGAGGGTGCGCTCTTTTTCCACGTGGAGGGCTCGACGAAGATCGAGGTCTCCCTGGCCATCTTGGACGGCGTGATGCAGCGGTACGGTCGGCCGCTCGAGCACGACGTACCGCCGGAGGGTCCTTGCCTCCAAGTCGCCGGTCGCGCGCTCTCCCTTCTGCGGTACCGGCCGCGTTACGACGTCATTGCCCGGGATTACCTGGTCGTGGCGCGCGAGGGCGAACCGCCCGTTGCCGAGCTCGCGACCGCCGTAACCGGCGCTCTCGCCTACCTGCTCCGCGTTCGCGATGCGGCGGGTGCGACGTGAAGACCCATTTTCAGCGCGACGGGGTGTTGACAATCGGGTGAGCGGGCCAAAGCTTGGCCAAATGGCGCGCGGCATCGTGCCCGCGCTCAAACCCCCTTCGGGAGCGATAGCCCCGGGGAGAGGAGTTCGAAAATGCATCCCAATAGATTCGATTGGTGGAGATTTGCCCGGCGTCCGATGCGGGAGTGGAGCGTCGCCGTAGGTTGCGGCCCTGACGGGTGCGGTCCGACCGCTGGTCACGGCGGAGGCCCCGAATGGGAAGCCCGTTTCGCCAACCACGGGCATCACGACGGGCATCACGACGGCGACTTCGGTGGCTTCGGCGTGCGGCGCCCTCTGCGGTTTCTTGCCCACAAGCTCGATCTCGACGATCGCCAGGTATCGGAGCTCGCGAGCATTCTCAGCGACCTCAAGACAGAGCGCGCACAAGCCGAGGTCGATCATCGGCGGAGCACGGCGGGTTTTGCCGACAGGATTGCCGATGCGACGTTCGACGAAGGCAAAGTCTCCGAAGTAGCAGGCGCCAGGGTGCGCACGGCGGAGCACCTTCGCGACGCGCTGGTGAAAGCGCTCGGCAAAATTCACGCGCTCCTTAGCGCCGAACAGCGCGAGAAGCTCGCCTACCTCATTCGTACCGGCGTGCTTTCGCTCTGACGCTTTAGCCGGTATTGCGCATTCCGGCTGCGATCCCGTTGACCGTGAGCAGGAGCGGGCGGGCGGCACTTTCGTCGCCCGCTCGGCGCCGGCGCACGAGCTCGACCTGCATCAAGTTGAGCGGATCGACGTAGGGGTTGCGGAGGCGGATCGAGCGTTCGAGCGTCGGGTTTCGTTCGAGGAGCATGCGGCTGCCGGTGAGCACCTTGATCCAGTGCTTGGTTCGGCGGTGCTCGTCGCGAATGGCGGGCCACACTGCCTTCTTCGCCTCGGGAGACGCGAGCTCGGCATAGCGAGCCGCGATGGTCAGATCCGTCTTGGCCACGACCATTTCGACGTTGTCGAGCACGGTGCGGAAGAACGGCCAGCTCTTGTACATTTCGAGGAGTTCGGCGCGCCCCGAAGGGCGCGCGCCGAACTCCTCGAACGCGCTCCCCACGCCGTACCAGGCGGGTAAAATCGCGCGGGTCTGGGTCCAAGCGAAGACCCAGGGGATGGCGCGCAAGGCGTCGAGCCCACCCGCGTGTCGCTTGCTCGGTCGCGAACCGATGGGCAATCGCGCAATTTCCTCGACCGGCGTCGCCGCGAAGAAAAATTCGACGAAGCGGGGGTTCTCCCAAACGAGCGCGCGGTAGACGCGCCGGCCGACCTCGGCGAGCTCTGTGAAGAGCTCGCCGAAGCGGCGTTCGACTTCGGGAGCGGGCCGCGGCTGAGCATCGACGCTGTGCAAGAGCGCGCCGCCGATCATGAGCTCGAGGGTGCGCTGCGCCAGCTCGGGGCGCCCGTATTTGTGATCGAGCGCCTCGCCTTGCTCGGTAGCTTTGTAACGACCGCGCACGCTTCCCGCGGGAAGTGCCAAAATCGCCTGCTGGGCGGGCCCGCCGCCGCGCGCCACGGTCTCTCCGCGGCCGTGGAAAATGCGGAGCGCGATGCCCGCCTCGGCCGCCACCGCGGGAAGGCTCTCTTGCGCGCGCCGGAGCGCGCCGGTCGCCGCGAGTAGCCCAACTTCCTTGCCGGAATCGCTGTAGCCGACCATGACCTCTTGAACGCCGCGGCGGCGCACGTGCTCGCGGTAAGCGGGGTCTTCGAGCAGCTGGCGGAGGATGGCCGGGCTCTGGTCGAGGGCGTGAAGCGTTTCGAAAAGCGGGACGATGTCCAAGCTGACGCACTCGCGGCGCGCGTTCCAAATGCCGGCATGGCGCGCGCAGCGCAGCGCAGCGAGCACGTCGTCGGCGCTCTCGGTCATCGACAAGATGAGCGTGCGACAGGCGGTCTCGCCAGCGCGCCGCTGCGCTCCGGCGATGCGCTCTAGCGCGGAGAGCAGGCGCGTCGCGCCTTCCGTCATGGTACCGGCGCCGCGCGTCGCCTGATCGGCGACGCGCGCGTCGGCCGCGGGGGTGCGCATCTCGAGCTCGGCGATCGCAAAGCCGAGCGCGCGTACACGCTCGAGAAGAGCGCGCACGCGCCGCTCGCCGGCCGCGCCCGTGCCGTGGAGACTGTCCGCGACGAGGGCGAGGTCCGTCTCGAGCTCGGCTGCGTCGCGGTAGAGGTGGGCATTCTTGGGGTCGGGCGCGGGCGGCAAGGATCGCCGCGTGAGCTCGCGATCGCGCTCGACCGCGGCGAGCGACGCCGCCAGCCGTGCCTCGATGAAGCGCAGCTTGCGCCTCCAGGGCTCGCCTTCGCTGCGCTCCAGCTCGCCTTGCGCGATGTCGGGCATGCGCAAACGATCGTGCTCAATGGAGGCCAAAAGCTCGGCGCTCGGGATGGCATAGCGGCTCGATTGCGACAGCGCGCCGCCGAGCTCGCGGGCCGCCGCGAGCAGCCGCCGTAGCCCGCGTGCTTCGTAGGCGCGCATGGCGTCGTCGAGCACCTCCGGTGTAACGAAGGGGTTGCCGTCCATGTCGCCCCCTACCCAGGAATGGATACGAACCGGTACCCGGTATGATTCCAGCTTTTCTCCGTAGGCATGCTCGAAAGCGCGCGCCAGTTGGCGGGGAACGGCGGGGAGCAAGTTCCACAGCACTTCCTCGATGTACCAAGCGACGTTCTTTACCTCGTCGCCGACGCGCGGCCGCTCGCGGCGGACTTCGTCGGTGTGCCACAGCGTCGCGATCTCTTCGCGCACCTCGCGCGTAGCGTCGTCCTTTTCCGCCGCGGTGAGCCGGCAGCGGTCGTACTGCTCGAGGATGTGCGCGACGCGATAGAGCTTCTCCAGCACGGTGCGCCGCGTGGCTTCGCTCGGATGCGCAGTGAACGTGAGGGTGATGTCGAGGGAGGCGATGGCGTCGCGCATGCGCGACGCCGACACGCCCGCCTCTTTGGCCGTGAGCATGATGGCGGCGAGGGAGCCGCGCTGCGGGCGCCCGCCAGCCTGGCTGGCGTGCGCCCGAGCGCGCCGAATGCGATGGTGCTGCTCGGCCAAATTGACGAGCCGAAAGTAGAGGGAAAAAGCGCGGATGACGGGAGCCGCTTGCTCGGGGGTCAGGGCGGCCAGCTCCGTTTGCAGCGCGATCGCCGCCGCACCGCGCTCTTCGCGGGGCCCGCGCCGGCGAAGGATAGCAAGCTTGCGGATGCGCTCCTCGAGCGTGAAGAGCGCTTCGCCTTCCAGATCGATCAACACCTCGCCGAGTAAACGGCCGAGCCATCGAACATCGCGCCGGAGCGGGCGATCAATCTCGCGGCGCGTCGACGATCGCGCGGATGACGACGACCGAGCGGATGTGGAAGGCGATGATGGCAAAGAGGACGACGGGCGCCGGACGGCCATGGCGCCATTTGACACTTTACGGTGCGCGGGGGACCGAGATTCGACAGCGGTGGACGGCACGCGCGCGATTTCCGCGCGTCCTGCGCTTGACAGGGCGAATGGCCGGTAAATATTGCACACTCGGAAACATCGCAGAAACACGAGAGGCAGCGACGATGGCCAAGCGACGTAGGGGCTTCTTTCTTTTCACGATCACCCTGTGCCTAGCAGCGGGGTCGGTCAGTTTCGGAGCGCGCGCGGCGGGGCCGGCCACGGCTGGGGCGCCTCCGCCCGCCGCGGCTCCCTTCGCGACGCCTCCGGTTCTCGCTGGAACACCTGACGTTGCCACCCTGGTGGCGAGGGTCACGCCCGCGGTCGTCAACATCACGACCATCCACGACGTGCGCGTTCCACCGCTCGGTGAGTTTCCCTTCGGCCTCAACCCGTTCGGTCTTTTGCCGGAGGGACGTCGACCCCGCGGCGGGGGGGACTCGGTCATTCACCAAAAGGCCCTTGGCTCCGGGTTCATCGTCGACGGTGCAGGGCACGTCGTGACCAATGCCCACGTCGTGGAAGAAGCCGACTCGGTGCGGGTCAAACTGGCCGACGATCGCGAGTTCGACGCCAAAGTCAAAGGGCGTGACGCCCGTCTCGATCTGGCCGTGCTCGAGCTCGTCGGGGCCCGCGACCTGCCGGCGGTTTCGCTGGGGTCGAGCGAGCGGTTGCGCGTGGGAGAGTACGTCGTGGCCATCGGCAACCCCTTCGGGCTCGGCAATACGGTCACGATGGGCATCGTGAGCGCCAAGTCGCGCGCGATCGGCGCTGGCCTCTATGACGATTTCATCCAAACCGACGCCTCCATCAATCCCGGCAACAGTGGCGGCCCTCTTTTCGATCTGCGAGGGCAAGTCGTGGGGATCAATACCGCCATCAATCCGAACGGGCGAGGCATCGGCTTTGCCATACCCGTCGACGCGTTGAAGGAGGTGCTGTCGCAGCTTCTATCGACCGGAAAGGTTGCCCGCGGGCGGTTGGGCGTTGCCATCCAAGCGGTCGATCCCGGTCTCAGCAAGGCGCTCGGGCTCGCACGTCCCGAAGGCGCGCTCGTCGCCGAAGTGGAGCCGGGCGGACCTGCCGATAAGGCGGGTCTCAAGGCGGGCGACGTGATTCTGCGCGTCGATCAATCGCCCATTACGCGCGCCGAGGACTTGCCACGCACCGTCGCCCGACACCCGCCGGGCTCGAAGGTCAAGGTCGAGGTCCGACGCGAGCACGCTTCTCGCACATTGGAAGTGAATCTCGACGAAGTACGTGACGAATCGAGCGCACCCACGGCGGGTGGCTCGCCGGGTCCCGGCGCGGCAGCGCCGAAGGGAATCGGAGTGCAGCTCTCGGATGCGCCGGGGCAAGGTGTGGTGGTGGCACGCGTCGTTGCTGGCAGTGCGGCCGATGGTGAGCTCGAACCGGGAGACGTGATCGTCGAAGTCAATCGCGCCCCCGTGGCGCGGGCGGCCGACGTCGTTACGCGCATCGCCGCGACGCCGGCGGGTACTCCGATTCTCTTCAAAGTCACACGCCAGAACAAAACGCGGTTCGTAGCCATCGAGCGGCGCTGAAGCGCCATGTACCGCGGCCGCTTCGCCCCTTCGCCGACGGGCGATCTGCACCTTGGTTCGGCAGCATGCGCGCTCGTGGCGTGGACGTGGGCACGATCGCAGAACGGAGCGTTCGTGGTGCGCGTCGAGGACATCGATACGCCGCGCGTCAAGGCAGGCGTGGAAGGCCGGCAGCTCGAAGATCTGCGATGGCTGGGTCTCGATTGGGACGAAGGGCCCGACGTGGGCGGTGCGCACGCGCCCTATCGACAATCGGAACGACTTGCGCGCTACGACGAGGCGCTCGAGTCGCTCGCGCGTCGCGGGCTCACTTACTATTGTGATTGTTCGCGTGCCGACATCGCGCGCGTCGCGAGCGCGCCTCACGAGGGGGAGGAGGGGCCGCGCTATCCGGGTACGTGCCGCGATCTCGGCATGGGTGAGAGGACGTGGAAACGCTCGCCCGCCATTCGGCTGCGGGTACCCGATCGCGATGTGCAGGTCGACGATCTGCTGCAGGGGTCATTCAGCGAAAACGTTTCCCAGCGCGTGGGGGACTTCGTCTTGCGGCGAGGGGACGGCGTGTATGCCTATCAACTGGCCGTGGTCGTCGATGATTCGGCGATGGGCATCACCGACGTGGTGCGCGGCGCCGATCTGCTCGGTTCGACGGCGCGGCAGATCCTGCTCGCCGATCTGCTCGGAAGGTCGCCGCCTCGCTACGCGCACCACGCCATGGTGCTGGCGCAAGACGGCGAACGCATGGCCAAACGCGGCGGCGGGGCGACGCTGCGCGACGCGCGTGCCGCGGGGCGCGACAGCGCCGCGATCGTCGCCGCCCTCGCTGCATCCTTGGGCATAGGTCCCCAGGGCAATCCCGGCGAAACTGTGACGCTCGGCGACGTTCTACGTTCCTTCGACCCTGCGCCCCTCTGCGACTGCAAGTCGGTGACCGTCGCGGCTGGCGCGCTCATCGGCGCGCCACGCCGCGATTTTGGTTGCTAGGGCGAGGCCAATCCAGAGCGGCAGAAAAAAGGCGATGAGATAGCCGTTGTGTTGAGCGAACCAAGGTAGAACCTTCAAGGTCAAGCCGAGGGCGGAGCAGGCGACACCGAAGAGCGCGATCCGGTGAGCGCGCGCGGCACTCCGGGGCCGCCCCCAGACGAGCGCGGCGCCGTGCCACGCTAGGACGAGCGCAAACGGGGCGCACTGCAAGATGTTCTCGTTGCGGTAGGCGACCTCGTGGTTGGTGAAGATCCACAGAAAAGAGAACAGGCACCCGAGACAACCGAGCACGACGCCGAGTGCCGCGACGGCGATTCCGAGCGCCGCCCGCGCCGCGCGAAATCCTCCGTAGGCCGCTGCTCCCGCGATGGTGAGAAGAAGTGCGATCACACTTCCTGCTCCGAAGAAGGTCCGCGTGAAGTCCGGTGGTGCTGCTCGAAGCGGGGGACGGCGCGCGGTGACCAGCACAGTCTCGGCGTCGACCAAGTTGATGATGTCGGTGGACCCGCCGGCATCGACGGCTCCGATCTTGGTGCGGGCCAGCCCTTCCTGCAGCTTGGCGGGTAAGAACATCTCCTGCCAGAACGAAATCGGCTGATCGATGAAGCCTCCCATGGCGAGATCGAGGCCGAGGTAGACGAGAAGATCGTCGGCGGTGAGACGCTCGGTATGCTCGCGCCAGCTGAGGGCGGCCGGGGAGTTGGTGGCGGCGTGAACAGCGCCGTCGGTCGTGCCGTCGATCAAGTCGCGCACGCGCGTGGCGCAGTTGTCGCGATAATAGTCGAAGAGGTAGTATTTATTCTCCTCGAGCGCGTTCCACGCCAGGTGATCGGCCAATGTCCGCTTTTGCGCGGCCGAGAGCGCGAGTCGCTGCGCGACGACCGATCGATTGTCGAGCGCATACGAGGCGATCACGGCCGAGAGCGGACTCACCGAGAGCCAGTAGCGGTACTTGCCGAGCAGGAACTTGGGGATGAGCCAGGCCGAATGAAACGAGTAGGTGCCGTAGTTGTAGACGAGGCTCGTGCCCTTCATGCGGTCTTCGACGAGAAGCCCGTCGTGCCCGAATTTCGTGAACGGATGGTCGCCGGGGCCGAAGATGAGAACGGAGACGTCGAGCTCGTCGCCAGGCTCGGCGCGGGCCGGCGGCGACCACGTCGCGAGCACCGCCATGAAGAGCGCGGCTACGACGACGGTGATCGTTCGTCGCGGCAGCGTGACGAAACCGTGGCGGCTCATGGCGCTCAGGATAGCGGCGCGCGCGCATGACGCACGCCATCAATCCGCGCGGCGATTCGCCGCTCGGCCTTGCTCCCGCGGACGCCGGTGGTGCTAATGTGGCCGGATGAAACGCTTCAAGGCCGCGCTGATGGGCGGGAGCGGATACGGCGGCGCGGAGATCATCCGCCGGCTCCTGTGCCACCCCGATGTCGAGCTCGTTCGCGTCGCATCCATCGATTACATCGGGCAACCGGTGGCGGATGCGCACCCGACGCTGGAAGGCGCGACGGATCTCAAGTTCGAGAAGCTCACCGTCCGCGAAGTGGCTGCCGGTGTCGATGTGGTGTTGCTCGGGCTTCCGCACCGCGTCAGCGCGACGCAGGTGCCCGAGCTCGTCGAAACGGGTGTGCGGATCGTCGATCTCTCCGGCGATTTTCGACTGCGTAACGCCGCGACCTACGAGCGTTATTACGGCGGGCCGCATCCGGCCCCCGCGCTGCTCGGGACCTTCGTTTATGGTTTGCCGGAGCAGAATCGAGAGCGCATCCGTCAAGCGAAATGGGTTGCCTCGCCGGGGTGCTTCGCGACGACGATCGAGCTCGCTCTTTTGCCGCTCGCGCGCGCCGGCCTTCTCGACGGCGACGTGGAGACCGTGGGCATTACGGGTTCGAGCGGTTCGGGCATTGCGCCGAGCGCCGGGACACACCATCCCGTGCGCGCCGGCAACTTGCGCACGTACAAGCCCCTCGAGCACCAGCACGTCCCCGAGATCGAAGAAACGCTCGCCGCTGCGGGCGCACCTGGCGCGCGCATACGCTTCGTGCCGATTTCCGCTCCGCTCGTGCGCGGCATCTTCGCGACTTGCTTTGCGCACGTGCCGGAATCGGTCAGCGCCGACAAAGTGCGGACGCTTTACGCCGAGGCCTACGCCAACGAACCTTTCGTGCGCACGCCGGCCAAGCGGCTCCCCGAGGTGGCCGCGGTTGCCGGCTCCAATTACGCCGAAGTCGCGGCGCAGGTCGGGCCTGCGTCCGGTGGTCGCCGGCTGGTGACGATTTTCTCCGTCACCGACAACCTCATCAAGGGCGGCGCAGGGCAAGCGATTCAGTCCATGAATCTCATGCTCGGTCTCGACGAGCGAACGACGCTCGAGGACAGCGGTCCGTGGCCCTGAGCCGCTGCGTGGTCGTCAAGCTGGGCGGCGAAATCGTTCGTTCTCACGAACTGCCGTTGCTCGCGCGTGACCTCGTCGCTTTGCAAAAAGGGGGGCACGCCATCGTGGTCGTTCACGGCGGCGGGCCGCAGGTGACGGAGTTGCAGCGTAGGCTCGGGCAAGAGCCGACCATCGTCGCCGGTCGCCGCGTTACCGATGCCGCGGCGCTCGAAGCATTGAAGATGAGCGTGGCGGGCGCGGTCAACGTCGATCTGTGCGCCGCCCTCGTCGCCGCAGGAGGCTCGCCGGTGGGACTGCACGGCGCAAGTGCGCTGGTCGTTCGCGCGAACAAGCGCCCGCCGGTCGTCGTCGCGGGGGGCGGAGATACGCCGATCGACTTCGGTTGCGTGGGCGACGTCGTCGGCGTCAACGAAAGCTTGCTCGCCCTTCTGCTCGGTGCTGGGCACATTCCCGTCGTGGCCTGCCTCGCCGCCGACGAGCGCGGCGCCGTTTACAACATCAATGCCGACGCGGTGGCCAGTCATATGGCTCGCGCGCTCGATGCGGAAGCGCTCGTTCTCGTCACCGACGTGGCTGCCGTGCTTTCCGATCCCAGCGACCCATCGACGCGAATCGAGCGCCTTACGCAAGCCGATGCCAAGCAGGCCATTGCCGCGGGTCGCATTCGGGGCGGCATGATCCCGAAGCTCACCGAGGGCTTTGGGGCGCTCGAACAAGGCGTACGATCGGTGCTCGTCGTGGGCAAGCTGCGTGCCGGTGATCTCGCGCGGGCCGTGACGAGCCCGGGCGCGGTCGGCACGGTGCTCACCAACTAAAAGACGCGGCGAGCCGCTACAGTCCTTCGACGGTCGGAAGAAAACGCGGCTTCGTGCGATGCCGCGTCCTCTGCTCGTACGCATAGGCGAGGGCGAGAAGCATGGGCTCGCTGAAAGCAGCGCCGAAGAACGAGATCCCGACGGGAAGCCCATGAACCGAGCCCGCCGGGACGGTGATACTCGGATAACCGGCGATGGCGGCGGGGCCCGCGCTGCTGCCGCTGACGCCGTCACCGTTGACGAGGTCGGTGAGCCACGCTGGACCGCCGGTGGGAGCGACGAGCGCGTCCAGCCGATAGTTGCGGAGCGCGGGGTCGATCCCCTCGTCGCGCGAAATACGGCGGCAGGACGCGGCTGCTTCGAGGTAAGCGGGGCTATCGAGCCCGCCTTTCTTGGCAGCTTGCTCGAACAGATCCTGGCCGAAGTAGCGCAGCTCCTCGGCCGCGTGCTCGCGGTTGAAGCGCACCAGGTCGTCGAGAGTTTTCACGGCGATGCCGGGGCGGGTGGCGAGGTAGACGGCCATGTCGGCTTTGAGCTCGTAGAGCATCACCTCGAGATCCGGCTCGTCGAGCTTGGAGACGGGACCGATGTCGATGGGATCGACGACGACGGCATCGAGGCGGCGGAGCTCTTCGACCGCGGCGTCGAAGATGGCCACGGCCGCGCGCGGAATGTACTTGAAGCTCCGCACCACGCCGATGCGTTTGCCGCGCGCGCCGTCGGTGCGAAGGGAAGCCACGTAGTCGGGCATGCTGCGCCCGCCGAGCACGGCGGTGGCGGCGTCGCGAGGATCCGCGCCCGCCAGCACGCTGAGAACGATGGCGGCGTCGGCCACCGAACGCGTCATGGGCCCGGCGGTATCCTGAGAGTGAGAGATGGGGACGATGCCGGACCGGCTCACGAGGCCGACCGTCGGTTTCAGACCGACGATCCCCGAAATCGAAGCAGGGCTTAGGATCGAGCCGTCCGTCTCGGTTCCGATCGCGAAGGTGGCGAGGTTCGCCGCGACGGCGACTGCCGAGCCCGAGCTCGACCCGCTCGGGTTGCGATCGAGCGCGTAGGGGTTGCGCGTGAGGCCGCCGGTGGCGCTCCAACCGCTCGTCGAGCGCAAGCAGCGAATGTTCGCCCACTCACTCAGATTCGCCTTCCCGAGCAGCACCGCTCCGGCGCGTCGGAGCCGCGCTACGATTTCTGCGTCCTGCGCTGGTGGCGAGCCCACGAGCGCCAGCGATCCAGCCGTCGTGCGGGTGCGGCCGACGGTGTCGATGTTGTCCTTGATGAGCATCGGAATGCCGTGCAATGGGCTGCGCGGCCCTCGCGTACGCCGCTCCTCGTCCAGCCTGGTGGCGACGCTGCGCGCATCGGGATCGAGCTCGAGTACGCTACCGAGGAATGGCCCCGACCGATCGAGCGCCCCGATTCGCGCCAAGTAGCGATCGACGAGATCGACGGAGGTGAGCTCGCGTCGCTGCAATTTCTCGGCGAGCTCGGCGATCGTCGCTTCCTCGAGCTCGCTATGGGGGCTGGGCTGCGCGGGGGCGCCCGGCGCCGCAGACCGCCCTGCATTGGCACGGGCGCACCCCGTCAACTGGACCGCGCACGAGGCACCGGTGGCCACCCCCATGGCGAGGACAGAGCGTCGATTCATGGCGCGTACACTAAATCGGCTCTCGCCATTCCGCACCGCCGAATTCATGTATCGCCGTCGGCGGCGCTCAGGCTTCCCCGCCGAGAATGCGACGACAACCGGACGCGGCGCGCGTGATGGAGGGAACGCGTGCCTGGCCTCCTCCGCGCGCACAGAGAAAGACTTCGCTATCGTCGATCATGACCCGGCGGATCTCGACGTCGGAGGGGCGCGCGGCGCCATCCCGGCTTTCCGGGCGGCGTCCGACCAAAAGCGGGGCGAAAGCGGCCAGCATTTCGCAGGTGGCCCATGATCCGGCCCCTGCCACCAAACAGCCAGCCGCGTCGGCGAGGACGAGCGCCTCGAAATCGCCCGCGAAGCGCGCGAACGCAAGCTGGTAATGGAGTGCCATCATCGTGTCGTCGCTTCGCCGCGTGCGTCGTTCTGCCTGGCCTTGATCTCGCATGGTTTTGTGAAAGTTTGCGGAAGGTCGGCCCGACGGGCCAAATTTCCGTTTTCCCGCCGAGCTGGGCGGGGTAGGAAAAGGGCGGTGTCACTCGGACCGCTGATCGCTTCGCGTCGTGTCATCCTCTGTGTCGGCTGCGGCGGCGTGGGCAAGACGACGACGGCGGCAGCGGTCGGTCTCGCCGCGGCGGCCCAGGGCAAGCGGACGCTCTGTCTCACCGTCGATCCGGCGCGAAGGCTGGCCGAGAGCCTCGGTCTCTCCGAGATGAAGCACGAGGCGCAGCACGTCGAACGGGCCCGGTTCGAGGCAGCGGGTCTCGAAATCGGCGGCTCGCTCACGGTGATGATGCTCGACCCGAAGGGCACGTTCGACGAGCTGGTCACCCGCTACGCGTCATCGCCCGAGGTGCGCGATCGCATTTTGCGCAACACGCTCTACCGTTACATCTCGACGTCGCTGGCCGGCACCGCCGAGTACATGGCCATGGAAAAGCTCTACGCGCTCCGCGGCGATCCACGGTGGGACGTCATCGTCATCGACACACCCCCCACCGCCAATGCGCTCGACTTCCTCGACGCACCCGAGCGCATGATCGAGGCGCTCGACAGTCCGGTTTTTCGCTGGCTCGTGGCGGCATTCGAAGGAACGGGGAAGCTCAGCGTCAATCTGCTCGCGCGCGGCGCCG
The DNA here is from genome assembly GCA_035318505.1 of Polyangiaceae bacterium. GTDB lineage: Bacteria > Myxococcota_A > Polyangia > Polyangiales > Polyangiaceae > DASWDH01. The sequence goes on along the minus strand of DATHEQ010000223.1, from coordinate 5,356 downwards.
CGGCCGCGCTCCGGGGGATGGGTCGCCTCACCGGGACGGGTTTTCTCGAAGCATTGGCGGAGCTCATCGTGCTGCTCAACGAGATGCTCGGCGGCTTTCGGGCCCGCGCCGACGAGGTTCGCCAAGCGCTCCGGGGTCCGGATGTCGCCTACGTTCTCGTGACCTCGCCCGACCCACTCAGCATTCGTGAGATACAGTACTTCGCGGATCGCCTGCGCGAGCTTTCGATGCCGCGCGACGCGGTGGTCGTCAATCGCGTCCGCCCCGTTTACGCCCAGCGCCCCAGCGCCGAAGCGGTGCGCGTCGAGCTCGACCGGCGCGGTGTGCAACTTGCCGCCGACGCTGAAATGCGCGTCTTGCGTGCGTTCGACGACGAGACGCGCGAAGGCGAGCTCGACCGCCGCAACCTTGCCGCGCTAGCGGGTTTGAACGACGGAGCGGAACGTCCGATCCGCGTCGATGTGCCTGCGCTGGCCGGCGACGTCCATGATCTTCGCGCTCTTGCGAAAGTCGCCGCTGCACTCGCGCCTGTGTGATCGATGAGCCAAGCATGAGCCCTGTTCCCCCGGGTTCGCGCGATCGATCGACGGCGAAGATCGACGCGGCCGCCGAAATCGCGTCCCTACGTGAAGCACTGAACAAGCACGAGCAAGTCGCCGTCTTGCACGCGCGGCTTCGTGACGCGGTGAATCACGCGCCCTTGCTCATCTTTGCGCTCGATCGCGCAGGTGTCTTCACGCTCGCCGAGGGGAGAGCGCTGTCGCAGCTGCGGATGTCATCCGCCGAGCTCGTGGGACGGTCCGTTTTCGATCTCTATCGCCACCATCCCACCGTCCTTCGCAACGTGATGCGCGCGCTCGCTGGCGACTCGTTCACTGAGTTGATCGAGCTCGAATCGCTCGTCTTCGAGACCTGGTACGCGCCCATTGCCGGCCCCGAAGGGGGTGTTCTCGGCGTCGCGACCGACGTCACCGAGCGGCGCCGCATGCAGGCCACCTTGCTCTCTGCCGAACGCATGGTCGCGGTCGGCACCATTGCCGCCAGCGTCGCTCACGAGATCAATAACCCGCTCAGCTACGTCATCGCGTGTCTCGAGCTGCTCATGCGCGACAGCCATCCGCTGATAGAGCTCCGAGGGGTGCTCGCCGCCCGTTATCCAGGTGACGCCGAAGTGACGCAGCTCCTGTGCGAGCTCGAAAAAGCGCGCGAGCCGTTCGAAAACATCCGCGACGGGATCGAGCGCATGCGGCTCATTGCGCGCGATCTTCGGACGTTCGCCCGCGTCGATGATTGCGAGCTTACGGCCGTCGACGTGCACGACGTGCTCCGTTCGGCGATTCGCATGTCGTCGAACGACACGCGTCACCGCGCCTCCGTGGTCACGGACTTCGCGGCAGTCCCCTGGGTCATGGCCAGCGAGCCGCGGCTCGCCCAGGTGTTTTTGAACCTGCTCGTCAACGCCGCTCAGGCGTTCCCCGAAGATGACCGACCCGGCGCCTGCGATATTCGCATCAGCACCGCCGTCGATCCGAGCGGTCGGGTCGTCATCGAGGTGCGCGACAACGGTCCCGGCATCGACCCCGCTATCCTGCCCCGCATTTTCGAGCCATTCTTCACGACCAAACCGGTCGGCGTCGGCACCGGCCTCGGGCTAGCCGTATGCCGCAACATCGTCGTGTCGTACGGAGGCGAGATCGACGCCGAAAGTCAGCTCGGTGAAGGGAGCACCTTCGTCGTCAAGCTCCTTCCCGCTGCCGGTCCTCCGCCGGTGTCTTCCAAACGCTACGCCGTTGGTCCGTCGGTTCGGCCGGCGCGCGTGCTCGTCATCGACGACGACAAGGTGCTCGGAAACGCCTTCCGCATGACGCTCGCGCGCGACTTCGACGTGCGCGTCGTTTCGAGCGGAGCGGAGGCGCTCAATGTGCTCGCCCACGATAGGAAGTTCGATTTCATCTTCTGCGATCTCATGATGCCGGAGATGAGTGGAATGGAGTTTTTGGCCGAGTTTTCGGTCCGCCAGCCCGAAGCCGCCGACAAGGTGTTGTTTATGACGGGCGGCGTCTATTCGCAGGAAGTCCGCGCCTTCATCTCGGGGGTGCCCAATCGTTGCTTGCAAAAACCCTTCGACCCCGTGACGGTAATTGGGGAGGCCTTGGCGCGCAGAAAATAGCGACGCCTCGTGCCCGTCCGTGAGCCCCCTGGTCAAACCGGCGGCGGGATTGCTAGACTCGGCCGACTCATGGACGCGACCGAAGTTCGCAAGCGATTCACCGGGGTGGTGCCGCTCTTCATCGACGGCAAGAAGGTTCCCGCCGCGGAAGGAAAGACGCTGGAGCTCATCAACCCCGCCGATGGTTCGGCGCTGGCCCAGGTCGCTGCCGCGGGCGGCGAGGACATCGACCGCGCCGTCCGCGCGGCGCGCCGCGCTTTCGGCGATCCCGTGTGGCGCAAAATGCCCGCCTCCAAGCGAAGCCAGGTCCTATGGTCGATCGCCGACACGCTCGACAAGCACACCGAAGAACTGGGGTGGATCGAGTCGCTCAACAACGGCAAAACGCTGCGCGAAGGCAAGGGGGACGTCGCGCCTTCGTCCGATATTTTCCGCTACTACGGCGGTTTCGTGACCAAGATCCACGGCGAGACCATCCCCGTCGACGGCGACTATCTCTGCTACACGCTGCGCGAACCGGTCGGCGTATGCGGATTGATCGTCCCCTGGAATTACCCGCTCTTGATGGCGTGCTGGAAAGTCGCCCCCGCGCTCGCCGCCGGCAACACCGTGGTGCTGAAGCCGAGCGAGTACACGCCGCTGACGGCACTCGTTCTCGGCGACATCTGCAAGGAAGCGGGGCTGCCCGACGGCGTGCTCAACGTGGTGCCCGGTTACGGCGATCCCGCGGGCGAAGCGTTGGCGCGGCACCCCGATGTCGACAAGATCGCTTTCACCGGAAGCATTCGCACCGCGCGCCGGCTGCTCCACGCTTCGGCCGATACCAACTTGAAGAAGCTCTCTCTCGAGCTCGGCGGCAAATCGCCGCTCGTCATTCTCGACGACGGTGACGTCGATGCCGCGGTTAAAGCATGTTTTTGGGGCATCTTCGCCAACAAGGGCGAGGTTTGCTCCGCCTCGAGCCGGGTCATTGCCCACCGCAAAGTGAAAGACCAGTTCGTCGAAAAGGTGGCCGAGAAAGCACGCGCCATGAAAGTGGGCGACCCTCTCGATTCATCGACGATGATGGGGGCACAAGTCTCCGCGCGCCAGCTCGACACCATTTTGCGCTACATCGAGATCGGCAAAAAAGAAGGCGCCAAATTGGTGGCCGGCGGTGAGCGCGATATCGAAGGCGCCAAGAGCAAAGGCTACTTCGTCAAGCCCACCGTCTTCGACGACGTCAAACCCACCATGACCATCGCCCAAGAAGAAATCTTCGGCCCGGTGCTGGCGGTGCTCACGGCGGGCGATGACGACGAAGCGGTCGCCCTCGCCAACGGCACCACCTACGGTCTCGTCGCCGCCGTCTTCACCAAGGACGTGGGGCGGGCCCATCGATTGGCGCGCGCCGTCAGCGCCGGCACGGTGTGGATCAACATGTGGAACGGCTTCGACAGCGCGTCGCCGTTCGGCGGAATGAAACAGTCGGGCTGGGGCCGCGAGATGGGCATCCACGCGCTGGAGCACTACACGCAGACGAAGACCATCTGGGTTCCGACGTAGCCCGAGAGGGCGCCTTCGGATCTTTTCGCCGCTCGAGGTTGGCTAGCCATGACCGATGCGCAGCAGCTACTGAAAGACCTCGAGGACCGAGGCATCACCCGCGCCAAGGTAGGAGGGTTCGACATCGACGGCGTGCTCCGCGGCAAGTACGTCTCCATCGACAAGCTGAAGTCGGCGCTGGAAGGCGGTTTCGGATTTTGCGATGTCATCTTCGGATGGGACATCGGCGACGTCCTTTACGACAACGCCCAGGTCACCGGTTGGCACACGGGCTATCCCGACGCGCACGCCGTGCTCGATCCGTCGACCCTGCGTCCCATTCCTTGGGAACCGGGCACGGTGGCCATCCTCGCCGACTTTCGCGACGAGCACGGAAGACCGCACGCCGCTTGCCCGCGCTCGCTTTTGCGCACCGTCCTCGCGCGCGCCGAAGCGATGGGCTACGGCGCCAAGTTCTCCGTCGAGTACGAGTTTTTTCTCTTCCGCGAGACGCCCGCTTCTCTCCACGCCAAGGGCTTCCAGAATTTGGAATCGCTCTCCCCGGGGATGTTCGGATACTCCTGGGTGCGCGAGGGGCAAAATGGCCCGCTCATGCGCGCCATTCTCGACGGCATGCGCGCGTTCGACATCGAGATCGAAGCGCTGCACACCGAGACCGGTCCCGGCGTCTACGAAGTGGCGATCCGTTACGACGATTGCCTGCGGGCTGCCGACAAAGCGGCTCTTTTCAAGACCGCCATGAAGCAGGTTGCCTTCGAGCACGGTCTCGCCGTTACTTTCATGGCCAAGTGGAACGCCGATCTGCCGGGCGCGTCGGGGCACATCCACCAGAGCCTTTGGCAAGGCGGCAGCAACGTCTTCGCGGCGTCGGACGATCCCAATGGATTGTCGAAAACGATGCGTCACTACTTGGCGGGCCAGATCGAGCTCATGCCCGAGCTCACCGCCCTTTTTTCGCCCACCATCAATAGTTATAAGCGCTACGTTCCCGGCGTTTGGGCTCCCCTCACGGCGAGCTGGGGATTCGAGAATCGCACGTGCGCGATCCGCGTCATCGGTGCGGGCGATCCCCAATCGACCCGCGTCGAATACCGACAGACCGCTGCCGACATCAATCCGTACATCGCCATGGCGACGTGTCTCGCCGCCGGTCTGCACGGTATCGCTCGTGAGCTCACGCCGCCGCCACCGGCCAGCGGCGATGCTGGCGTCGCCGGCAAGGTGCACAAAGCTTTACCGCGCACGCTCGAGGAGGCGACCAAGCTTCTCGACGCGAGCGCGGTCGCGCGCGAAATCTTGGGCAGCCCGTTCGTCGATCACTACGTACGCACGCGACAGTGGGAGATTCGTCAGTTCGAACGCGCCGTTACCGATTGGGAGCTGCGTCGCTACTTCGAAGCGATCTGACGTCGCGGTCTGGTATGGCCAAACGGCCGGCGTCCGTGGCTCCTCTACCCAAATCAGGCTTTTCAGTTCATAATCAGCGGAAAGGCGCGCTGGTGCGTCCGGAGGTGATTTTTACGCGCCTCCTTGACCCCTTCTATATTCTTTGAGGTTGCAATGCGTCTCTTTAGGCACTGGTCGGCTTTGTCTTTGCTTTTCGTGTTGTTCGGTTGCGGCGGCGACAATTCGAAAACGTTC